>DEII01000117.1 GCA_002352385.1 Methylococcaceae bacterium UBA2778 | reverse complement strand
CGCCCAAAGGTATCGTGGGAGGGTATGCCATTGGGCAGTTCCAGAAACGTTTTCAACCATTCCAGTTTTGCCTTGCCAAACAGTTCGACATCCGTCCATGCCTCCGCACCACAAATCGCTGCGCAAATCGTAATCGTCATAATGTCGATCGCCTTGTGTAGCCTTCGGCGATCCATCCGTGGGTCCTCCATATTTCCAAAACAGGCCTCAATTGTAAGAGGTTGTACAACTTTATTCATGGGTCGTTCATCCAATTAAGTTATTAACCCACGCTTATTTACCAAAATTCTCGCCTTTTGTCTACCCCCTTTTTAGTGCGATAGCCCTGTATGACAATCTGACCCGCATTTTAAACAGTTTTGATTCATGGTAGGACTTAAAAAATATGAACATAACACCATCTGGTTTTGAAGAAACACTTAAGCTAATTGCTGCTCTAGGAGCGGTTGCTAGTTTCATTTGGGGTGTCTGGGTTTGGGATGACAAATCTAAAAAGGAGTTGGTGCAGGCTGAAAAAGAATCATTGCGCTTAGCTGAGAGCAGGCGTATTGAATCAACAAAACCATTTCTCGAACGGCAATTGGCTTTATACACAGAGGCTTCACAGGTAGCGGCGGTACTTGCCACTTCTATAGATGATGCTGACAGAAGAAAAGCAAAAGAACGCTTCTGGAAATTGTATTGGGGTGAGCTGGCCTTGGTGGAGAACTCTCAAGTAGAGGCTTCCATGGTAGAGCTAGGTGATGCTCTTAAGTTAGATAAAAAGCAGGTAGAGCTGCAACAACTTTCGCTCAACTTAGCAAAGGCATGTAGGAATTCTCTAGATAGGTCGTGGGGCGTACATGCATGGTCAAACCCTGATGAAGCTTCAAATAATTTGTAACTAGTGCCTGACCGAAAAAGCCGAAATCCAATGTTTCCGGCCATTATCTACTCACATCAAAAAAAGAAATCTGATACTGCTTGGATAAATATTAATCCGGATGCTAATTATTTAGACGTATAAACCCAAAACACCGGATTTCGAAGGTACCTATCCATTAGCCAAGATATATTGCCTATTTTTTAGAGCGCTTCAGGCTACTTTTCGGTCGTGACCCATCCCTAGCTCAATTTCCATCCGTCTCTTAACGGCTCCGAGCTTATGAATATTACGAGCCAACACGGCTAGAGAAACATAGCGCTTAAAGCCTTCTATGCCATGATCCGGGCATTTATCTAAACCATGTACTTGTAAAGCATTGATCGCGGACTCTACAGCCGAATGTAGCCGTTTCGTTTGTATAAATTCTTCGGAATATTCCCGCAACTTATCTTCTTCGGATAACTTTCCTTTTTTTGGCATTACAACTCTGCTTAGCTCTTCAGCAAGATCTTGCTGGTTTTTTTTGCTATGAAAACCTTTATCAAAACTACAAGCGCTAAAGTTTTGGAACCGCTTTTTGGTTTCAGTCACCATCTCAACGGCTACTTGATCATCCGTCTCGTTCTCCATCACTTTGTGATACAGAATGAATCCATGAATATCTTCTATGATACAAACACGTATGCCCAACTCTACCGGAACACCGGCCTTACCCTTGCTGATCCACTCGGTATGACGTTCGAAAATTGAGAAAACTTTCTCTTTGTGCGGAATCGTTTCGGCTTCGATGACTCTGCGCCTGATTTGGTCGATCTGGCGAATCGTGTCGTCTATATAGGACGATAAGTCTGCCAGCATAGCCAACGGTACACCGTGAACTTCATGCAACTGATCACGCGTTGCCAGCGCGCGTTTCAGAAAAAATTCAGCAAGGGCAAGATAGGCTTCATGGGCAGTTCGAATCGCTTCCGTTCGCGCGTGTCTTTTTTTCTCGTTCTTGGATGTCGAGTGCCTTAAACGCTGAACCTTACGATATAGCTTTTTGAACTGCTCGATATTGAATGCGCTTTGCCGCCATCCAAGAAGGCAATAAATCGTGCACAGGAAAGCACACGTTTCAATCATTTTTCGTACAGAATCGAACAGTAGGTTGGTATCCGTCGGAAAGTGTACGTCTGTTTTAACAACAGAAGAGTCACAACGCCCATTTAGATCTTCATTTGTGCTTTGTCCGAGCAAGCTATGGCCCGCATCAACAACTACCTTATCAATCCGTGACATGATCTCAGCTGTCAATAGCGATACGTTGTCTTTGATTGTTTGTAAACGATAGTTCCCTTCTTCGTCAAATATTCCATGCCCCAGCATTTCACGAACCGTTCGGTGTTGGTTTGCCAATTCTTGGATGCGGTCATAATCAGTATTCAACCCAACGCGAAGAACACCCAGAACCAGTATTTTCCATTGATCCATACCCGGCCGGCCTTTATTGATACTAACAGGAGTTGATTCATCCTCGATATCTTTGCAAGGTACAATCTCCTCTAAAATCTGAAACACCCTCTCTCGTATCGATGGCGTTGTGTAGATATGTTTCAGGCCTAATAAGATATGAGGGATATCATCTCGTGAGCTAAGATCTATTTTGATATCACCGATAGTAGTTTGACCAATGGACATTTGTGGCGAGTGGACGATTCTCATAAGAGTATTCTCGATTTGAAGTTATTCTAAAATTTGACTGACAAATCAAGCCAGCAAATCGCGTCAACCAAGAAATTCATTGTTAATCAATGCGTTGTGATATTGACCGTCGTAGCCACCAGACTTGGGGACCACAATCTTCACTCACCAATTATACCATAACTTGTTGTTTGCAATGGTAAAATGATTAGTCGGCCAGGCACTAACTAGTTCTAATAAATTTTGGATGAACGTAATATCATGCTAAATACATCACTATTAAGGAGTATTAAAATGACGGTTAAGAGCATTGTAATAGCCTACTTTGAGAAATTGAAGAATGATGTGCGGTATAAATATTTTACGGGTGGTGGTATTGCATTCGTGGCAGTAGTTTTTTACATATTCTTTATTGATGATGACGTAACCCTAGATAAAACACCACTAATTAAAGATTTATACGGTTATCTCAATGTTTGGGATAATCAAGCTGATTTGTGGTATGCAATCCAGACGATTTTATCCGTCGGGGCGGTTTTGGCATCTTTAACATTGACTGCTTTTCCTAAAATGGGAGGGGAAAACCAAGTCAGAGGATTAGCATTTGTTGCAGCATTATCAACAGGCTTTATTACTGCATTTCAACCGGGTAATATGAGTAATGCATATCGGGAAGCATGGCGCGAATTAAATGGAGCTCTTCTAGAATGCAAAGCAGATCCAAGTAAATGCCAATCTGAAGTAGTTGTGGCATATAAAAAAGCGGAAAAACTTATTGGTCATCGAGAAATAGCTAATTCGAAAGGTTCGAAATTAAGTGAATAAAAGACCTAATGTAAATATTCAAATCTCTTCGCCACAATTCCTGATGTGGTGTGTAAAAAAGGGCTTGTAGCCTGGTTGGAGCGGGCAGAGAAACTCGGGCATTGGGAAACACCTCGCGAAGGGAAACGTGTGGCCACATTTAGCGTCGAAGAAGAAAAAACCGTCAACGGCAAGACGTTCCGATTTCGCCGGGTCATCGAGCGGACCATCGACAAACACGGCCAGATCCTGCTGATTCCGGACATCAAGATCGAAGGTTGGTGGGCCTCACTGGATAGCGCAAAGCACGATGACGAAAGCATCGTTGCTTTGTACTGCGGCCATGTGACACCTCCGAACAATTCCACAGCGACAAATCCGCCGGGAGCGGATTTGGACGCACAGCGTGCGCCGGAAGGATCAGTGCCAAGGAAGGCGCTCATCAATTCAAAACTGATCTGGAGATCCTCGAGCGCCTGCCGTCCGGCAAATTCGCTACGAACGCTCTGATCATGGCGCTGGCTGCGCTCTCAGCTACAATATGTTGCGGTGGATAGGGGGCTCATCAGCCTCACCGGCGATATCAGCCTAGTTCGCCATCGTGCTAAACAGCGCCGTTTGAAAACCGTTATCCACGTCGTCAGCCCCCCTTGCCGAGACAAACGCCATTCAGCCTCAGTTCAACATTCTATGCCGACAAGCAGAAGAACCAGCAATGGAATGTGTTCCTGCGTAAGACAGCGCTGTCCTCCACATCTGCCCTTCCTTCACTTGAGGAGGTTTGCCAGTTGCTCGAAAAGTTTCTTAGGGCAGCCAACTCAGGCTCTGGAAACAGACAAACCGTCGTTAGTCGGCGCAATGCCCTTTCGAACATCGCCTTGTCGTTCTGGATCCCGGCTTTGAGCCTCCCGTGCATACATCCGATAGAACGATTCAGGAACTCTACGGCTTTGTGGCAGCCGATAAAAAACGTAACGAGCGGATCATTGATGATGTGCTGCTGGCGACGGAGGAAGGTCGATCATCTACCGTGTTGACAGAGCGTAAGGATCACCTTCAACATCTCCACCAACGATTGAAGGGCTTTGTGCGGCAGATCGTCGTTCTTCGGGGAGGGCGGTCGGCGAAAGAACGCCGCGAAATCCAGGAACAACTTGCCTCTATTCCAGCAGAAGAAGAGCGCTCCTACTGGCAGCCGGAAGGTACATAGGGGAAGGATTCGACGATTCCCGCTTGGGCACTCTGTTTCTTACGCTGCCGGTCTCGTGGAAAGGCACACGCTCGTGCAATATGCCGGACGACTGCACCGGCTACATCCGGGAAAGGGCGAGGTTCGTATCGTCGATTACGTCGATGGCCAAATACCCATGCTCGCCAGGATGGTCGAAGGAAGACTTCGCGTTGCCTCGTTCGATCCGGTACGAAGTCAGACAATCATTGTTTAAGGCGGTGAAAAGGGCGTGCCTTTCGATCGGAACTTATGAGCTATGGGGCTCAATCAAGCAGGCCCTTCAGTCAAAATCTGAAGCGAACAGGGGTTGTTCTGAGGAATGAAGCGATATCGCCAATGTGTTATCACAATACGCATGCTCAGCAATCTGAGCGGCGAGTGAGCAAAAGATGGTACTGTGGTGGAACACTTTCAAATATGCCGTAAGTTCGGGAATGTGCGCGGAAGTGCGGAAACTCATTGTCTTTGATCATCTAATGCTGTTTGCTCGTGTGACACGTTGAGCGCTATGAATCGCAATAAAAACATTGAGTTGCAGTTTTTGTTCCCGACTCGAAATCGGTTGGGGGCATACCGTCCCACGTGGGTTCGAATCCCACCCTCTCCGCCAAATATGACGGAAAAGTTCTGGTTTTCAGTTGATTAGATATTTAAATCAGGATGCAATCCCCCAATTAGCCCCCATTGCAGGATCGGTAGGCGGCTTTTGTCAGGGTGTTTCATCCATTTATACGGGTATGCGCCAGACGAAAAAAAATGGAAAATCTAACTGGCTGCTAGTCAGATTGCACGGCATGAATCAGCTCAACCGGAACCCCATAATCAATGTCGTATGCATGATCAACGCAAAGGCAAGCCTCGATCTCGACAGTGCGCGTCGTCTTGGCTTCGCGGTTGCAGTTTTGAACTAAGTATAGTCAGATTTGAGGATTTCACTAATTTCAGAATCCGATTGTGGGTGGCGTCTGACGCAGTTCCCTGTGGAGAGGCTCAAATAAATGGATAAGGCATTGGAAGGCGAATGGATCGCAGGGTATTGTTTCGAAGTTTCTATTTTGATAATGCCGCAAGCGGCGGGGAATAAACCCGTAGAAATTCAATTTTCCGTCGCTGTTCCAATTGCTTGATGGGACCGGCACAGCCGTCCTTTTGCCTTCGACACCGATATCGACTTTTCGGCTGTTGTCATGACAGACGAATGTACGAAAAAGCTGTCACTTTTGCCTACTTCAGCTCGGAGTTCTGGCTCCTATATTGAGATTATTGGGAGCAAGGCGTTGCAATTCCCAATAAACTAGCGTTAGAATTCCTATCCATTTTAAAGGGAAGCTAGTGATTGAGTCAGTAGCCACTGTCCTCGACGACCTGGTCAGACGGCAGGCAGAAACGCGACCGGAAAGAACAGCAATCCTGTTCCGGGACCAGTCCATAACCTATCGCGAATTCAATGACGACGTGTCGCGGGCCGCACGGATGTTGCATGGCCTTGGGATCCAGCATGGCGACCGGGTGGGCTTGATCTTTCCCAACCGCCCGGAGATGTTATTTCTCTACTTCGCCTGCTTCCGCATGGGTATCGTTGTCGTACCGATTAACACCCGCTATCGGCGCGGGGAAATCGAATATGCACTCGACCACAGCGAGTGCCGCCTTCTGCTGGTTGATAAGAAATTCTATTCCACGGTTGAAAACCTGGAAAAAATCGTTTCATCGCTTGAAAAGATCCTGGTCCTGGACTTCGGCCAGCACGAAGACAGTCTTCACGTGCACCTGAAAAACGCACCCGCCGAAATAGATTTGCCACGGGTCCGTCCGGACGACCCGGCCGTCATATTTTATACATCGGGCAGCACGTCGCGTCCCAAGGGCGTTACCCACACTCATTTTTCCCTGCTGGCCAATGCCAGGATACAGGTGGCCACCCGCGAGGTACACGAGGACACCATCTGGCTGGTTTCCACTGGTGTGGGTTATGTCGCCGGGCTCTCCGGGGTGACCATGCCGGCCTTTTATATCGGTTGTACGCTCGTATTGGTGCCGGAGCTGCAGGCTGATAATCTCCTGCAGGCCATCGATCGTTTTCAAGTGAACACCACGCTTGTGCTGCCGACCATGTTGCTGGAGATGCTGGAAAGCCCACTCGCCGAAAAGCTGAACTTGTCTTCGCTGAAAGCCTGCTTCGTCGCCGGTGACGAGTGCTCACACGATCTCTATCAGCGCTTCAGGAAGCGTATGGGCCGCGATCTGTTACAGGCATTTGGAATGACCGAATGCGAGGGGTATCTGTCCAACCGGCTATCAGGCCCCAGCCGTAGCGGCACGATCGGTGTACCGGCGGAAGGCATTGGGCTTCGACTGATAGATGCCGAGGGCAATGATGTCGATACGGGGGAAGAGGGTGAGATCCTGGTGCAGGGCGACAGCGTTATGTGCAGGTACTGGGAAGATCCCGAGCATACCAGCGAGGCTCTGCGCGACGGTTGGTTGTACAGTGGTGATATTGCGACCCGTGACGAGGATGGCTTCTACAAGTTCCGTGACCGCAACCGGGAGATCATTATTCACGGCGGTTCCAATGTTGGGCCTCACGAAGTTGAAGATGTCATCGACTCACACCCGGATGTAAAGGAAAGTTGCGTAGTGGGCGTCCCAGACCCGCATTACGGCGCAGTACTGGAGGCATATATCGAGTGGGAGACGGGTACGTCCCACGTGGACATCTGCGGTCTTCAGGCATGGGTAGAGGAACGTCTGGCCGCTTACAAGGTGCCGGACTGTTGGCACGAGGTAGAAAAACTGCCCAAGACGGCAACCGGCAAAATCGATCGCAAGGCGTTGCACCTCAGAGCCGAAGCCGAAATCAGAAATTAGTGCTCTTGTGAACGTCTGTTGGGTTGACCTGGCCTCCGCTTCAGTTCTTGCGAACAACAGAAGCAACGACAAGCCGAGCAGCAGCGAGAACAAGTAGGTGTCCCAAGCTGTGGAGGACAATGTCAGCGTCATTCGCTATGACTCTATGTTTTTGGCCGCCGACAGCACGAAGCATTCCAGTGACACGTTACTGATTACAAAGGCGATAAAATTGACTAAGTTGCATCAACACATTCGAGGAGGCTGCCCCTGAATGGAGTGATCTACTCCAGACAGCCTCCATGGTCCGTCAGGATGTCGGCCTCCTACCGCCGTGGCCGATTCGGCCCGTCTTCTTCTCCGGAGCGACCACCAACCCGAAAAACATCATCGGCAATCTCGTCACCAATCCCGGTGTTGCGGCGGATCACATCTGCCAAGCGGATACCCCGGACCATCTCCATCTCTTTCGGTGTCAACGACCGCTGATACCAGAAGCGGTCACCATCGCGCAGGGCTTTGAACTGACCTTTCACCACCGTATAAATTAACCGCCCGACCATCGCGCCCGGTAGATTCGGTTCGGCCAGACCACCCACCCAGGTATCCACTTCATCAGGCGAGGCGTAGATCGACGCCAGTCTGTTGGCAATCTCAGGATCGGGGTTAATGTCGCTGAACTGAGCGGTGGGTGGCAATCCGAGCGCCTGGCGCACGGCGTTGTAACCGGGCAGACCATGATCGCGCCCACGCTGAATATTGAGAGCGGCAAGATCAAATCCACCCGCTCCGGGTGGCCCAAATAGAAAGTTGCGCACGTCGTCGATCACCAATAGATCGATCGCTTGCGCGGGCTGGCTCGCCAAGCCGCGCAGCAAGGGTTCGATGCCTCCTTCAGCGGCAAGTCGGTGGGGTGCGAAGAAGGCGTCACGCAGCGCCAGGTGACCCGCTGCTATCTCGGCTCCATTAGCATCCAGCCGCATCAGTTGAGCGCTGAGCGCGCTGTGACCATAGCGGTAAGCCGCAGTGGAGAATAGGTTGGCGATTGATCCGTCCACTTCGGGTCGGTAGCCATCATAGCGTCGTAGGGCGTCCCGTCCCAGCAGCAGCGGCAGATATTCGTTGTAGGTGATGATCTGCATCTCGGCACCAACCAGCTTGCGGGCACGCTGATAGATCGCATCGCCATCCAGTTCTGGATGACGTTCGGCAATCACCCCGGCGAGCCGGTTGTGTTCACGCATGAACAACGTATGCATCGCGGTCAGACCAAGCTGTTCGTTGGCGCGCACATCGCCGGCCAGAAAGAGTGATGCGCTGTTGCCGCCCGCATTGGGCAGGCCGGTTTCATTGAATGGCAGCAGATCGCCTTCGCTGGTCTGCAGCCGTCCACTCCCATCCAGCGTCCGCAAAGCATCGGCGCGTTCACTGTCGGAGCCGTATACATTCGATGCATCGATCCAGGCAGTGACTTCATTGCTTTGTTGGCGCGGTCGGTCAATCCCACTGGCACTGTCATAGAGCGAGCGGTTCATTGGAATTTCCACCGAGCCAGATCCGGTCGGATCAAACCAGGGATCACCCGTCGGTACCGCAATGTTGGCAGGTTCTGCCGGGTCGGCGCCGTCGGTCAAGTCGATGTCATGATCCAGAAACTGACCCCACTGCCATAAAAAGTCGCTGGCATTGGCGCCGTTGGGCACCGATTCGTTCTGCGCACTCAGCGCATTGCTGATTGCCCGTGCGCTGGGGCGGTCGGGACCGGCAAGCTGCGACAGCCCATCGCTGTAAGCGCTCGGAACGATGCGGCGCAACGAAATCCCGGCTGAGCCTATCAATGGATTGGCGAGGTTGTTGCCCTGACCATCCTGCGAGCGAAAAACGGGATCGCGCGGAGGTAGCTCAGGCTCACCCCCGCCTTGTCGACGATCAATGCGCCGCACTGGCGACACATCTGGGTCTACACTGGTCTGATCGGCTTCGCGCAATAGCGTGTTGCCAGAGGGTGGCGTCGATTGCGCGACGGCGGATGAGCACGCCAATACGGCGACCAGCGTCAGTGGCCATGGGGTATGTTTACGCATGGTGGTTCTCCTGTTGTTTCATGGGATGTTGTGAAAAGTTCAGCACTGCTTCAAGCGGTCGTTGATCTTGCCACTGGCTGATTGTGATCAGCCTACCAAGTGTGGCCAAACCCGGAGCCGGTTGATCGGTGCGCAGGGTGTTTGCGGCATCAGGCGGAAGCCTGTCAGAGGGTTGGCCGTCTGGCTGGTCACGACCTTTTTTAAAGTGGTGCGGTGGTACGCAGACCGCACGCTGATGGATGGTGTAACAGGCGCCGCTGATCGAATGATTACGGTCTTCAAACGCGCAGGCAGCACCCTCGGCCTGATCTGCGCAAGCGCTGAACGCCGCATCGGGCGGTCCGTGGCGACTGCGTTCGCCGCCGACAGCGTGGGCCTGAAACGCGCTGCTGGAGAGCGCTATAATCAGCCAGGCGCTGCGGCCGAGAACTTGGTTCAATCGATGGGTGGGTAGTGGTGTTGTCATGGCTGCTTCTCCTAATGGTTGGTTTGCATCGGATGAGACCGGCGCGTTTCATCGCGCCGTCGGTGAGAAGATTACGCGCCAAAAGGACAGAACCGGGACAGAAATAGTGGAAAAAATGAGGAGATCGCGTTGCACGCTCTCACGTCCGATCAAGAAAGCGCTAAGCTAGCACCATGAGATTAAAGATCGCACCCAAGCTGTTTCTCGCCCTGCTGCTGACCAATACGTTGATCATTGGTGCCATGGCCGGTGTTTTGCGGTGGCGCACCGAAAGCGATTTTCTCGACTATCTGCGCGAAACCGAAGTGAAGGCAATCTCGCCGCTGGTCGAAGAGCTGGCGCGGCGTTATCGTGATAATCAGGGGTGGGACGGGCTGCGCCATAATCACCGATGGTGGCGACAAACGCTGGAGAGCGCATTGCCAAACATACGAGCGCGAACTGGAAACGCTCAGCAACCACCGCTCCGACGCCGACCGTCACCCGAACTGTGGGACGATCCGCCTCCACGCGGGGGGCCACGCCGTTTTCAGCCTCCTGGGTTCGACAGGGAGGCTCCGCCCGATGATCCGAATCGACGACCGCCCCCTCTCGTCAGGCGGCCACCGCCACCCGCAGCGGCGGAAGATCCATTGCGACTGGTTCCACGGCTGGTGCTGATCGATGCCGATGAGACCGTGGTGATGGGCCGTCAGCCACCCAGTGATGATGCGACGCGGTTGCCGATCAAGGTCGACCAGCAACTGGTCGGCTGGCTCACCATTGCGCCATCATCCTTGCCAACCGATCAATTGACCCTGCGCTTTCTTGATCGACAGCGCGATGTTGCCATACTCATCGCCGGTGCAGCGCTGTTGATCTCCGCGCTGGTGGCGCTGTTGCTGACGCGCACCGTCACCGGGCCGATCAAAAAGCTGGCGCATGGCGCCCGCGCACTCGCTGCAGGCGCTTTCGACAGCCGCGTCAACCTGCCCGGCAATGATGAACTGGCCGGGCTGGCGCGCGACTTCAACAGCCTGGCCAAAACGCTCGAACAGAATGAACAGGCGCGTCGCGCCTGGATCGCCGATATTTCGCATGAACTGCGCACGCCGCTGTCGGTACTGCGCGGCGAAATTGAAGCGATGCAGGATGGCGTGCGTGAAGCGACGCCGGAGCGGATCGCTTCGTTGCATGACGAAGTACTCGGCTTGAGTCAGTTGGTGGAGGATCTCTATCAGTTGTCGCTCAGTGACCTCGGCGCACTGACCTACCGCAAAGCGATGATCGATCTCAGAGCCCTGCTCGACGATGTGGCCGAACGGTTTCGTCCACGCTTGGCCGAACAGGAGATTGAACTGGTGTGCGATCCGTTTGAGGGCGCGCCATGGATGGTGTGGGGAGATCGCGAACGACTGGCGCAACTGTTCACCAATCTGCTGGAGAACAGCTGCCGCTATACCGATGCGGGTGGCCGGGTTGAACTGAGTGCGGTACGCACACCAGGCTGGCTGATGATCGATCTGGAAGATAGCCCGCCGGGCGTTCCCGAGGCGGCATTATCGCGACTGTTTGAACGACTCTATCGGGTCGACGCTTCACGGAACCGCCATCAGGGCGGGGCTGGGCTGGGGCTGTCGATCTGCAAAAGCATTGTTGAGGGGCACGACGGTAAAGTGACTGCGTCCGCCTCCCGGCTTGGTGGCCTGCATGTTACGGTGCGGCTGCCAATGTTTGCAGAGGATCAGGCGGCGATGGGTCGCGCCCGGTGAGGGTGGAGGATATTCTCCTGTGGTTGCACTCGTGCAACCTCAACAAGAATCGGGTAAGATCCATTCTCGATATTGAGCTGATGGCGCATAGCATCAACCCATAGCAGAAAACGCTTTTCGTTTTTTCTGGTACCGAGGCTCTGCCGCTAGGTAGGGCGGTAAGCATCGCATCAGAGCAAGATACCACGAGAAACCCTTCAAAACCCGACCATCTCACACCATGACCGAACAGCCAGATATCCCGCTCATCCTCATTGTCGAAGATGAGATCAAACTCGCAGAACTGCTGCGCGACTACCTGCAACAATCCGGTTACCGCACCCACATCATCAACCATGGTGACCAGGTGGTCGACTGGATCAAAAGCCACGCACCCGACCTGATGCTGCTCGACCTGATGTTGCCGGGGCGCGATGGCATGACCCTCTGCCGTGAGGTGCGGGCCTTCTCCGAACTGCCGATCATCATGGTCACGGCACGGGTGGAAGAGATCGACCCGCCTGCTCGGGCTTGAGCTCGGGGCGGATGATTATGTCTGCAAACCCTACAGCCCGCGCGAAGTGGTAGCACGGGTGAAAGCCAACCTCAGACGCGTTCGCCCCGCCACCGCACAGGGGTTCACAGCCAATGGTTTTGAACTGGATGAAGCCCGCCACCACGCAGCATTCAAGGGCCAACCGCTCGACCTCACGCCGGTCGAGTTTCGCCTCCTCGCCGCGCTGCTATCAACCCCGATCCGGGTCTGGTCGCGCGACACCCTGATGAGTGTGATCTACACCGACCGCCGCATCGTCACCCACCGCACCGTCGACAGCCACATCAAAAATCTGCGTAAAAAGATAGAAGCGATCGATGCTGAAGGGCCAGGGCTCCGTTCGATCTATGGCGTGGGATATACCCTGTCGCATTAAACCGCATTGTAACTATTCAGATCCCCGGTCATTCAGTCGATGTGTCATTTTGAGTCCTGAACAGTATGTCCGCTTCGTCTTTGTTCTTTCATGAATCATAGCGTAACATATATGTGTAGCAGCTAAAGCCTTGCACTAAAGTGCATAGTTTTGACTAGCGGATTGAGACAAAAAACCTGCCCTGTTCACACCATCGGTCGAAACTCGGTATCCGGCTAGACGACAACTCCCTGTTGCTAGTTTGCCTTACCCTTTTGTCGCCCATCGGCGCTCACGCCCGTTGGTGGGCCTGCTGGAAGCAATCTCTCCCACTGGTCCGGAGGTAGAATATTTCGCGGCAGGCGAGGTAACTCCGACGGGCAGGGTTGGCTGCCACAGATGCTGTAGCAAACGTTGGTGGTGGAGCATACGAAATTCACCGGGCATCCATAAGCCCCCACACCAATCCTGCACGCGGTGTATGGATTGCCATTGTTGTAACAGCAACCGACAAGGCTGTCGTCGGCCTGGCAGCGGCCCAGCGGAATGGCGGGGTAGCCAATAGGGTTTGGGACCCAGGTCTCTCCTTCGGGGCAGCGTGAACCGCATTGATTATTGATGCAGGCCTCGTCGGTGCGGCATTCAAAATCGCCGCGACAGTCGCCCAGTACACACTGCTGACTGAGGCAAAGCTGATTTCCGCCGCAATCGGCATCGGTTTGGCATTCTGGTGGCTCCGGTGGCTGCGGAGTGACACAGCTACGCCCTCTGCAGATCTGCCCGTCCGCACACTCACTATCCACCACGCAGTCACCCGCCACCGAGCATACGCCATCCAGGCAGATCTCGCGGGGGTCACACTCAAAAGTTGTATTGCATGGTGTAACGTTGGTTTCACACAAACCGGTGGAACCCGTACAAAGACTGGCGCAGCCCAGACCCAAGGCTGTTTGAGTCGAACGGGTGGGGCCATCGAGGCACAGCCAGTTCGCCCAGCCAAAGGGACCGCAGCTACCACCGATGCGTCGGCAATTGCCGTTGGGGCAAACGGTGTTGTCAGAACGAATGCCGGGATCACAGGCAATGCCATGACCCGAAAACCCAGGAGATGAAAACCCAATCAAAAGAAAGAATAAGATTACCTGATTGCGACAGAATCGTTGTGTTGATAGTTCTCGCATTGTTATCACCTCCGGGCAATGCCACCCATTAGCTATGTGCTGCGTCAGTCAAAGATCAAAGTTAGATAGAGCTGTCCAGAGAGCTCCCGCTATTCGTTGCGCCGAACACCTTATTGAAACGCATCTGCATGATAAAACGATCAATAGGAATTTTAACGGTAGTTTGTTGAGAATTGCAACGCTGGAGAGAGCAGTCCGAGCTGAAATGGGCAAAAGTGACACCTTTTCCGGACATTCGTCTGTCGAAATGACAGCAGAAAAGTCAAGATCAACGTCGAAGGCGAAAAGACGCCTGTGCCGGTCCGGCGGTGTGCGAGCAAGTGTGATTTGAGGCGGTGAATAACTGGGGTAACATTAATTTCCAGTTTTTTTAAGGATGCCTGTCGCATGCTGGCACGGGCGTGCGGGTGTCCGTCAAGACAACAGGTTGCTTCTAGGAGGTTGTCCGAGAATAGACTGATCTACTGTGGCCGAGCCTGATTGGCCAGATTTTCCGATCATTTTCATTAAATAGGCCCACTATTCGCCTCAAATGATCGAAAAATCTGACTCAATCAGTCTCGCCCTCGCTACGATCGCTATTCTCGGACAGCCTCCTAGCCATGATTCGTACGCCAGGCCCGATTCTTGGGCCGATGTACCGTAGAATCACATCCATATATTCCCGCCCGCCTGTCGAACGCCTCCTGGCGACAAAGCGTATGACACCCAACACTTTCACTATCTCGTCGTTTGGCACGCCCTCCAGGTCGGTCTCCATAACCTTGTCGGCGACCTCAAAGCCTTCTTTGATCCATTCATTGTCAAAGGCTTCCACCTGTTCACTGAAGTGATATTTGTCAATCAACAACTCCAGTATCTTTATTGCTACGCTGTCTTTGATCTGTTGGTGATGGTCCATGTCAAAGGCACAAAGACTTCCTTCGATGGCATTGCTATAACTTGTCAGCTGGTCATCATATTCCATGTCCTGCGTAGAATAGGAAGGCACTTTGTTGTAATTTCGGTTCAGCCTTGGATCGTGAAAGAAGATGCACCCCGAGCAGGTCTCTTCTTTTCTTGTCTGTCCGCAACACAAAGAACAGATCATGCCATTTACAATCAGGCACTGTCTTTTTCCTTTTTTTGCGTTACATATCAAGCACCTGGCCATATTTTCTCCTCTTTTTTCGCTGGCACTAACACTATCAAACGTAACTTCTCGATATCCCTGGGCAGCGCATGAATTGAAGCATGAAGCGGGTGGGCCGATACAAGACCGTCTGCGGCAGGGATGCCGCAGCCGAGCGTACAGGGATCGTATTCACCGCGTGTCTTGTATCGGTCTGCCCGCCCCATGCCCATGCCCCGATTTATTGAGAATTTACAATCAAACCACATAAACTTAAACGATGTGGCCGTAGCACAGCCGCCTATCGCCGGCGGCATCGGCGCAATGCGCCATTGCGGGTATCGACTCAGATTCGCACACTGAAGTCTTCGAACGCTCCTTCAATGAGTTCCCCCAAAGAGAAAAAATCGCAACATCGATCAGCCCTGCGCAGCATCGGCTCCTGACAACGTTCGAGGACGCATCGCTGCAATCGATACCGTTTGGCGCCGAGTGCCCGCAATTCTCGAACGAGCTGTCGCAAGGCCGAAGGCGGCAGGAGGTCTGGATGCACAGTCGTCCTGAACTCATGGTTTATACCGCTGGCAATGATGGATCTGGCGCTTTGCCATGCTCGGGCACCACTTCCCGGAATTCCGGTCAGCGAGTCATAGCGAGCGGGGGTCGTCTTGATGTCCAGCGCCACCCAGTCCAAGCAAACAAAGAGATCGGCCAACCGCCGTGGATAGGCTCCTGCGGTATGCAGTCCGACTTTGAATCCGAGTGCCCGAACCTGTTGAATTGCATCCGCCAGCCCGCGTTGCAGGGTGGGTTCACCGCCGCTGAATACCACGGCCCCCAGCAAGCCCCGGCGCCGTTCAAGAAAATTCAAAATATCCTCCCAAAGCACGGGTTCGAGAGGCCGACGCTGCAGCAGGTGCCCGTTCTGACAATAGCCGCAGTGCCAGGGGCAGCCCTGGCAGAAGATCACGGCAGAGAGCTCTCCCGGATAGTCGACGGTGGAGAACGGGGTGACACCACCGACAACGAGCGGTTGTTGAACATTGAAATGTGTCGACATTGCGCTCATCCGTTTTATTCCGGCTTCCGCTCAACGGAGGATCTTGCGGCTCGAGCCTCAATTCTCAATCGGGAGGCGCAAAATGGTACGCATGGCGCACCCTACGCCACACCATTGCACTGAGCGTCCGAAGGCATGCCGAATCGGCTCGACTCTTATCTCAAGCAATCCGAGCCGGGGGAAGAGCGCTTGTCTTCCACAAAGGCGACGCGCTCGGCGTGTTCGGATCGCTTTCCGGGATTGAAGGCCGACAACGGTCGATGGTAGCCCATGACGCGGGTCCAAATCTCGCAGCGGGTACGTTCCTCGTCAGTCAGTTCGATGGTTGGTTCACTGTTCATGATGTGTGGTCTCCTGTTGCTTTCGTGCAATCAACTGTTGGTCGCAGGTGGGGCAGAATTCGTGTTCACCGCTGAGATATCCATGTATCGGACAGATCGAGAAGGTGGGCGTGACAGTAATATAAGGCAGCCGAAAATGTTCCAGGGCCCGACGAACCAACTGTTTGCAGGCCTCTGCACTGCTGATGCGCTCGCTCATATACAAGTGCAGGACTGTCCCGCCTGTGTACTTGCGTTGCAGCTCGTCCTGCATCGCCAGGGCCTCGAATGGATCGTCGGTGTACCCAACCGGCAGCTGGGATGAATTGGTATAGTAAGGACGCTCGGCCGTGCCTGCCTGAAGGATATCCGGGAAGCGCTTTCTGTCTTCCTTGGCAAAGCGGTAGGTGGTGCCTTCGGCCGGAGTCGCCTCCAGATTGTAGAGATTGCCCGTCTCCTCCTGGAATTGAATCATGCGGGCGCGAATATGATCCAGGAAGCGGCAGGCGAACGCCTGCCCCCAAGGGCTGGTGATATCATCGGCATCGTCGCTGAAATTGCGGATCATTTCATTGATGCCGTTGACCCCGATGGTGGAAAAGTGGTTGCGCAGGGTGCCAAGGTAGCGTTTGGTGTAGGGAAACAGTCCGGCATCCATGTGCCGCTGGATCACCTTGCGCTTGTTTTCCAGGCTGGTGCGTGCCAATTCGAGCAACGTGTCCAGGCGTTTCATCAGCCCGGTTTCATCCCCTTTGTAAAGGTACCCGAGGCGGGCACAGTTCACCGTCACCACCCCCAGCGAGCCGGTCTGCTCCGCTGAGCCGAACAGGCCGTTTCCTCGCTTGAGCAATTCGCGCAGATCCAGCTGCAGACGGCAGCACATCGAACGGACCATGTTCGGCTGCAGTTCGGAGTTGATGAAGTTCTGGAAATAGGGCAAACCGTACTTGGCGGTCATCGCGAACAGTCGGTCGGTATTGCCGCTGTCCCAGGGGAAGTCGCTGGTGATGTTGTAAGTAGGGATCGGAAAGGTAAACACCCGGCCGCGGGCGTCGCCTGCGGTCATGACATCGATGTAGGCCCGGTTGATCCGATCCATTTCGGATTGCAGATCCCCGTAATAGAACGGCATTTCCACGCCGCCGATCACCGGGATCTGTTCCCGAAGATCCTCCGGGCAGACCCAATCGAAGGTCAGATTGGTGAACGGCGTCTGCGTACCCCAGCGCGAAGGCACATTGAGATTGTAAACCAGCTCCTGAATGCATTGGCGCACCTGCTCATCACTCAGATTGTCCTTGCGTAGGAACGGCGCCATGTAGGTGTCGAACGAGCTGAACGCCTGAGCGCCGGCCCACTCATTCTGAAGGGTGCCGAGAAAGTTGACGATCTGGCCGACAGCCGACGACATATGCTTGGGCGGTCCCGCCTCCACCTTGTTCGGCACGCCGTTGAGTCCTTCGTGCAGCAGCGTGCGCAACGACCAACCGGCGCAATATCCGGAGAGCATATCGAGATCGTGGATATGGAGATCCCCTTCGCGGTGGGCTTCGCCGACTTCCGGTGAATAGACGTGATTGAGCCAGTAGTTGGCGATGATCTTGCCGGATGTGTTCAGGATCAGCCCGCCGAGGGAGTAGCCCTGGTTGGCGTTGGCATTGACGCGCCAATCCGTCCGGTCCAGATATTCATTGACCGAGGCAGCCACATCCACCAGCGTGCGCGCATCTTCGCGCAGCTTTCGGTGCTGCTCGCGGTAGACGATGTAGGCGCGGGCGGTCTCGAAATGGTTGCCCGTTATCAGCACCTGTTCGACGACATCCTGGATGCCCTCGATGCCCGGCGTGCGCCCTGTTCCAAAGCGATGGCGAAGCACCTTGATCGTTTGGGCCGTCAGCAACTGCGCTTCCTGTTCGTCGAACTCGCCGGTGGCTCGCCCTGCCTGCAAGATAGCATTGCGGATCTTGCCGGGGTCGAATACGCTGACGGAACCGTCACGCTTGCAGACATGACCGGGCAAACGAACCACAGGATCGATGGAAGGGGCGTGCATGCGGCTTCTCCTACGGCAAAGCGTTTGAACTCAACATATTGGTGTGCGGAACTTGTAAAGCACAATATGTTGTATAGGATAAGATCTTCGCCGCCGTTAATCAAGCGTTTTTTTCATCCATTCACGGTCGTCGGTTCAGCGTTGCCGGTTACCGGTTTTTTGCAGCTTGAAACGCCACCGGATCACGGTGCAGGAACGTGAAGAAGGAAGGTCGGACTGTGAATATTCCACCGGCTAAAGACGGTGGCTTCGGATTACGGCTCAAAGGCGGAGCAAGCGGCCATTCGGCCGATTTTCGCCTCCTCTCCCTCAGGGAGAGGGTTGGGGTGAGGGGATCCAATAAAGAAATTTTCCCTATCTTTATCCCCCTCATCCTGTCCTTCTCCCTGAGGGAGAAAGGACCCTCTAACGGACCCTTGGCAGGTTACCCGATGATAAAGTCATTAGCACAGCTATCCATCCGCCGCATGACGGCAGGGGGGGCTGATCCTCTATCGGGGACTTTCGATAAGCCGGGGCATAATGCCCCGCAGTTATTGAAAAATTACAGGCATTGGCCCGAGGAACAGGATCGCGCGCTGGCGCAGCGCGCCTCCAGTTCGAGGATGCGCGGTTTCAGCTCAGCGATCACGTGCCGGTCGCCGGCGGTATAGGATGTTGGGTTTTCCGATAGGTGGCGATGATGCGTTCGACATAGTGCTGGGTTTCCTTGTAAGGAGGAATGCCGTTGTACCGATGCACTGCGTTTTCTCCTGCATTGTACGCCGCCAGCACAAGCTTCAGATCGCCGTTGAAATGCCGCAGCAGCCAGTGCAAATAAGCCGTGCCCCCCTTGATATTCTGGTAGGGATCCCACACATCCTTGATGCCGAACCGTTTGGCCGTACTTGGAATCAGCTGCATCAGTCCCTGAGCCTTTCTGGATGACAGCGCTTTGGCATTGAATCCCGATTCGGCCTCGATCACCGCAAGCACAAGTTGCGGGTCGATCGTATAGTGCTTTGCAATCTGCCGTACCCATGATTCGATCTGTTTCCGCTTGACCGAGCGATGGCGGCGAGATGGCGGATCGAACTGCCGGCAGGAAGCAGGCTCTTTCGGCTTCATCGTAGGATGAAGTTTGAGCATGATTTTCGCATAGTGGTCATTCTTCCGTGCTCCGCGCTTGAACCAACCCATGGCCAGAGCATAGTCGCGCTTCACGCCACGGCCGAAATAATACAGCATGCCGATATGATAGTTGGCCGCCCCATCCCCTTTTTTCAAGGCTTGACAATAAAGGCGAAGCGCCTTTTTATAATCGCGCCTGGCGCCCGGAGCCAATTCGTAGCGCTTCGCCGACTTGAGCAGAGACTGGGTCGTTTGCGGTTGTGCAGCGGCCGGTGAGGCCAAAACAGCCGCATTCAGAGCGGCGACAACGAGCCCCTGACGCCATCGATTCGAGAGATTTGCAGCCATAATTGCCTCTGTTTTGTTGTCCGTCACTTCGGACAGGAAGGAAAGAAAACTCGCACTGAGAAAACGATTTCCCGAGAAGAATTCATCGTTCCGACAACAGCTCGGTGAGCAGACCGTCCACCGCGCGTATCTGGCGTGCTTTCCTCAATCGTGTCGCGATCACGATACAGCTCAGTTGCCGCAATGCCTCGTCGAACCGGTCATTGACGATGATGTAGTCATATTCCGCGTAATGCGACATCTCCGCTTTCGCGGCCCGCATGCGCCGAGCGATAACCTCCGGGATGTCCCGTCCGCGTTCGCGCAGTCGCGCTTCCAACGCCTGGCAGGAAGGCGGGAGGATAAAGATCGAAACGCAATCAGGCATGAGTGTACGAACCTGCTGCGCGCCCTGCCAATCGATCTCGAGCAGCACATCCCGGCCGGCGTTCAGCGCCTCGTTGACCGTCGCGCGGGCCGTCCCATAGGCGTGGTCGAATACCTGCGCCCATTCGAGAAAAGCATCGCGTTCCAGCATATCGTCGAACGCTCCCTGGGTGACAAAAAAATAGTCCCTCCCGTCAATCTCACCGGCCCGCCGGCCTCGGGTGGTATGTGAAATCGAGATCACGATGCCGTCGACACGTTCCCGCAGTGCTTTCACCAAGCTGGTTTTACCCGTCCCCGAGGGAGCGGAAACAATCAACAGTGTCCCCTTGACCATTCCTGAAAACGCCTTCTATTCAATGTTTTGCACCTGTTCGCGCATCTGTTCGATCAGCACCTTCAACTCGACACTCACCCGGGTGGTTCTCGTGTCGGCCGATTTCGAGCCCAGGGTGTTGGCCTCACGGTTCATTTCCTGCATCAAAAAATCAAGCCGCCGACCCACGGCACCATTCTGATCGATTACGCTCTCCACTTCGTCGATGTGGGTCCCCAAGCGGTCCAGCTCTTCATCCACATCCATTTTCTGCATGAGATAAACGATTTCCTGTTCGAAGCGGTCATAATCGGGTTCCTTCACCAGCTCGGTAATCCGCTTCTCAAGCTTTGTCCGAACAGTGCGCAGAATGTCCGGCATGCTTTCCCGCGCACGTTTCACTTGTTCCCGCATTCCCCGGCAACGTTCCCGTATCATTGCGGCCAATTGGGCTCCTTCACGCTCACGGACACCGCTCAAAATGATCAGCGCAGCCTCCAATGATTTCAGCACCTGGACTTTGAGCGGCGACCAATTGATATCCGCATCCAACTGCACGCCCGGCCACCTCAAGATGTCCAACGCTGAAAAGGCAGACCGCGCGGGCATGATCGTTTCGATTTCGCCTGCCGCCGCCAGGACGTTCCTCACGAGTGAATGGTTGATGCGGATTCCCGGCTCCTCACCGTCCAGCACCCGACAGAACAGGCTGCACTCGACCTTTCCACGCTTCAGGCGGTTGCCGATCAGCGTCCGTATCTCCGGTTCCAGAGAACGGAACTGCTCGGGCAGCCGGATGGAAATATCGAGGTATCGGTGATTCACCGACCGCAACTCCCAACCAAGCGCAAACCTTCCGGCGTTGGCTTCGTGCGCGGCGAATGCTGTCATGCTGCGAATCATGAGTTTTTGCCTATAATGATTGAAGGACTGGCGAGAAATCGCACGACAGAAAAGCCCCAAAACTATAATTATACTAGGAAAACCGATTCCCCATCAGAGATCGACATAAAGCACAAAAAATAGATCTCGAATACCGTACAATTCGTTGATGGTCACTCATTACGATCCACAAACGTACCCGCACGAATGGAACTTTCTGCAGCCGGGCACGATTATCGATCAATACATAATCGAACGGGCACTGGCCGGCGGCGGCTTCAGTTCAGTCTATCTCGCCAGACAGATGTCCAATCAGCATCAGGTCGCCATCAAGGAGTATCTGCCGCGCCGTCTTGCGCATCGAACCTGGGGCAACCGTGTCGTGCCCCACACCGATAAGACTCGGCCCATGCTCGTGCGCGGGAAAAAAAAATTCCTTGATGAAGCCAAAGTTCTGAGGGAATTGAAGCACCCCAATATTGTCGAAGTGCTCAATTTTTTCTGTGCCAACGAGACCGCCTATCTTGTTATGACCTATGACTATGGGAAAAGCCTGGCCGGTTACATAACAAACAAAAAGGGGAATTTAAGCGACCAGTTTCTTCTTGTCGTGTTCCCATCTCTCCTCGATGGCGTTAAGACCATTCACCAGCACCGACTGCTGCATCTCGATATCAAACCGGAAAACATCCTCATTCGCGCCGGCGGCAGCCCGCTGCTGCTCGATTTCGGCGCTGTCCATCCTTACCCAACCAATGAACGCTTGAAGCCGGGCAACGTCGTCACCAACGGTTTCTCACCGGTCGAGCAATACGTGGCGGCCGGCAATGTTGGCCCCTGGAGTGATATCTATGCCATCGGGGCCACCATGCGCACCTGCATCGAAGGCGTGTCGCCGCCGCCTGCGCCCAATCGCAAACATCTCGACACGCTGACGCCCGCCACCAAAGCGTTCCATCGAAAATATCCTGGGCCGCTCCTGGAAGCCATCGACGCAGCCATGGAGATGGACCCCGAAAAGCGTCCGCAATCGGTGGACGAGTTTCTGGCGCTGCTGAAAGAATTATAAGGGATCTACCGCCCCCGCGGGACGGCTGGTATCGAGCGGTGCAAGACTCCAATCCAAGGTTGCTTTTATTTGTACGGTACCGGCTGGAGGGGAGAGGCAGCGCACCACACCGCACCGCACCGCACCGCATTCCCGCGTGCCGCTTATTCGTCAGGAACCAATGTTAGCTGATGCCTTGCCTCATCGGAGACGAACGGAAGCGGCAAGCCTTTGACCCAGTAATACTGTTGATCCGCATAGTGCTCGGACAGCGGATTGCCGGATTGACCGGCCGGCATGTGCAGAATGCCATCTTCCGGGTGTCCCGGCGCAACGACCAGCCGTTCACTGGCGCCATGCCGGTGGCGCGCGACGCGGACACAGTGACTGCACCCGGCTAGTTCCTCCTCCGGCATATCCAGCAACCGGCCAAGGAACGGTATCGCATCGCTGAAAGGATGCCGGATTTCGGTCCTGTTGACGGTACCCCAGTGAAGGGAATCCAGTCGGTCAACCGAATTGCGCTGCTTGAGCGTGCGCACGCTGCTCTCCAGCACGCTGAGAAGCAGGGCATCCCAATCGCGGTATCGATCAGGGCGTGGCAGGATTTGAAGGGGGCGTTGGGTCAGTATCTGCTGCAACGGGGAATCCATCTTAAACCAGCGATAGCGAAAATGGGGGTCGGCCTGTCGACAGGCGTTCAGGAATGTCGGAAATATGGCATCGGCCAGCGCTTGGCGGTAGAAGGTCAACAAGCCGAGTCCTTGGCTGACCACATCGGCCTTGCCGTCCCAAGCGGCAAGATGCTCACGCACCGCTGCCAGTTCGGGGCTGCTCCGGATCGCCTGTTCGCTTAGGACCGAAAGCGCAAGCGATCGATAGAATTCATAAAAATCGGTCGCCGTATCGAGCTGAAGCGCGAAGAGATCCTGTTCGGTGATGCGGTCCATTGTACTCAGGCGCTTATTGATACGGTAGGCCCTGAAACCGGAGGCGAAGTTGTGACCGATCGGATAAGGATAGTCGATTCCTACCGTTCGATTATTGGCGGTCGCAAGATATCCCGAAGGGGGATCGATCAAGCGAGGCAACTGATCCGGAGGAATCATGCCGGACCAACCGATCCGGCTGTCTCTCCAAACGCGGCTGGTGGCGCCATCCAAGCCTCGGCGCCGTGGGATCTTTCCGGTGAGCGTCCAGGCAATATGACCGTTGTCGTCGGCCAAGGCGACATTCATGACCGGCAAGCCGCTGCGATTCATGATGGTTACCGCCTGCTCCACGGTTGCCGCCCGCTCCATTTCGAGCAGTCCAAAATCGACACCGCCCGGTTGCAGGGCGGTCCAATGAATCGCAATGGGACGATGCATCAGCGCCCGTTGGGCAACAGGCCCCCAGACGGTCATTCGGCGCTGCAAAGAGACCGATAGGTCGCCCTTGACGTCGATCGTCTCCGAGAGCGTTGTAAACAGTTTCCATCCTTCGGGGGTCCGATATTGGTCGGGACGGGCCTGATCGAGCTGTAAAGTGACCAGATCCAGGTCGTCGGCCAACGCACTGGTAAACCCCCAGGCAACATGGCCGTTGCTGCCAGCAATCAGCAGTGGCACTCCCGGCAGTGTAATACCTGCCAGATCGACCCCGGCGTATCGGATGGTGGCGCGATACCAGACGTTCGGCACAGCCAGGGGCAGGTGCATATCGTTGGCGAGTATGGCGCGTCCATCCGCGGTCCTGGCCCCGTTCACCGCCCAATTGTTCGATCCAACCACCGCCGCCCCGGCATCGACCATGCCGCTGATCTCGCTGTCGTTCGGCTGTTTTTGCAATGCTGCGAGCGCCTCGACAGGAATCGGTCTTATCGGCCACCGGGATTTGGAATCACCGTCAAATGTTTGGGTATAACGGTCTGTGTCGGGCGTTAAGAATGCAACCACCTCGGCAGGCAGTGTTTCGGCCATAACGCTTAACATGCGCTCGTCGGATTCGCTTATGCTGAGTACCTGAAACATGCCCAAAGCGACCAACACGCTGTCCTCCATACGCCATGGCTCCGGTCGGTATCCCAGAATAAGAAATTCCGGCGGCAACAGATCGATTTGCGCAATCGCATGGTTAAGTCCATCGACATAGGACTGCAGAACCTCCTTGTGTGCGTCCGGAAGATCTTCGACGATACGCTTCGCGGTTCGGTTCAATCCCAAATTCCGTTGCCGGATATCACTCGCGAGCGCAACTCGACCGATCACTTCGGCCAGCCGCCCTGCGGCGTTTCGGCGCATCAGGTCCATTTGAAACAACCGCTCTCTTGCAGTCACAAATCCCAATGCTGCATAGGCATCCCGACGCGATGCAGCCCGAATGATTGGAACCGAAAACCGATCGAAGCTGATAGTGACCGGTGCTTTCAGACCGGCCACTGGAATAACGCCATCCACAGGCGGCGTCGAACGGTACCGTAGGACCAGAAGCAGGCCGGCGCCAATAACGGTGGTCACAACTAAAGCAGCTGCCAAAAAACGGAAAAGTGTGCGCAACATACCAATATGTACTCAATAAGGGGGCTGGATGTGGAATTATTCCCGGCCGGGTCAGATGAATCAATCGCAACGTGAGCGGCTTCCCCTTGCCCTTTTCGACGCAACCTGCGACAGCGCCGCTCGACCCCGCCACCATTCGCTTCCGGCACCGGACAGCCTCCGGCATGGATCAGTTATACTATACCAATTTCTATCCACTACAGGGGCACCTATGAGACCAAGCGGCCGCAAGCCTGATGAGTTAAGAACGATCAATCTGACCTGTGATTTCACTAAACACGCTGAAGGGTCGGTGCTGGTGGAGTTCGGTGATACGCGTGTATTATGCAACGCCAGCGTGGAGAATCGCGTGCCACGGTTTCTCAAAGGCTCCGGAGGCGGCTGGGTGACCGCCGAATACGGGATGTTGCCGCGAGCCACTCACGAACGCTCGGTCCGCGAGGCGTCCCGCGGAAAACAGGGAGGACGCACACTTGAGATTCAGCGCCTCATCGGACGGTCGTTGCGTGCCGCTGTCGATCTCGAAGCATTGGGGGAACGAACGATTACAGTGGACTGCGATGTTATTCAAGCCGATGGCGGAACACGCACAGCATCGATTACCGGCGGTTACGTCGCCTTGTCGCTTGCGACTCTGGGGCTGCTTAGAAGAAGGAAAATCAAATCAGACCCGATACACGGCCAGGTGGCTTCCGTATCCGTAGGCATCTATAAAGGCGAGCCCATATTAGATCTGGATTACAAAGAAGACAGTGATGCGGAAACGGATATGAATGTAGTGATGAATGAAGCGGGCGCGTATATTGAAATCCAGGGAACAGCGGAAGGACATGCATTCAGAAAAGAGGAACTGAACGCCATGTTGGTGCTTGCGGAGCATGGCATCGAGTCTCTGCTGGCGAAGCAACGCGAAGCGTTGTTGGCGCAAAGAAAAAAATAAGCATAAACGGCACCATTCCAATCGATGACAGAAAAAATTGTTCTTGCTAGCAACAATCCCGGAAAAATTCGGGAAATCCAGGCCATTTTCAATGATCGATTGGTCGTGCCGCAATCCGAACTCGCCATACCGGAAGCGAACGAGACCGGACTCACGTTCGTTGAAAACGCCATCATCAAAGCACGCAATGCCGCGTACCATAGCGGGCTGCCGGCAATCGCGGACGACTCGGGCCTGGAGGTCGATGCTCTTTCCGGGGCGCCCGGGGTGTATTCTGCGCGTTACGCCGGCGCCGGCGCGAGCGACCAGCGAAACCTTGAGAAATTGCTCGAAGAGATGACCGATATCCCCGACGATCAACGAACCGCGCGATTTCGATGCGTCATTGTTTATTTGCGCCACCAGCAGGACCCATGCCCACTGATTGCGCACGGCAGATGGGAAGGGGTCATCTTGCGCGGACCCAGAGGCTCAGAAGGATTCGGTTATGATCCCGTTTTCCTTGTGCCCGAAGAAGGCTGCGCTTCCGCCGAGCTTCGACCGGAAAGAAAAAACCGCTTGAGTCATCGAGGAAAGGCGCTCAGAGAGCTGGCCAGAATGCTTTGAAATGAGTCGACGGTGCGCGGTCGAAACGCATTGATCCCGCAACGAGCAGACGCCGCCATACGGGACAATGTTTCACGTGAAACATTGTCCCGAGCAAGGTGAGCAGATTGTTTCAAGCGCGCACTTCAGGCACCCTCCGATCGCACGGGCCCAGCGAGGTACTGCTTTCGGCGGGGCGCTTGAATTTCATTCAAATGCCGTATCGTCGCACGGCGCCATCAACATCTTCACAAGTCAATCCTGAGCGGGCCGTGATGGAATCCTAACCACCCACGAAGAACACGATGTTTCACGTGAAACATCACCGCTCCAGATCTGATGCCTTGCCGGATTGCCGGCAAATAGGGCCCCGGGCATGGCGTTTTCATGATATCGTGCGCCCTTGCAAGGAATCAGAACACAACAGGGGCCGGAAATCCGGATGCAACGGCTTCACGAACAGGAGCTTGGGCGTTGTCCGGTAAACTCGCCCCGGGCGTCGGAGTCCTTCGCCTGTCGTATGGCCCAAAAGCTCCCAGCCGGCAGCTCGATAACAGGTCCCCGCATAATACTGCGGGTCGACAAAGGTCTCCAAAAGCACTGGAGAAAAACCATATTCCTGCTCCCAATCCGAGGCGACGCGCTTCGCCAGCTTTCCCAGGACGTGGCTCGCCAAGTGCGGGACTTCCACCCATGGAAAAATCAGATATCGAGTGTTGTTGATAACCCATGGTCGATTCCGATTCCGCTGGGACGGCGTCCACCCGATCCATTGGTCGCGCACACCCATCGACTTTGCGCACCCGGCCATGTATACACATCCGAGGAGGCGTGTGCCGGAACGGATAAAATAGCTCAACCGGTGACCGAATGCTTCCTTGTATTTCAGCGAATGGTAGCGCTCCATGTATTCCTTCCAGAGCCGCTTGGTATCCGGCTCCGAGACGATATCCAAAACAACGGGCTCGAGATCGCGCAACCGGACTCGCAGATGTGGATCAGGGTCTGAGCGTGCGGTTAGCCTTGGCGCAGAATGCCCGCTTTTTCGCACCTTTTGGGGCGCCTTGGCCGGCAATCGAATACGCCCTTCTTCCTCGAGCTTTTCCAAAAGATTGAGACAAGCCGTGACCTTTGGTGTTCCGGAAGCAGTCTCCCACGCTAAATGTTCGCAGATTGTAGCGGCGAGTTCGGTCCGCTTCAGGCTTGGAAACATCTTTGTGATTTCGGAGATATGGTTCAGTTCCTGTACACTAATTTCTCTTCCTGCCTGCACCATGGAGCTTTGGAATTCGCTCATCAACTAACTCCTCTGTATTTCAATTGGTTATGCGTACCGTAGTATTTTGCCAAAAGGCACTGCCTAGCGTCGACTCTTTTCGCGATATTTTTCAGGAAGTGCGGGTTTTTGAATGGTCATCTGCTTGCCGTATTCGCATAGAAAAGAGAATGTCAACTATTGGCGAGCGGTTCCGCGGAGACCGGGAATCCCCGGGAGATGGAAGCGAACCCGGATGGAGAAAGGAGATGAGGTTGGCTTTCACTGATTGCAGATCAGCGAGGCAACTCAATCAGGCTCGACCACGGTCGATCAGCCTATTCTTTGGAGAAGCTGCTGTACCAGAAGGTATTCCTTGACCGGCACGCCGCCAATCAGATGGTTCTGTATGATGGTCTCCAGGACTTCCGGAGTGCAGGAGCGATACCAGGCACCTTCCGGATAGACCACGGCGATTGGGCCGTTCATGCACACTTGCAGACAGTTGGCCTTGGTGCGATAAATCCCGTGTACACCATCAAGGCTCAACTCCTTGAGGCGCTTTTTCAAATAAACCCATGAAGCCAGACCGGTGTCCAAGTCGGTACATTGCGGCTTGCTTTGGTCGCAGCACAAAAAAATATGCCGCTTGATTCGGTTGATTCCCAAAGCCTTGATTTTTTTTTGCTCTCGAAGGTCCATTACTCATTCATTCATTCAGTCATTGCTCTGTCCACCCGGATACTATACCGAACTGACGATGATGCTCAAGTGTTTTTGAATTTATCCGGCAATTCCAAACGTGACAAATCGGCTCTGTGTCGCTCGGATAGAGCGACAGCGAAACCCGGCAGTCAGGTACGTATCGAGGCTGTTATGTTGGGTTTTGTGCATCAACCACAAACTACGATGGGCCGCCAATCGTCCATTAGTAGAATTGCTTAACCGAAAAACAAAACCCACTGCTATTTTGTATG
>DEII01000244.1:5722-7598 GCA_002352385.1 Methylococcaceae bacterium UBA2778 | reverse complement strand
ATCCCACAAGGACAAGAACCTTAAAAAGAATATCGACTTCTGATTACGAGGCGACCATGCCTGTCAGGTCGTGTTCATCCGAGCCCGTGATCCTGACCTCGGCAAACTCACCGACCTCAAGTCCCTCGCCATCTTCAATCACCACGATGCCATCGATCTCCGGGGCGTCGCCTTGTGGAGCACAGGGTCAGTTGTGGAGCAAATGTAAGACCTGACCCTGTTTTTTTGTTGTTTTTTTGTTGGAATGTCAAATGTAAGGCCTGATCCTGTTTTTTCTTGTTCTTGTTGTTGCCTCTTAGTCGTGTCCCCTATTATTGTCCAGTTAGTCGATCGACTCCTCACACGCGTTACTTTCCTTCATTGCCCGGTGCACATCGCGGAAATCGAACTCGTAGTCGAAGTCGGCACGCTCGAAATCACGTGCGCCCCTCAAGTCGAGGTTGTGAACGATGAGCAGCTCCTCGAGGAAATGCGACGCCTGTAAGAGACGGATGCCGGACGGCGCCCAGATTCCGGAGCCACCCCAGAATGTTGCACCTGAAATGTCGTGGCGTCCCACCGCATTCACCGCGATCGTCCATAGCTGGTTCTGAGCCGAAGATGCTGACATAACGGTGTCCCACAGCTGACCATAGTATAAATCGGTGTGGATGTTCATCAGCGGGTACTCCCGGCTGGATGCTCCACGCCAGGAGGCAGTCTGAATGATCGCGTCGACCTGGTCATCGAATGCGTAACGCCGGAGGAGCTCGACGAAGAGGTAATCGTAGCAGGTCGTGAAGCCAACGGTCGTCTCAAGGCGCGGGCTCCGCAACACGAGTCTGTTGTCCGTCCCGGATGCTGTGAAGATCTTCTCGATGCCTGGAATGAAAACCTTGTCGTAGGCGTGGTCATGGTCGAGGGGGTCGGCGATCTCCGGCGAGACGAAAATTGTCCGGTTAAGATACTTGTTGTCCGGGCCTGCAGTCAGGTTGTTGAGAACGATACCGCGTAGCTCTTGCGTACATAATGGCCACAGCGCCTGTTTGATCCAGTCGACGTGGTTCTCGATCAGGGCCGTGTCCATGTATGCCCGGCAGGCACGCTCGTCCTCCCAGAAATACCCCGACAAAGCGAACTCGGGGAAGATGGCGATGTTGACGCCAAACTCACGGAAGACCTTGAGGGCCCGAAGGATCTTTTCTTTGTTCTCCTCGACCCCCGGTACGGTCGCGTGAATGTTCGCCAGTCCGATGCTGGGGAAATGATCGTCGTGGCAGTAGGTACGCTCCACGACCTGGAAGCCGTCGATGACCCGCGCGGCACCATTAGTAGCAAACCTGTCCATGGACCAATCGTAACAAACAAATGGCCATGGGTCTTGTCCCGACCGGCGAAAATAGGTACCAGAGAGCATTGGAGAACAAAATAGGGGTCAGCCTGAGCCCAATGACTCCTTCACTTGGCCCCTTTCGATCTGACTGATGTACGTCCTATGAAGCCCGGCCAGCTCGNNGGGTCAGGCCTTACATTTCACATTCGAACGCTTTAACCGCCCGGCTCACGGTCGCGTAGCTCACACCAAAGTGTGATCCCACAGACTCCAGTGTGTAATGACCCGTAAGATATGCTTTTACCATCGCTTCATTGCGCTCCGGATATCGCTCTTGATAATAGTCCAGTGGCTTTATTGGTGCCTGTTTTTGTAATTTAGGGATATCCTTTAGTGATTGATCCGGGTCCAGCTTACACTGCATGTCCTCAACAAACCCGGAAGATCCAAGATAAATCTGATTTTGCAAATTTTCCCAGGGCGAAGGTTGATTTCGGCCTTGCTTGATAAAATCCCGGTAATGCTGCTGTGCGCGTTTACGCTGCTTGCCAAACGCCGCTAATA
>DEII01000244.1:5496-5713 GCA_002352385.1 Methylococcaceae bacterium UBA2778 | reverse complement strand
CCAATCGGTTGTCAGGCAAGCATGACCTTGACTCAAGCCGGCCGTCGCACGATAGCTGCTCCAGGGCCAGTCTTTCGCCGTTCTTACCATACGTGCCCTCACAGGGTTCAATACGATATAACGTGACAATTCCAGTAAATAGCTTTCTTTTTCAACTAATATGGCTTTAAAGCGACCCTGATAAACATGCCCTACCCGCTAACTAATAAAGGGGACG
>DEII01000244.1:0-5464 GCA_002352385.1 Methylococcaceae bacterium UBA2778 | reverse complement strand
AAAGGGGACGGAGGGATTATTTATTAACCACTCAATCATACTGCTCAAGATTTAATCCCTCCGTCCCCTTTTTCAACTCCTTAATCACCAGACCAATACCGCGGAGGCGAGGATGCAGATCAACATTCAAGCGCGTAATTTCCAACTCACGGATGACTTGTGCGGCCAGCCTAAAAGCCGCTCATGCATAACAAATCACGAGTCCGCTTTTTTACGACTCCGTCGTTTCATGGATCCGGCCTTGATTGGTGATGTTGATATCAATGGGCACGCGCCCGCCTGCTCAGCGAAATAACAAGGTACGTCATTGAGCTCATCAGCTGCGCTGCGCAGGTATTCGAGAAAAGTCCGGGCAATAATAGTCGGTTGTTTGTCTGCGAGACGAGCAACGTACCACTGGCGTTGGATTGGGAATTGCTCGACATTAAGGATAGCCAGTTGACCCGTCGCAGCATCCAGTGCAAGTGAGTGGCGCGACAACACCGAAACACCAAGACCGCCAAGGATTGCCTGCTTGATGGCTTCGTTACTACCTAGCTCCATACGCATATTTAACGTGAGCTTGTGGTCATGAAATAAACGTTCGACTGCTATGCGCGTACCCGATCCCGGTTCGCGCATGATGAACGGTTCCTGCGCAAGTCGAGCTAGTGGAATATCTGACTTACCAGCCAGTGGATGACTGTTCGGGGCTAACACTACTAACGGGTTATCGAGAAATGGTTCATATACAATGTCGAGTTCCTGCGGCGGCTGTCCCAGCATATACAGATCATCCTGATTTTCACTGAGTCGCTCCAGCACACGTTCGCGATTACTCACTTTCAACGACACATCGATACCCGGATAAAGTTTACAAAACGATCCGAGCAGGCGCGGAGCGAAATATTTGGCCGTGGTCACCACCGCCAACCGTAGCTTGCCTCGCTTGAGCCCCTGCATGTCCGACACCAGCATTTCGAAGTTATCCAGTGAATCAAAAATTTCGTTGCAGGTCGATTGCAGCGCCTTGCCGGCATTGGTCAGATAGACGCGCTTGCCGATTTGCTCGAACAGGGGCATCCCGACCGCCTGGGTGAGCTTTTTGGTCTGCATGCTCACGGTCGGCTGGGTGAGAAACAGCTCTTCGGCGGCGCGGGTGAAACTACCGAGCCGCGCGATGGCAGCAAAGACCTCTAACTGGCGGAAAGTACTATGGCGCATGGCGAACCTCGTTATTTATACATAGCCTTTAGTCTATTAATAACATCGATATAATTGACTGTTATTAATATATCTGATTAGACAGGATAGCTCCAGCGTGTTGAGCATTTGCCTTAAATCACTGGGGAGCTTCTTTATTAATAGAGCGGTTATCTCGTAGAAGGCCAAGTGCGAAGCAGTTTGTTCAATAACTCAGGAGATCTGGAGACAGCTATGACTACAACTGAAACGATAAAGGAAGGGAAGGAACGTTATAAGTCCGGCGTAATGCCTTACAAAAAAATGGGCTATTGGGAGCCGGACTATCAACCCAAAGATACCGACGTAATCGCACTTTTTCGTATTACGCCACAACCTGGCGTGGATCACGAAGAGGCCGCTGCTGCCGTCGCTGGCGAGTCTTCCACTGCTACCTGGACCGTGGTGTGGACCGATCGCCTGACGGCCTGTGAACTATATCGCGCCAAGGCCTACCGCTCGGAACTCGTACCCAATACAGGCCCGGGTACCGATAACGAGGCACAGTATTTTGCCTATATCGCCTACGACCTTGACCTGTTCGAAGAAGGTTCTATTGCCAACCTGACTGCTAGCATCATCGGCAACGTGTTCGGTTTCAAAGCTGTTAAGGCATTGCGACTTGAAGACATGCGTCTGCCGGTGGCCTATCTCAAAACCTTTCAAGGACCGGCCACGGGTATCGTAGTAGAACGCGAGCGTCTCGACAAATTTGGCCGTCCACTGCTGGGTGCCACGACCAAGCCCAAGCTCGGGCTCTCCGGCCGCAACTATGGCCGCGTGGTCTATGAAGCCCTGAAAGGCGGTCTCGACTTTGTCAAAGACGACGAGAATATTAACTCACAGCCGTTCATGCACTGGCGTGATCGTTTTCTGTATTGCATGGAAGCGGTGAACAAAGCATCCGCCGCCACCGGTGAAGTGAAGGGACATTACATGAATGTCACTGCCGGCACCATGGATCAGATGATCGAACGCGCCGAGTTTGCAAAAAGTCTGGGCTCGACCATCATCATGATCGACCTGGTCATTGGTTACACTGCGATTCAGACTATGGCCGTGTGGGCACGCAAGAACGACATGATCCTGCATTTGCACCGCGCGGGTAACTCGACTTACTCACGTCAGAAAAATCACGGTATGAACTTCCGCGTCATCTGTAAATGGATGCGTATGGCCGGGGTAGACCATATTCATGCGGGTACTGTGGTCGGCAAGCTCGAAGGTGACCCACTGATGATCAAGGGCTTCTATGATGTTCTGCGCGAAACCCACAATCCGAAAAACCTGGAAAGCGGTATCTTCTTCGACCAGGACTGGGCTTCTCTGAACAAAGTCATGCCAGTGGCCTCCGGTGGTATTCATGCCGGTCAGATGCATCAGTTGCTGCACTATCTCGGCGAAGATGTGATTCTGCAATTTGGTGGTGGCACCATTGGTCACCCAATGGGTATTCAGGCGGGCGCAACAGCCAATCGCGTCGCGCTGGAAACCATGGTGATGGCGCGCAATGAAGGTCGTGATTATATGAAGGAAGGTCCGCAGATTCTGCAAGATGCTGCGAAATGGTGTTCACCGCTGAAAGCGGCCCTGGATACCTGGAAGGACATCACCTTCAATTATGAGTCGACCGACACACCCGACTTTGTACCCACGGCTACCACCAGCAATTAATTAGAGGAGTATCTCGTTATGATGAATAATCCGGGAAACAGAATTACTCAGGGACAGTTTTCTTTTCTGCCTGAGCTAACCGATGAGCAAATCACATTGCAGATTAAGTGGGCGTTATCGAACGGCTGGGCAGTCAGTGTGGAGTACACCGATGACCCACATCCACGTAATACCTATTGGGAAATGTTCGGTATGCCCATGTTTGACCTGAAAGATCCGGCTGGCATTCTTATGGAGATCAATGAATGCCGCAAGACTTTCCCCAACTGTTATATCCGCGTAATGGCATTTAACTCCACGCGCGGTGGTGAAAGCCCAGCGATGTCGTTCTTGGTTAATCGCCCCAAGAACGAACCCGGTTTCGGTCTGGTGCGTCAGGAAGTCGACGGCAGACAGGTTCGCTATAGTATTCATAGCTATGCGACGGACAAGCCCGAGAGTGAGCGTTATTAATCAAGCTTAGGATTGACCGTCAGGGCGCCATCGCGCTCTGGCGGTTTTTCTCCCGCTATACTTACCAACAGAAACATATAGGACCGCACCTCATGAGCGATACACACGATCCCAACGCACCCGACTTACCGGATGATACCAAGATCGATCTCGAGGCTGAGTACCAGAATTCAAACATCCAGGAAGTTCTCGACAAACTCGATCGCGAACTGATTGGACTCAAACCGGTCAAGACCCGCATCCGCGAAACTGCCGCTTTACTGCTGATCGACCGCGTGCGCAAACAGGTGCATCTCAGTTCGATGTCACCGACCCTGCACATGTCCTTCACGGGCAACCCCGGCACCGGCAAAACCACGGTGGCAATGCGCATGGCAGAAATTTTGCACCGCCTCGGTTATGTGCGCGAAGGCCATCTGGTCTCGGTGACACGCGATGATTTGGTTGGGCAATACATCGGCCATACCGCCCCCAAGACCAAAGAAGTGATCAAGAAAGCCATGGGCGGCGTGCTGTTTATCGATGAGGCCTATTATTTATACAAACCGGAGAATGAACGTGACTATGGCGCCGAGTCGATAGAAATTTTATTGCAGACTATGGAAAACAACCGCGACGATCTGGTCGTTATCCTTGCCGGTTACAAAGACAAGATGGATAAGTTTTTCCACAGCAATCCCGGTATGCGTTCACGCATCGCCCACCATATCGATTTTCCGGACTACAATGCTAGCGAATTACTCGCCATCGCCAAACTCATGCTGGCCGAACAGAACTACCGCTTTAGCCCAGATTGCGAAAAGGCTTTCGCCAAATACATCGAAATACGTATGACCATGGAGCATTTTGCCAATGCGCGTTCGGTACGTAATGCGCTGGATCGCGCGCGACTGCGTCAGGCGAATCGCTTATTCGCGCGCAGCGGTAACAAACTCACCAAGCTGGATTTAATGACGCTCGAGGCCGATGATATTCTTGCCAGTCGCGTATTCGTTGAGGGCAAGCTCGACAGCGTCGGCAATGGCCTGGGTAAATAATAATAGCCGCACATACGAATAGTCACAACACAGGGAGTCTGAACACGTGGCCATCACTCGAGATTTGGACGAGATAACCGCCCTGCGGGTAATGCCGAAAACGATCGAAGCGACTTGTTATAATCACGTGCGCCTCGCCCTTAGCCGTCTCGGCAACCCGTTAAGGGTAGACATTCCAGACCACCGCGGCCTCGACATTATCCTTAGCGACCAGCACTGGCTGTGCGTGGACAACTTTCGGGGTGACCAGCCCATCATGGCCTGGCTCGATTTCGACACTTGCAAACACAACACTGGGTTGCATGAACCCGTTACTTGCCAACTACGGCTATACCACATGCATGCCGGACTTATTATGGGTTCGGCATTAGATGCACTGCATCAGGCACTGCAGAAACAACTGGCGGAGTACTCAGTGAAACATTAGCCATTGAAAATCTATTTCATAATTTCACGGCACGTTGGGTTGGGCTCTGGCGCGGGCAGCGCCGCCTGCCTTTGCCACCACCCAGAAATAGTGAAGGTGTTTATAGTTAATCATCGCCCTGCAATCACTTCGTTAAATACGAATAGTATAGTAATAATATTCAACTTTTCCTTGGTTGGGGATAAGCCTAGCCAGTCTTCGTCAATCACCTGACCAATACAGCGGAGGCGACGATGCAGATCGATATTCAAGCACGCAATTTCCCCTTAACGAATGCCTTACGAGGCCACGTTGAACGACGACTGGGTTTTGCACTAAGCACCAGAGATGACCATATCCTGCGCATCATGGTGCGGCTGTCTGATATCAATGGCCCGCGCGGCGGGGCAGACAAATGCTGTCACATTCAGGTGGTACTGCCGCATCTACCCGATGTAGTAATCGAACAATAAAGGGTAAAGAAAGGGGACGGAGGGATTATTTATTAACCACTCAATCATACTGCTCAAGATTTAATCCCTCCGTCCCCTTTTTTCCCCTGTTATAACCGGTCGGAGCAAACGCAGGTTGCGGAGGCCCACCCATCTTTCTGGCAATGGTTGATAACTTTGTTAGGACTCATATTTTTTGTAGAACATGATTAAGCGCGAGG
>DEII01000118.1 GCA_002352385.1 Methylococcaceae bacterium UBA2778 | reverse complement strand
AATGAAGCACGGGTAAATACCCAGCGGCAGGTCGTTGCTCGGCTCGAAGCGGGCACCCGGATCGAGCAAATCCGTAAGGAAAAGGCGGAGGTGAACGCTGCCGAGGCGGTGCTGGATGATGCCAAAAGGACTTACCTGCGAATGAAGCGACTGGTTCCCCAGCGTGCGGCGTCAGTGCAGAACCTGGACAACGCACGGGCGGCCGAAAAGTCGGCCCGCGCCCGGCTTCATGCCGCTAAAGCGGTGCTGGATCTGGGCCTGGCGGGACCCCGCAAGGAAGACATCGCGGCCGAAAAAGCGTTGTTGAAAAGCTATGAGGCTCAGCTTGGACTGGCGCGACGGGATTTGAAAAACGCCTTTCTGTATGCACCCAGTATCGGGATTATTCAGGATCGTATTCTTGAAATCGGCGACATGGCTTCACCGCAAAAAGCGGTTTTTACCATTGCGTTGATCGACCCACTCTGGGTACGGGCCTATGTGCCGGAGTCGGATCTGGGAAAAATCCGCGAAGGGATGAAAGCCCGGGTGACAACCGACAGTTTTCCGGGTAAATTCTATGATGGCTGGGTCGGCTTTATCTCACCCGTTGCCGAATTTACTCCCAAACCGGTGGAAACGCCGCAGCTACGAACCCGGCTTGTTTACCAGGTTCGTATTTTTGTAAAAAACCCACAAGAAGAATTGCGTCTGGGTATGCCGGCTACCGTCACGATCCCACTGAATCAGAGCGTTTCCAAAAATAGTCAACCGCGCGAATCACCTGTGGGGGGCGGATCCACTCCATGATGACACCTGCACTTGCAACCGACGCTCATCAGAACAAAAACGGATCCGTTGGAGACGAGATTGTTCTCTCCCTGCGTTCGATTACCAGGAGTTTCCAAACCGGACGGCGTCGGATTGATGCGCTGCACCAAATCAGCCTGGACATCCGCAGGGGTCAAGTCACCGGTTTGATCGGTCCCGATGGGGCGGGTAAAACAACCCTGATGCGTCTGTCTGCCGGGTTGCTGCCGCCGGACTCCGGTCAGGGATACGTGCTGGGAATGGATATTGTCCGGGAAGCGGAGGCGGTGCAGGCAGGCGTCGGATATATGCCCCAGCGATTCGGTCTGTACGAAGACCTGACCGTCCAGGAAAATCTTGATCTCTATGCTGATCTCCAAGGCGTTGCCAAAAGGCTGCGCCCTGAACGTTATCGCGAATTGATGCGCATGACCGGCCTGTCGCCCTTTACCGAGCGTCGGGCCGGACGGCTCTCCGGCGGCATGAAACAAAAACTGGGCCTGGCCTGCTCGCTGGTGGATCCGCCACGATTATTGCTGCTTGACGAGCCCACCGTGGGCGTTGATCCGGTGTCGCGCCGCGAACTGTGGCAGATCGTTAATCGTTATGTGCAGGAAGAGGGAACGACGGTGCTGCTGAGCACCGCCTATCTGGATGAGGCCGAACGTTGCGATGAAGTGATCCTTCTCCACGATGGTCAATTGCTCGGCCAGGGACCGCCATCAGACTTCAGCCATCCCCTGACGGGCCGAACCTTTAAAATACGGGTGCCCGGTCTGAAAAATCGTCATCTCCAGGAAAAACTGGCCGGCGCACCCGGTGTGACCGATGCGGTCATCCAGGGCGATGCCGTACGGCTGGTTTTTGCAACGCAGACAGCGCCGGCGGTGGAAAAACTGTTGCCCGGCGTTGATGGTGCTCAACTGCAGGCTGTTGACCCGCGCTTCGAAGACGCCTTTGTCGCCATGCTGGGGGAGCTCAGGGGGGAGGAAAGATCGCGCCCTGCTGCAAACGGGCCGGTTCCCCTTGACAGCGGCAGCAAGGAAATGTCCAACGATCTTATTATTGATGTCCACGATGTTAAACGTCGTTTCGGGGATTTTTATGCCGTCAAAGGGGTGAGCTTCAGCGTTCGGACAGGGGAAGTGTTTGGCCTGTTAGGGGCCAACGGCGCGGGCAAAACCACGACCTTTCGCATGCTTTGCGGCCTGCTGCCCGCCAGCGCGGGCAGTCTGCACGTTGCCGGGGTGGATGTGCGACGCACGGCAGCGGCTGCGAGAGCGAAAATCGGCTATATGTCCCAGAAGTTTTCTCTCTACGGCAATCTCAATGTAAGGCAAAATCTGCGGTTTTTCAGCAGTGCCTACGGGTTGAAAGGCCGGCGCCGTGCCACCCGCATTGAGTGGGCCATCGGCCAGTTCGAGCTTGCGCCGGTGGTTGACGCCACCAGCGCTACGCTGCCTTTGGGTTACAAACAGCGGCTGGCCCTGGCCTGCGCGCTGATGCACGAGCCCGACATTCTGTTTCTCGATGAGCCCACCTCCGGTGTGGATCCCCTGGCCCGCCGCGAGTTCTGGCATCGCATCAACGTGCTGGCCGCTCAAAACGTGACGGTGATGGTCACCACCCATTTCATGGAAGAAGCGGAGTATTGCGACCGGATGGCCATCATGGTGGCCGGTGAAATTCCGGCGCTGGGGACCCCGTCGGAAATCAAACGACTCGCACGTTCAGATGACGGCCCTGAGCCAACCATGGAAGATGCATTTATCCGTATCATTGAATCACAGGAAGCGGAAAAGAGCCCATGATTTCAGATCACCATCAAACCCCTGACACCCGTGTATCGCCCTTAAGCCGCACCCTGATGCGCTTGCGCGGCCTGATACGCAAGGAATTTTTGCAGGCTTTTCGCGATCCCAGCTGCCTGGGAATCGCTTTCGTATTGCCTGTGGTTCTGCTTTTACTGTTCGGCTACGGGGTCTCTCTGAACGCTGAAAACGTCCCGGTGGCGCTGGTGATTGAAAAGCCCACGGCCGATACCGGCAGCTTTTGCGGCGCCTTTGAACATTCCCGATATTTTGAGCCGGTTTACCTGCATGGCATGCATGCTGCCCTTGAAGCGCTGGCCGTCCACCGCATTCAGGCCATTGTGCATCTGCGGGAGGATTTCTCACGCCGAGTGCGCTCACCTGACAATGCCGCCATTCAACTGATTGTCAACGGCGTTGACGCCAATACGGCCCGCATCGTTGAAGGCTACGTACAAGGCGTATACGGCAACTGGTTTGAAGACAGTGCCGTTATCAAGGGCCGGTCCCCGGTTATCCCGGTTCGCATTGAACAGCGTGTCTGGTTTAACAGCAATCTTCGCAGCCGCAATTTTCTGGTACCCGGACTGGTGGCGGTGATCATGACCCTGATCGGCGCCCTGTTAACCGCCTTGCTGATGGCCCGGGAGTGGGAACGCGGTACCATGGAGGCCTTGATGGTCACCCCCGTGAGCATCCGCGAAATTTTGATCGGGAAAATCGTTCCCTATTTTATCCTTGGCATGGGCGGTATGGCCCTGTCGGTCACCATGGCGGTCTGGCAGTTTAATGTTCCGCTGCGCGGCTCAATGTGGGTCCTTTTGATGGGCACTTCGCTGTTTCTATTGACTGC
>DEII01000093.1 GCA_002352385.1 Methylococcaceae bacterium UBA2778 | reverse complement strand
TAAGCGCTTTGCCAGCCTTAAATGACGGAATTCTTGCCGCACTGATCGTAATCGGTTCTCCTGTTTGCGGATTACGACCCTGCCGCTCAGCCCGTTCTTTAACCGAGAACGTGCCAAAACCGATCAACGAGATGCTATCTCCTTTCTTTAACGTATCCGTGATCGCGTCGATCAACCCATCTAAAGCGCGTCCGGTATCAGCTTTCGTCAGTCCCGACGAATCCGCAATGGCATCGATAAGTTCCGATTTATTCATTTTACGTCCCCCTGCAATATTGTACTAGATTGTTGTCTTACTCTGTTTTTCATGTGGCCTACCGCCCAGCTTCCCGAAGCTTGGACATATCCAGCTCACCAGAACCTATTATCGTTACACAGGAAGCCGTGTCAAGCAACATCACGGAGAATTTCCGGTCGGGCAGCTTATCTCATCTCTTCTGTCACCCACTTGCCGATTAAATCGCGAGTCTGAATCGTATTTCGCACCGGACAGCCCTTTCATATACAATGGCCGGTATGCGGTCAAACCACGGCTCAGCCTGAGTTCTGGGGGAAGCAGCACAAGAAGGACCGCGGAACAAAGGATAAAGCGCATCTTAGCATCTCGGCACAATCGGCTTTTCTCAGAGCGGGAATGACGCAATTCTTGTCGGCGACGCCGTGCTGTTGGACAAAAAAATATGAAGAAAAGACCCGATGTGCCGCTAAAGTTGTTGACCGAACCTGAACTGGGGGGACAATGGCAATGGAGCTTCCTTTTATCACCGCATCGATTTTAATGTTGTTCGCGCTGCAAACCCATGCCGATGTCTATATGTACAAGGATCGATCTGGGGTGACTCATTTCACAGACTCCCCCAATCACTCCGGCTACTGGCTGATACTCCGCAGCAAAAAACGAACCAAGGCGTCTAGTAGACAGCCGTACAACAAAAGCAAATTTTCCTCTTTGGTTCGATCGGCGGCCAAAAAACACCGAATCGATCCTGACCTGCTGCACGCGGTGATCCGAGCGGAATCCAGCTACAACCCAAACGCCGTATCAAGAGCAGGTGCGGTTGGACTCATGCAATTGATGCCGGCCACCGCAAAACGCTATGGCGTAAGAAATCGGCGTGATCCCGTGGACAACGTCAACGGTGGTGCACGCTACTTGCGTGATTTGCTCAAAATGTTCAACTCGAACGTTCGACTCGCAGTTGCAGCCTATAATGCCGGAGAAAATGCCGTCATAAAATATGGCCGCAAAGTCCCGCCGTATCGTGAAACCCGGGAATATGTCAAACGTGTCCTCAGGTTTTATCGGAATTAGCCGGTAACGAGTAGTCATAGGACGAACGCAAAGCGCACTCGGCGGTCCAGTACACAAGGGAATGTGGAGTGCGCCAAGTAGGTTCCAGCCTACCCTCCTGTCCCCATCAAATTATCGTTATACCAAACGCTTCCAGCATTCGGATCAAGCGAATCAGAGGCAGCCCGATCAATGCATTAGGGTCATCGCCTTCGATCCGTTCAAGCAGGGCAATCCCCAAGCTTTCCGCTTTGAAGCCGCCGGCGCACTGGAAAGGGCGATCCAGATCGACATAGTGTTCGATCTGACGTTCAGTCAACCTGCGAAAGTGAACGATACTGGTGTCAACTTCGCTCAAATACTCATTGTTGCGCGCATCCAACACACATACGCCGGTATAGAAATACACACTGCTTCCGGATACACACCGCAGCTGCTCTATTGCATTTTCTCTGTTGTCCGGTTTCATCAGTTGTTTCACGCCGTGCATCGCTACTTGATCAGAGCCGATGATGACGTGCTCCGGATATCGCGTCGCCAAGGCTCGCGCCTTCGCCAGGGAAAGTCGCGCCGCCAGCGCCTTCGCTGTTTCGTTCGGCAATGGACTTTCATCAACGTCGGGCACTGCGGTCGTGAATTCCAATTGCAGCTTTTTCAGAACCACCTTGCGAAAGGGTGAGCCGGAGGCGAGAACTATGCCGGGCCTTCTTACTACTTCAGATGTCGCTGTGGGCATCGTTTTTTCCATCTTGTTTCGTGATCAATCTTTGACAGGCATTCTGGTTTCCAGATATTATTACACAGTTATGCCAGTGCGATTTCCTGAACGCATCGATCCTTTGTTCCTGGTCAGAACCAGACGAAGGTTTCAAGGAGCGCTTCCGCTTTCGAAGATGCAGCGTCTAACAGAGCTTCTGCACGATACCGAAGGGGAGGCGATATTCGATCTGTCTTTCCGGTTGGAGGGGAGGGTTCCGTCGGTCATTGGACATGTCAGCGCGAACCTGGCGCTGCAATGCCAGTTCTGTCTGAAGTCGACCCGGTGGGTGATCGAGCGAGAGGTCAACTTGGGAGTCGTTGCTTCCATCGATGAAGCGTCGTTGTTGCCCGAACCCTATGAGCCGCTGTTGATTGAAAATGAAAAAACGACGCTCAGCGATATCGTCGAAGATGAATTGATCCTGGGGCTTCCATTGATAGCCCGGCATTCCGTGTGCGAAATGGCCGCGGCGTCGAGCGAAGAAGAGGGTAGCCCTAAAGAAAAACCGTTTGCAATTTTGGCTGAATTAAGAAAAACTGGAGGAAAATAAAAATGGCAGTACAACAGAACCGTATGACCCGCTCCAAACGCGGAACGCGTCGCGCTCACGATGGATTGAAAGCGAAAGCCTTGTCACAGGAACCGACGACGGGTGAAACGCATCTGCGTCATCATATGAGTCCGGAAGGGTATTACCGTGGACGTCAAATCATCACGCCCGCGGCCGAGGATGACGAATAGCCTCGGAACCGAGCACTGAATTCACCGTTACTAAGTTCGTTTGGCTCTTTGATTCGAGCCTGGAAGGCTGTCCGGGAACAGGTAGATCGACTGCGGCCAAGCCCTCGCTACGATCGCTATTTTTGTACAGCCTCTTGGCATTCCACCTTTCATCCGGGCCATCAAGCTAAAACATGGAGAAAGATATGAGTGCCACCCTAACGACGATAGCTCTTGATGCCATGGGGGGGGATCATGGTCCCGGTGTGATCATACCGGCGGCATTGCGTAGTATCGCCAGCAACCCGCATTTGCATTTGATACTGGTCGGCGACGAGCAGATTATCAAGGAACACTTGGCAGAGGCGCCTCCGGAAAGCAAGGAACGTATTCGGATTCGTCATGCATCCCAACGCATCGAAATGGATGATGCGCCTGCCAAGGCATTGCGAAACAAAAAAGACTCATCGATGCGCGTGGCAATTAATCTGGTCAAAGAGGGCGTCGCCGATGCATGCGTCAGCGCGGGCAATACCGGAGCATTGATGGCGACAGCACGTTTCGTGTTGAAGACGATACCCGGAATCGACCGGCCGGCGATCATCACCGCGATCCCTTCCATATTGGGGCATACCTACGTACTGGATCTTGGTGCCAATGTCGATTGCTCGGCGGAGCACCTTTTCCAATTCGCTGTGATGGGCAACGAATTGGTTCGAGCAGTGGAAAATATAGAAGCCCCCAAGATCGGCCTGCTCAATATCGGCGCAGAAGAGATTAAAGGGAATGAACAGGTCAAGGAGGCCGCCAAGTTGCTGGCGAACTCACACTTGAATTTTATCGGTTTTGTCGAAGGCGACCATATCTCTACCGGCGAGGTCGACATCGTTGTTGCCGACGGTTTTGTTGGAAACATCGCGCTCAAAGCCAGTGAAGGCGTTGCCAAGATGATCGTGCATGCACTGAAGGAGTCATTCAGGGCCAACTGGGCGGCAAAAATCGCAGGTTTGGTGGCGCTGCCGGCGCTTAAAGGCTTCAAAAACCATTTTGACCCCCGCCACTATAACGGAGCCAGTTTTTTGGGGCTGCGGGGCATTGTCATAAAAAGCCATGGCAGCGCCGATACGATGGCCTTTGCCAACGCAATCAGGATTGCCATCCTTGAAGTCGAAAAAGCCATTCCGCTGCGAATCGGCGAGCGCGTGGAGTCAATCTTTGCTGAAAGGAAAAGTGCGTGAGACGCTTTTCACGCATCATTGGAACAGGCGGTTACCTGCCCGAGCGTGTGCTCACCAATCACGAAATTTCCGAGACGGTCGATACATCCGATGCATGGATTTTTGAACGCACCGGCATCCGGGAAAGGCGCATCGCGGCCAGTTACGAAACCGCTTCGGGCATGGCGGAGATTGCCGCCAGGCAGGCGCTGGAAGCCGCCGACCTGGATCCTTGCCACATCGATTTGATCGTATTGGCTACCAGTTCACCTGACCGGATTTTTCCAAGTACCGCCTGTTTGCTGCAGCAGCGATTGGAAATTAGCGGCTGTGCGGCCTTCGATGTGCAGGCGGCCTGTTCCGGATTTATTTATGGATTGAGCGTTGCCGATCAATACATCCGGGCGGGAACCGCGAAGCGTGTTCTCGTCGTCGGCAGCGAGATCAACTCGCGCCTCGTCGATTGGGGGGATCGCGCCACCTGCATCCTCTTCGGCGATGGTGCCGGAGCCGTGCTGCTCGAAGCAACCGCTGAACCGGGTATTTTATCGACGCACATTCATTCGGACGGTCGGTTTCAAGATCTACTGTACCTGCCGAACCCGACCGCTCACGTCAACTCCGAGAGTCGTGCTTTTGTCACCATGCAGGGAAACGATGTATTCAAGGTCGCCGTCAATACGCTGGGAAGAATCGTCGATGAAACGCTGGCCGCAAACGATTTAAAGCAATCCGATATCGATTGGCTGGTTCCCCACCAGGCCAATATTCGCATCATTGCGGCGACTGCCAGAAAATTGAGGATGCCCATGAGTCATGTGATCGTCACCATTGAAAAACAGGGCAATACATCATCGGCATCCGTGCCGCTTGCGCTTAACGAAGCGGTGCGCGATGGTAGAATAGAGCGTGGCCAGACGGTTTTGATGGAGGCGTTTGGCGGTGGTTTCGTCTGGGGCTCTGCGCTTTTGCGATATTAACCCGAATCTTTCACAAATTATGCTTGATCTCGCTTGTCTCTTGATTCCACAAGAAATATTTCCTCAGTCGGTCGTAGTCACTGATACGCCACTCCTTCGGAAATTTNNGATATCGGCGCAAATTTATGAAATTTTCGGGTTAAGAAACAACGACTATCCGAATTGTATGAGCAAACATAACAATGCATTGGCATTCGTTTTTCCCGGGCAGGGGTCTCAGTCACTGGGCATGCTCGGTGAGTTGGCGGATTCCTTTTCGGAAGTCAAAGAGGCATTCGGGTCTGCATCGGAAATACTTGGGTTCGATCTGTGGTCTTTGGCGAGCCGGGGACCCGCAGGCCAGATGAATCTGACCCAAAACACACAACCTCTCATGCTTGCAGCGGGATTTTCCACTTGGCGCATCTGGTGTCGACAATCCCCCGTTCGGCCTCGCTGGATGGCGGGGCACAGCCTGGGGGAGTATACTGCGCTGACGTGCGCCGGGGCACTGGCTTTTGAAGATGCCGTTCGGCTGGTCGCTGAGCGCGGTCGACTCATGCAGGAAGCCATAGCGCCTGGCGCCGGCGCCATGGCAGCGATTCTTGGGCTGGATGATGAGCAGGTTGCCGAGGTGTGCGCGGAAGCGACCGGAAACGATGTCGTATCGGCGGTCAACTTCAACGCACCCGGCCAGGTTGTGGTTGCAGGCCATACCGAAGCGGTCAAGCGGGCGGTCGAAGCCGCAAAAGAGAAGGGGGCGAAACGATCGGTATTGCTGCCGGTCAGCGTGCCGTCACACTGTAGTTTGATGCGTCCGGCAGCCGAGAAGCTGGAGGCGTCTCTTCGCGCTATAACGATCCGTACGCCGGAAATTCCCGTGATTCATAATGTCGACGTCGCATCCCATGCAGCCCCTGATGCCATCCGGGATGCATTGACCAAGCAATTGTACAGCCCTGTCCGCTGGGCGGACTCGGTGAAATTCATGCATGAACAGGGTGTTGGTTCCTTCATCGAATGTGGTCCGGGCAAGGTTCTGAGTACATTGAACAAACGGGTCGTGCGGGGCTGCGAAACACAGCCGATTTTTGACAATCCATCACTGAATAAAGCGCTGGAGCTTGCTGAATGACAAATCGAGTTGCACTGGTTACTGGAGCGAGTCGCGGAATAGGGCGCGCAATCGCTCTGACCCTGGCCTCTTCGGACTGCCTTGTTGTCGGCACGGCTACCTCCGAGGCGGGCGCCGAGTCAATCACAAAAGCGTTTGCCGAAACGAACGTAAAGGGCAAGGGCATGAAGCTGGACGTCACCGACCCTGAATCGATCAAAGAAGTCGTGGCGGCAATAGGAGAAGAGTTCGGTCAGCCCACGATCCTTGTTAACAATGCCGGCATCACGCGGGATAATTTGCTGATGCGGATGAAAGACGAGGAGTGGGAGGATATTATCGGCACGAATTTGAGCTCGATCTTCCGGCTCTCGAAGGCCTGTCTGCGCGGCATGATGAAAGCACGCTTCGGCCGTATCGTCAACATCGGTTCAATCGTTGCGGCAACCGGCAATCCGGGGCAAGCGAACTACTGTGCCGCCAAGGCGGGAATCATCGGCTTTACAAAGTCCTTGGCCAGAGAGGTGGCGTCGAGAAACATAACGGTCAACACGGTTGCCCCGGGGTTCATCGACACGGACATGACGCGTGAGCTGGAAGAGCAACAGAAAAATGTGATTCTCGAATCGATTCCCCTGAACAGGCTTGGAGAAGCGGAGGAGGTCGCTTATGCGGTGGCATTCTTGTGTTCGCCTCGAGCTGCCTATATCACCGGGGAAACGCTGCATGTGAATGGCGGGATGTTTATGCCATAAGGTTTAATGGACACGGACCCTATCATTGGGCTCGGTCCATAAGCACAGTGAATTGATTTCAAGATTAGATTTAAGGAGTTTTTGAAGCCGAAGGAAATTTTCTTTTGTTTTTTCGCGCTTTCAGAATAAAATGAGCCCGCCGATTTCTGGCATAAACACAAACTGTTTGAGGATATAACACTATGAGTGACATTGCTGAACGAGTTAGAAAGATTGTCGCTGAGCAATTAGGGGTAAAAGAAGAAGAAGTATCAAATAAGGCTTCCTTTGTCGACGATCTCGGTGCCGATTCGCTCGATACGGTCGAGCTTGTCATGGCCCTTGAAGAAGAGTTCGAGTGTGAAATTCCTGATGAAGAAGCTGAGAAAATCACCACAGTCCAGCAAGCCATCGACTACGTCACGAATCACGTGTAACAGAAGCAGAACCGCCCGGCGGGAAAGTCCGGTCACAAGGAACTTCCGGCGGGCTGCTTCCCTTTCATCACCTCATTCATCTGATTAGGCACCATTTTGAGCAAAAGGCGCGTCGTAATCACGGGACTTGGAGCGATCAGTCCCGTCGGACTCAACGTTTCGGATTCATGGGAGAGTGTTCTCAACAGCCGAAGCGGGATAGCTCCGCTGGATTCGTTCGATACCTCGGGGTTTGCCACCCGTTTTGGGGGCGCGATAAGGGGTTTCGATATCAGCGAATACATTCCCGCGAAGGACGCAAAACGAATGGACGGTTTCATTCATTACGGCATTGCAGCAGGCTGTCAGGCAATTTGGAGCTCCGGGCTGGAAATCGATGAAAACAATGCTGAACGAATCGGCGTCGCCATCGGTGCGGGCATCGGCGGGATCACTGGCATCGAGCGTGCTCATTCCATTTACACCGAAAGCGGGCCCAGAAAGATTTCTCCTTTCTTCGTGCCGGGGAACATTATCAACATGGTGTCCGGCAACCTTTCCATTCAATTCGGACTCAAGGGGCCGAATTTCGCGATCGTGACCGCTTGCACGACCGGTACTCACAACATCGGAGATGCCGCCCGAATGATTCAGTACGGCGATGCCGATGTCATGGTCGCCGGAGGCGCGGAAATGTCGACGACATCACCGACCGCGTTGGGTGGATTCGCATCAGCGCGCGCACTGTCACGCCGCAATGACGATCCACAGGGAGCCAGCCGTCCGTGGGACAAAGAACGTGATGGCTTTGTCTTGAGCGATGGGGCGGGGGTGTTGCTGCTTGAAGAGCTTGAGCATGCGAGGAAGCGGAGTGCCCGCATTCACGCCGAGTTGGTTGGTTACGGTATGAGCGCCGATGCCTACCATATGACGCAACCGTCGGAAAACGGCGATGGCGCCGCTCGCTGCATGAGAAATGCCCTGAAGGATGCCCGACTCGATCCGGAGCAAGTCGATTACATCAACGCCCATGGTACATCGACCCCGGCCGGGGATATCGCGGAAACACAAGCGGTTAAAGCCGTCATGGGGAATAAAGCGTACGATATCGCTGTCAGCTCGACAAAATCTATGACAGGGCATATGCTTGGTGCTGCAGGTGGAATCGAGGCCGTATTTTCCGTACTGTCCATCCGCGATCAAGTTGCGCCGCCAACGATCAACATAACCACTCCGGACCCGGCGTGTGATCTTGATTATGTTCCGAATACGGCACGCGAGATGAAAATCGATGTTGCAATGTCAAATTCGTTCGGTTTTGGCGGGACCAACGGAACTTTGATATTCAAACGGTTCGACTAAGGCGTTTGAAAATCAACGCCAAGCCAGAACAGAGCGTAGGGCACGCGCCCCCTATGGCAACACAGAAACCGGAGCGATCGACAAGCGAAGCCGTCCTTAAACCTTCGTAAAATACCAATGCATTGCACGGTGCTTATCAATGGTCAGCAAACCCATTGGATCGATTGTGCCGACCGAGGGTTTCAATACGGCGATGGTCTCTTCGAAACCATTTCGATTCACAAAGGCGTACCGCTGTTTTTCTCGAAACACATCGAACGTCTGGCGGAAGGCTGCCGGCGTCTCGCAATTGAACTCCCGGAGCGAAAGCAGATAGCCGCAGAAGCTGAAATGCTTTGTCGGTCGGCGGGCGAAGGGGTCTTGAAAATTCAGGTGACCCGTGGGAAAGGCGGTCGCGGCTATCGATGTCCCGATGATTCCAACACCACTCGGGTGCTCAGTGTGCACCCAAGCCCTAATTATCCTCCCGAACTCAAGCGCAACGGCATCAAAGCACGCGTGTGTGAAACACGGCTCGGGATCAATCCGCGACTGGCATGGATCAAGCATATGAATCGCCTTGAACAGATCCTGGCGATGCGCGAGTGCGACGACCCGCGCATTCATGAAGGATTGATGCTCGACACAGACGATTGTGTGGTCGAAGGCACAAAAAGCAATCTTTTTCTGGTGAAAGGCGGCCGCCTCCTCACTCCAAAAATCGATCGATGCGGCGTCGCCGGAATTATGCGTGCACTTGTGATCGTGCAGGCAAAAGCCCATGATATGAAGGTCACATTGGCGCGTATCACAATCGATGATCTGCTTGACGCGGATGAATTATTCTTAACAAATAGTATTATCGATTATTGGCCGATTATCGAATTGGAGAATATTCGTTATCCCTCGGGAACCGTCACCCGGCAAATCGGTTATTGGATCGACAAACTCAAGCAAAACGAGGTTCACAATCAATGATGCGGTTTATCGGATTCATTTTCTTATTGATTGCTGTTGTTGTCGGTTGCGGGTGGCTGGATTACCAACATGCCGTCGACCAACCACTCCTGATCAAAGAGCCGCTCACCTTCGAAATCGAAAAAGGCGACTCTCTGCGGAAGATCACACAATCGCTTGGGTCTAACGGCATCCTCTACGCGCCTTTTTGGTTTCAAATTATGGCGATCGTCGGCGGAAACGCCGATAAACTGAAAGCGGGCGAATACGAACTCGAGCCTGGAATGACCGCCCGCGGGTTGCTTTCGACTCTGCTCGCAGGGAAAGTGCACCACCATACTTTGACGCTGGTGGAAGGGTGGACATTTCGACAGGTTCTTGCCGAACTGGGCCGCCATCCGAACATAACGGCGACGCTGGCCGGTAAGAGTCATCACGAAATTATGGCACTGATCGGTTCAACGCATGAACATCCCGAAGGACGCTTTTTCCCAGACACCTATTTTTTTACCAAAGGGACAACCGACCTGGCCGTGCTAAAGCGTGCTTATCAGCGGATGCAAACAGTGTTGGATGCTCAATGGTCGAACCGGGCGGAAGGGCTGCCTTTGCGTACCCCTTATGACGCTTTGATTCTTGCATCGATTATCGAGAAGGAAACAGGCAGGGCCAATGAGCGAGCCACGATTGCGGGCGTCTTCACTCGCCGGTTGGGCCAAGGCATGCCGTTGCAGACCGATCCGACCGTGATCTACGGGATGGGTGAGGAATTTGATGGTAATATTCGACAAAAGGACCTGGTTGCACCTACGCCTTATAATACCTACATTCATACCGGCTTGCCGCCCACACCGATTGCCATGCCCGGGGCGGCATCGATTTATGCCGCTTTGCACCCGAATGATGATAGCAGCCTCTATTTCGTCTCGCGGGGAGACGGAACCCACGTCTTTTCGACAACCGTCAAGGAGCACGGCCGGGCGGTGGATATTTATCAAAGGAAAAAGAAAAAGCGGTGAACCCTGGGAAACTAATTACCCTGGAAGGCGGGGAGGGCGTAGGAAAAACGACGAATCTTGAAATGATCGCACATTACCTGAGAGGGCAGGGTAAAGATGTTGTGGTTACGAGGGAGCCGGGCGGTACGCGCCTGGGTGAGGCGATTCGGTCACTGCTGCTCAACCCGGAGACGGAACCGCCGGCGGATGATGCCGAGTTGCTGCTGATGTTTGCGGCGCGAGCCCAGCACCTGGACCGAGTCATCAGACCTGCATTGCGAGCCGGACGTTGGGTCCTCAGTGACCGCTTTACAGATGCCAGCTATGCCTACCAGGGAGGTGGACGCGGCATCGACCGAACACGTATTCAAATGCTCGAAGAATGGGTACAGGGAAGTTTGCGGCCGGACCTGACTCTGTTGCTCGATGCCCCGCCCGAAGTAGGGCTCGAACGCGCCCGCGGGCGTGGTGCGCCTGATCGATTCGAGTCCGAGCAGATTGCGTTTTTTCAAAAGGTCAGAAGAGAATATCTGCAGCTGGCCGTCCGATTTCCGGAACGGATCAAGCAGGTTGATGCCACCCAGCCATTGGCCGTCGTTCAGTCCGAAATAATTGGTCACCTTCAGTGCCTGCTCAAAAGCGCTCCCTCTCCAGCCTAATGCCAAACGAGTTATTGCCCTGGCACCGCAAAAAGTGGCAACTGCTGAGGGCGTACGTTGACAACGGACGCGTTCCCCACGCGTTACTTATTTCCGGAAAAGAGGGTGTGGGGAAGCTGCGGTTGGCAATGCAGTTTGCCCAATCGCTGCTGTGTGAGCAGCACGATGAGCAGATGATGGGATGCGGTCGATGTTCCGGCTGTCAGCTTTTTCAGGCTCATACACACCCCGATTTCGTTCGAATAGAACCGAAAGAGCCGGGCAAGCCGATTACAATCGACGCAATCCGGGAATTATCGGATTTATTGACGCTCACAGCTCAATATGGTGGATATCGCATTGTGTTGCTGATGCCGGCTCATCGGTTGAATGCCGCTGCCGCAAACGGTCTGTTGAAAACGCTGGAAGAGCCGGTCGATCAGACCGTCATCTTACTGCTCACCGACTCCCCTTCTTCACTGCCGGCAACGATTCTGAGCCGCTGTCAACAAATGACCCTCGGAATTCCGGATAAAAACGATGCGCTCGAATGGCTTCGACGACAAAAGGTTCATGAACAGCCCGATGCTCTGCTGGTGCTGGCAGGTGGCGCGCCGCTTCTGGCATTGGCCCGGGAAAACAGTCTGGCTGTCAGAGCTTCGTTGTTTCAAGCATGGTTGAATGTATCGCGGCAGGCTTCAGACCCGGTGAGTGTGGCCGAACTGTGGTGCAAGCAACCGTGCGACAGAGTGCTTTTATGGATAACCGGTTGGGTCATGGATATGATCCGATTGCATCATGGTTCATCGGTGGCTGGCCTTTACAATCCGGACTGGTCCATCAGCTTGCAAGCTGAGGCACAAAAGCTAAACTTAAAGGAGCTGTTTCGCTTCCTTGACTTATTGTTCACATCGACCCGATCACTGAACACACAGGTGAACAAACAAATGTTGCTGGAAGAAATACTCATCAAATGGCGCCAACTGCCTAGGACATCTTAGTTTTCAACGCTCAACAGTAATTCCATGCCCAGCACGATGAACGCCCCACGCCAGGGCATTTTATCCCTCACAATCAAAGACAGGAACGCGCTGTTCGCTGCGTATATGCCCTTTGTCACCAATGGGGGTCTGTTCATGCCGACGACACGTTCTTACCAGTTGGGCGAAGAGGTGTTCATATTGCTTAGTCTCATGGAAGAAAAGGAACGTCTTCCCGTTGCTGGAAAAATCATCTGGGTGACACCGCCGGGTGCCGAAGGCTATCGGGCCGCAGGCATAGGTGTTCAGTTCAGTGATCAGGACGGGGGGCGGGCTCGAAGCAAGATCGAAACCCAGTTGGCCGGCCTGCTGGGGTCGGAACGACCGACCCATACCATGTAACACCTCGAAACCGCAAAATGTTCGTCGATTCCCATTGCCACCTCGACCGGCTTGATTTGAGCCCCTACGGAAATGATTTTTGCGCTTTCATGAATGCTGCAAAAGAGTATCATATCGAACACATGCTGTGCATCGCCATCGATCTTGAAGCGTACCCGGCCATGTGTGACCTGGTGGCCGCCTATCAGAACGTTTCCATCAGCGTCGGCGTACACCCGAATGAACGGGAAGGGCATGAGCCGTCGGCCGATGAACTGGTCGAACTCGCCCGGAACGAAAAGGTTGTCGGAATCGGTGAAACAGGGCTCGATTATTTCCGCAGTGACGGTGATTCAAGCTGGCAGCAAGAGCGCTTCAGGCAGCATATTCGCGCCGCACGGCTCTCCGGCAAGCCGCTGATCATTCATACCCGGGAGGCCAAAGAGGATACGTTGCGCATTATGGAAGAGGAGGGCGCCGATGAGGTCGGCGGTGTTTTGCATTGCTTCACCGAAGACTGGGACATGGCCTCCAGAGCATTGGATCTTGATTTTTATATTTCATTTTCCGGCATTGTCACTTTCAAAAATGCCAAAACCGTTCATGACGTTGCCCGCAAAGTACCGGACGACCGTTTCCTGATCGAAACCGATTCGCCTTATCTGGCACCTGTTCCTTTTCGAGGCAAACCCAATTATCCGATCTATGTCCGCCATGTTGCCGAACGCATTGCCGACCTGCGCGGGATTTCTGTCAACAAAGTCGCGGATCTGAGCAGGCGCAATTATTTCAGACTGTTTTCTCCGCCAACGGGTAACTAACGGCTTTAGTTAAGAGGCAACACAGCTCATTTCATCCGATCCACAACCGCCAGCGCCTGATCCATCTGCGCTTCGGTAATATAAAAATGGGGCGAAAACCGGATGCCGCCGCCGCGAACGGCACAGACGATACCGTGATCTCTCAAGTGACGAAACAGCACGTCGTTGTCGACGCTGTCATGGCGAAATACCACGATTCCCGAACGTTGTTCCTCCCGCAACGGTGACAGCACAGTCAGAAACGGTGCCTCAATGATCCGCTCGATCAAATAGGAAGCCCGGCTCAGTATTCGTTGCTCGACCGTCTCCATGCCGCTTTCCAGCAATAACGAGAGACTGGCGGACAAGGCATGTATGCCGAGCATATTGGGACTCCCACACTCGAATCGGCGCGCAGTGGGGGCAATGTTCCAGGGTACATTTTCATAATCATGGTCGTTTTCGATCATATGCCAGCCATATTGGGCCAAGCTGAGCAGCTCGCGTGCCTGTGGGGAGGTATAAAATAGCCCCAGCCCTTCCGGCCCAAGCATCCACTTGTGGCCGTCGGCCATGACGAAATCCGCCATGTTGGCCTGCACATCGAACTGAAAAGCCCCCAGACTCTGGATTGCGTCGATACAGAATAATATGCCGTTCTGTCGGCAGAACCGGCCGATTTTTTCCACATCGAGACGAATGCCTGAAGCGAATTGTGTCGAACTGATCGTGATGAGGCGGGTTTTTTCATCGACCATTTCGAACAAACGTTCCTCAGGATTTGCCGTACCCGCCAACGGTGTCTGGCGGAGCACAACCCCTTTCGATGCAAGGGACTCCCAGGGAATCCGGTTGGAAGGGAACTCCTCGTTGCTGGAAACGACATTATCGCCTTTTTTCCAGGAAAGTCCGTAGGCAACCAGTGACAACGCTTCGGAGGTATTTTTCACCAATGCGATATCGTCAGTGGACGGGGCATTGATCAACTCTTTCAACTGTTCGCGCAAAGACGCTTCCTTACGCAGCCAATTCAGATAGTTGACGGCGCCGGTGCACGCATTTTCCTCGGCAAAGGCTTTGACGGCATCAGTGGTTCGCCGTGGCCATGGCGCAACGCCGGCGTGGTTGAGGTAAACGATATTTCCGGCCAGTGGAAACTCGGGGTGTGTGGCAAAGTTCACGTTTGTGTCGGATCCTGTTTTGTCCTATAGTCTTTCTGCAACGTATTGTCCATGATTGCTCAAGGTAAACATACATGGCGGCAACAAAATACGAACAGGATTTTTACGCCTGGACACACCCGGACAAGGCGCAGAGAAGTTAAGTAAAACGGTTGTCGAGACAGAGAGAGTCAAAAGAGTAAGCAACGAATTGCGCAGAAACCGAAGGCCGGATATATGGGAGCAATATTTCTTTTGTCACGAACGAATTTTTTCCTGCAATACGGGGCGGACCATATAAGACGCCGTAACCACGTTTCTGGCGCGGGTGCGAGAATGCGCCGGTCAGAGCGGTGCGTAGGCGGATGCACGAAGGGTGATCCGCCTTCCGGAAGACAGAAGACGGAGGACTGTCCTCCGTCTTCAGAAATGCGGAACCCCTTTTCCGGTTCCGCCCTGCGCGAGCGGCTTCAAGGGTCCAGCAGCGTTTTTGCCGGAGGCTGCTATTCGTATCGGAGCTGACGTCGCCGCAGGAAAAGCCGCCGGAGCCGTCGTTCAGGCACACACGGTTTGTTTCGAATAAATTGGCAAACACCACGTCCAGCTCGGCCAGAGCATCGGGCGCCTGCAAAACCGCACCAAGACCCATGGCCAACACCACCGCGCGATGCAACGCCGCCGTTTTTCCTCTACCGACAGCGCCCTCAATCCACATCGGCGGAGCGCTCAGTTGTCCGCCTATGGTCAAATCCCGCGAACTCCAATCTCCCTTAATCAAACCGCTCTCGAATGTGCTCTTTTTGGTGTTCATCGTTCGCTGCCCCCAGTCAAATGAATGACGTTGCATCAAAAACAACCGATAGGCTGATCCGTCAACAACCCGCCCAACAAAAACCCGCTGAATCCCGCTCCCAGAGGACGCTCCTCTTGCGTCCAATGTTCTTTACGTTTACAGCGGTTAACCAATACCCTGCCCAGGCCAATTTGTCAAACAAAAACAAAGAACAGCCCGCTCCTTGAATCATGATGCACAAACCACAACCCAAATCCGGGGCAACCGTGGCATGAGGCAGGAACTCTCAGCAATCGACGCTATCCAGCTGTCTGGCTATAATAGACAAAGCCAGCCAAGCCGGATTCGGCTGCGCCCGCGTTGCACCAACCAGCCGCAATCCACCAATGACGCCCAACGGTCCCGATAGCAACAAGTCGCCCCCTGAATCCACCCCTGTCCTGCTGGATCAAGCCCGCGCATTGCACGGGCAGGACCGGCCGGCCGAAGCCGCAGCCCTGTTCGAGCAGGTGCTCGCACGCGAGCCCCGCGATGCCGCTGCTCTGAGCGGGCTGGGTTTGGCTCGCGTGGCTCTGGGCGAACCTGAGGTGGGGGCGGAGCTGATCGAGCGGGCGCTGAAGATCGAGCCGGAGCACTCCGAGTATTTGAACCATCTGGGTCAGGCGTACCGCCCGATGGGCAAAAACCAGGAGGCGGCCGATTACTACCGGTGCGCCACCCGTCTGGCCCCGGATCACTGGCGGGCCTGGTACGACCTCGGCACCCTGCATTGGTTTCAGGGCGACACCCAGCGCGCCATCGAACTGTACGAGAAGGTATTGGCGCTGAAACCCGATCATCGGGAGACCCTCAATAATCTGGGGGTGGCCTACAAGCGCGCCGGCCATCCCGAGCGCGCCGCGGTCTGTTATCAGCGCGCCCTAGCGGTGGCGCCCAGCGCCTTCGCCTACACCAACCTGGGCAACATTCACAAGAACCGGCAGCCGTCCGGCGGAGGCCGAACGCTGTTTCCGCAAAGCGCTGGAACAGGAGCCGGACTTCTATCAGGCCCACTACAACTTGGCGCTGCTGCTGCGCCCGCGCAACCCGGCCGAGGCCATCGCCCATCTGCGCCAGGCGGTGGACGCCCAGCCCCGGTCGCCCCAAATGCCGCCTGGCCTTGGCCAACGCCCTGCGCGACCACGGCGACGTGGAAGCGTCCATCAGCCATTACCGGCGTGCCTTGGTGTTCGAGCCGGACGGGTTCGAAGCCCACCACAACCTGGCCGCCGCGCTGCACCGCCTGAACCGGCTCGACGAGGCGGTGATCCATTATCGCCGGGCCATCGCGCTCGAGGCCGATGCGGATCTTGCCCACAACAATCTCGGGGCGATTTTCCAGGTGCTGAACATGCCGGACAAAGCGGCCGAGCATTTTCGCCAGGCGTTGGCGATCAATCCCAACTGCTATCAGGCCCACCTGAATTTCGGCGGACTGCTGCACAAGGAGGGACGCAACGAAGCGGCCGCCGCCCATTTGCACAAGGCGCTGGCGATCAATCCGGATTACAGCGAAGCGTTGAATAACCTGGCCGGGCTCCACAAGGACTTGGGGGATTGGGACGAATCGGTGCGCTGCTACCGGCGTGCGCTGGCCCTGCAGCCCGATTTTGCCTCGGCCCACTCCAATCTTCTGCTCGGTATGCAGTATCAGGCCGAGGTCAGCGAGCGCGATCTGTTCGAGGAAGGCCGGCATTACCAAAAGGCCCATGCCGCCGCCGAAATCATTCCCCATGACAACGACCCCGATCCCGAGCGCCGGCTGCGTGTCGGCTATGTCTCGCCGGATTTTCGCGAGCATGTGGTAAGCTGGTTTCTTGGGCCGCTGTTCCAAGCACGCGACAAGCGCGTAGTGGGGTTCTTGGCCCAAACCGCCGAAAATATGCACTAGCGCCGACGGCAGCGCCAATCCGGCGCCGCGCGTGAGTAGCCGCGGCGAAACGGCGTTGGATCAGAGTGTTACGGTACCACTAAAGTCCATCGGCCAGACGCACTGGATCGAAAATCGCTTAAGATATGATTTTCCGCTCCATCCGACGCATGCATGCTCGATATCCCGTTCGACGATCCCGACGGTGAGATCCGCCCCCAGAGCGATCGCATCCAGATCCTCTCGCCGGAAGAGTACGAACTGCTGTGAGGCTTTCCGCGGTTCACCCAGGCCGATCGGGATCTGTTCTTTGCGCTAACGGCACCGGAACGCGAGGCGCTGGAACAGCGACGCTCGGTCCGCACCAAGATCCACTTCCTCCTGCACCTGGGCTATTTCTGCGCCCGCCAGCGCTTCTTCCGCTTCGAGCTCCTGGCGGTCCGCGAGGACGTCGACTATCTGCGCCGGCGCTACTTCGACAACGTGGTTGTGGCCGATCTGGCGGTCTCCGAGCACACCCGTCAACGCCACATCGAGACGGTTCTTGGACTGTTCCGATACCGGCTCTGCGCGCTGGAAGAATGGGCCATGCTGGAGGCGCACGCGAGGCAAGCGGCACGGATCTCCAGCCGACCAGTGTACGTTTTGCGCGAACTGGTGGATCTGCTGCGCCAAAAGCGCATTGTGCTGCCGGGCTACACCTTCCTTCAGGATGTGGTGCGGGAGACGCTTACCTTCGAGCGCAAGCGTCTGACCGGTGCGCTCTCTGGTCTGATCGGCGAGGAGGATGCCGCATCACTGGACCGACTCCTCGTGAACGATGAGGGCCTGCACGCAATCACCGCGATCAAACGCCAGCCTCGGGACTTCAGCCACAAGCAGTTATTGGCCGAGCTCGATCGCGGTAGGCAGATTCGCCCCCTGTTCGAGTTGTCGCTGCGCGTCATCGACGCCGTCGGCGTGACCGCCGAGAGCGTACGTTATTATGCCTCGCTGGTTGATTATTACACCGTCTACAAGCTCAAGCGGATGGACCGAGAGACGGTCCATCTGTACCTCCTGTGTTTCATCCACGACCGGTATCAGCGCCTCAACGACAATCTGCTCACGGGCTTCTGCTCCTTGGTCCGGCGATACGCTGATGAGGTCAAAGAGGCTGCCAAGGAGGCCATTTACCGGTTCAAGCGTCAGGCGAACGATGACATTGATCAAGGGGCCAAGATCCTGACCTTGTTCTTGGACCCGACCATCGATGGACAGACGCCGTTTTCGGCCGTGCGCGAGCGGGCGCACGAGTTGCTGGCGCCGGAGCGCCTTGATCATCTGTGCCAACACCTCGCCAGCGACGCCTCTTTGGACGAGGCATCGTTCGAATGGAAGGAGGTCGACCTGGTGATGCCGAAGGTCAAGCGGAACCTGCGACCGCTTCTACGCTTCCTCTCCCTGCAGGGAACACCGGCAAACGCTTCGCTGTTGGAGACACTGATAATCATGGCCAAGGCCTTCGCACAGGGAGAAACACTACCTGCAGTCGAAGTGTCCGCCGCTTTGATTCCTGCTCGGTCCAGGCGTTACGTCTTCGATGCAGGCGGCATGATCGTCCGTGACCGCTATGAGTTTCTGGTGTACCGGTTGCTGCGCGAACGTCTCGAAGCCGGCGATCTGCACTGCAGCGACAGTGTGCGTTTCCGCAGCTTCGAAGACGATCTGGTCGACGAGGAGACCTTTCGACAGCGTGCAGACCTGCTGCCCCGGCACGGCCTGGAGGCAGCAGGCCGGCCAATCCGGGAACAGCTCGAAGAGCTGCGAACGCTCATCGACGAGCGCTTCGAGTCCGTCAACCAGCGGATTCTGGCCGGTGAGAACGCCTACGTCCGCATGCAGGATGATCGTGCTGTTTGGGAACGGGCTGTCCGAAGTCAGGAGGCGCTGCCGAACGAGCCTCTCTTCGACATGGTCGAGCGGGTCGACATCGACACGTTGCTGTTATTCGTCGATCGCCGCAACGGCTTCATGGAGGCATTCGAGCATGTGCTCGGTCGCTACCGCAAGGCCGCGCCGTCCAAGCCCGCGATTATCGCCAGCTGATGGCCTACGCGACGAACATCGGCCTGGGTCGCATGGCGGACATCTCCAACCTGACCTACCAAGAGCTGTCGACCACAGCCAGCAACTTCATGCGGCTGGAGACGCTAAAGGAGGCCAATGAGCGCATCGCCAACGCCACCGCGCGTCTGCCGATCTTCCGCCACTTCGACATCGACGAGGCGGTGCATTCGAGCAGTGATGGGCAGAAGTTCGAGGCCACGATTCCAACGATCAACGCCCGACACTCCTCTAAATACTTCGGGCTGAAGAAGGGCGTTGTCGCTTACACCCTGCTGGCCAACCATGTGCCGCTGAACGCCCGGATCATCGGCGCCAACGAACACGAGAGCCATTTCGTCTTCGACATCTTGTTCAACAACGCCACCGACATCCTCCCGGAGATCCATTCCACCGATACCCACGGCACCAATCAGGTCAACTTCGCGCTGCTACACCTGTTCGGCTACCGTTTCGCACCTCGGTACCGCAATGTCCGACGCAAGGTGGAGACCGGCCTCTACGGCTTCCGTCATCCAAGCCAATACCACGGATACCCGATCAAGCCGGTTCGCCGCATCCGCGATAGGCTGATCCTCTCGGAGTGGCCGAATATTGAGCGCATTCTGCTTTCACTGGCGCTGAAAACCACGACCCAGAGTGTGATCGTGGCCAAGCTGAGCGCCTACCGGCGCAAGAATCGCACGAAGCGCGCGCTTTGGGAGTTCGACAACATCATCCGCAGCCTCTACCTGCTAGACTACATCGACTCCCCAGTTCTGCGGCGCAATGTGCAGCGGGCGCTCAACCGCGGCGAAGCATACCACCAGCTTCGCCGGGCGATTGCGTATGCCCACGGTGGCCGCTACCGGGTCCATTCCCAGCATGAGCAGGAGATTTGGAATGAGTGTTCCAGGCTCGTTGGCAACGCGGTGGTTTACTACAACGCGCTAATCCTCTCCGAGGCTCTCGCGGAGTTGGATACCCGCGGCGAGATCGCTTCTGCCGAGGTCCTCAAGCGTCTATCACCCGTGGCCTGGCAGCACATCAACTTCTATGGGCGCTACCAGTTCGACGTCGACTTCACGCCGCTCGACTTCGCGCAGATGCGCAAGCAGCTGTCTTCCGAAGAGCTTTCCAGCGAAGAGCTTTCCAGGCTCTATGCAGCCCAGAATCCTTAGTGCATATTTTCGGCGGTTTGGGCCAAGAACCCCAATTACGAATGGTTTTCGCAACATCGTTGCGTGATGGGTAGAGCCGGCTTCAAGCCGCAGTCTGTAGAAGTCCATTGGGCGTAACCCACGTTGCGGGCTTTTTTGGTAAGAGGAAATCAACCACATGGGCACCCAGCAGGCTCAATTGCCGTCATCGAACGAACAATCAACACATTGCGGCGCGGAAGACGGGTTGCGCCCAAGTTCATTTGATCTCCATATTTTCAATGTGAATATTGGAAGTAGTTTAAAGATCAAGTTTAGGATTCGCTTATATAGTAATGAGTATTGCGCATAATGTATATTATGTTAAATCGCATGTTTGCGCCTTCAAGCCTCCCCAGAACTTTTCCGTCTCCGTTGAGCCTCTTCATAGGCCTCCATCTGCTCAGGTGTCGCCTTCTTTTGATATTTATCTTTCCATTCCGCGTATGGCATTCCATAAATCATCTCGCGTGCGGTCTCGTAATCCATTTCCATGTCACGCTCCGCAGCCGCTGCAAGATACCATTTGGCCAGACAGTTCCGACAGAAATCGGCCAAGATCATCAGATCGATGTTCTGCACTTCGGTGTGATCACGAAGGTGCCGCACTAGACGTCTGAACGCGGCTGCCTCGAGTTCGACTCTTGTTTGTTCATTCATTGCGAAAGCTCCCGTTTTAATCAACGATCAAGGTCCTTATTATGCTCTCTCGACGCGGTCAGCAAAAGGGTTTGAAATCCAACACGGTATGCGCCCACGCTGTTTGGCCGGCGCGATGTCTTCTCGTTGGCGCTCTCGGATCAAGGCACGCTCAAATCGTCACTGCTCACACCTTTCATTGTTAGAAGCAAATAGAATTGT
>DEII01000007.1:29086-32616 GCA_002352385.1 Methylococcaceae bacterium UBA2778 | reverse complement strand
TGTCAGGTGTCAGGTGTCAGGAAATTGTACTCTGATTGCTGTTTTCTGTCCTCAGTCTTCTCCCCCATATCATGCCCGCCCAACCGGAAACGCCAGCACATCGTCGATGTGATCCGCGCCGGTCATAAGCATCAGCAGCCGATCCAGGCCAACTGCAACGCCGGAGCTGTCCGGCAGCCCAGCCCTCAACGCACCGAGAAAGCAGCTATCCTTGGCCGGTACCGGCCGGCCAGTGCGCGCCCGCTCTTGCTGTTCCTGCTCGAACCGCTGCTCCTGTTCGCACGGATCGGTCAACTCATGAAAGCCGTTGGCCAACTCGATGCCCCGAAGAAAAACCTCGACCCGTTCGGCAACTGCAGGCAAGCCGGGCCGTATGAGCGCCAACGATGCTTGGCACGCGGGGAAATCAAACAGGAAGCAAGGCCCGCTGCAGCCCAAGTCAGGCTGAACCAAGTGGGTGAACAAGAAGTCNNACTTCCCCGCACAACGAGCGGGCATCGCCCAGCCCATGTGTCTGAGCACAGTGGGCAAAATCATCGATGGAGGCGACCAGCGGATCGATGCCCGCATGATCGATAAAGGCCTCGCGGTAGCTCAAACGCTGGCCTTTCCCATCGTGCGGCGTGCCGGCCAATAGAACGCGCAGCAGTGCCTCGATTTCATTCATCAACCGGTCGAGCCCGAACCCCGGCCGGTACCACTCCAGGATGGTGAATTCGGGATTGTGAAAACGGCCCGACTCTTCGTTGCGAAAAGCTTTGCAAATCTGATAGATCGGGCCGCTGCCGGCGGCCAGCAGCCGCTTCATGGCGAATTCGGGCGATGTCTGCAAATAGAAAGTCCCGCCGGGACGCCCGCCCGGCTTGTTCAGACGGGTCGAAAAAAAGCTGAGATGGGGGTCCGTTCCCACTGTATGGCACAAACTCGGGGTTTCCACCTCCAACACGCCCCGTTCTTCGAAAAAACGGCGGATCTGTGACAGCATGTGCGCTCTGCTGCGCAGGACATCCAGCGTACAGGCCGGCGCCCAGCCGTCCGCATCGCTACTCCTTGACACGCGAGACGTATTCCCCCGTCCTNNGTATCGACTTTGATGATCTCGTCGGTTTGAATGAACAGCGGGACTCTGACCACCGCACCGGTTTCCAGCGTCGCCGGTTTGCCGCCACCGCCGGACGTATCGCCGCGCACGCCGGGATCAGTTTCAGTGATTCTCAGCTCGACAAAATTGGCTGGTGTCACCGACAATGGCTGGTTGTTCCATAAGGTGACCGTGCAGACGGCCTGATCCTTGAGCCATTTCGCCGCATCGCCGACCGCGGCCTGATCCGCGGAATACTGCTCAAACGTGTCCGGCGCCATGAAATGCCAAAATTCTCCGTCATTATAAAGGTACTGCATGTCGCATTCGACAACATCGGCCGCTTCGATCGACTCACCCGATTTGAAGGTCCGCTCGATCACCCGTCCGGTTTTCAGGTTGCGAAACTTGACCCGGCTGAACGCCTGCCCTTTGCCGGGCTTGACGAATTCATTCTCGATGATGGAACAGGGATCACCGTCGAGCATCACTTTCAACCCGCCTTTGAATTCATTGGTACTGTAGCTGGCCATATTGTCCTCTATTTTTTTTCAGAAAAAATTCTGCCTATTATAATGAAGAGCGATTTCAAGAGAAACTTACGAATGTTGGAACACCAATCCATCCACCCCATCGAACCGGCCGTTCCGTCCTGCCAGCAAAAGATGGCCGCCACTTTCACCAGTCCGGAACAACTGCTGGCTTTTCTCGATCTGGATCCCACCCTGGTGCCGGCTGCCGACAAAGCCTCGACCCTTTTTGCGTTCAAAGTCACCCGCAGCTACGCCTCCCGCATGAAAAAAGGCGACCCGGACGACCCGCTGCTGCGTCAGGTACTGCCGCTGGCTGAAGAACTCGAGGCTACCCCGGGCTATGGCACGGACCCGGTGGGTGATATCGAGGCGCTGACAGCGCCCGGAATTCTGCATAAATACCATGGCCGGGCACTGCTGATCACCACGGCTGCCTGCGCCATCCACTGCCGCTATTGCTTCCGGCGTGCGTTCCCGTACAGCGAGGCGCGGCTGTCCAGACAGCAGGAATCGCTCGCGCTCGATTATATCGCCCGCGACGAGACCATTCATGAAGTGATCTTAAGCGGCGGCGACCCACTGATGCTCAACGATCGACGTCTGAAGGAGTTGATCCGGGCCGTCGCCGACATTTCTCACATCAAACGGCTGCGCATTCACAGCCGCCTGCCGATCGTTTTGCCTTCCCGGATCACNNCCTGAACTGATCCGCTGTTTGACCGCGAGCCGCTTGAACGTAGTCCTGGTCCTCCATGCCAATCACCCCCATGAGATTGACCGGGACGTCGAAAGCGCCGTTGTGATGTTAAAACAAGCCGGGCTTCCTTTGTTCAACCAGTCGGTGCTACTGAGAGAGGTGAATGATCGTGCCGACACGCTGATCGAACTCAGCGAGACACTGTTCGAGAATGGCATTGTCCCTTATTATCTGCACCTGCTCGATAAAGCCGCCGGAACGGCCCATTTCGACGTTCCACCGGAACAGGCCGTGTCGCTGCACGACAAGCTACGTCAGCGCCTGCCGGGCTATCTGGTGCCTCGGTTGGTACGTGAACAGGCGGGTGCGCCTTATAAATTGCCGGTGTAGCCGCTATTCCGTACCGGAAGAAGAATGCACGAAGGGCGGTCTCGCTATCATACCGTTAAGCGACGCATAATGGCGGAACCGCTTCGCGTTCCGCCCTACGGCGTTGCGGCCCCATGCCCAGAACACGAGCTATTCCACGTTGGCCACACCATGCGGCACGTGACCGGTGGGGACATGGACGCTCGCCGATTCGCAGTGGCCTTTATGATCATCGAAAAAAATATCGGCGCCGAAAGCGCGCAGAAAAGCGCCCTTGTCCATTCCGCCGAGAAACAGGGCTTCGTCGATGCGTATCCCCCAAGCCCTCAGCGTTCGGACCACGCGCTCATGCGCCGGGGCGCCCCGGGCTGTCACCAGCGCTGTCCGAATCGGAGAAACATCGGGCTCGAAATGCTGTTGAATATGATGCAACGCGGAGAGGAAGGGCTTGAAAGGGCCGCCGGAAAGAGGGGTTTTAGCCTCGGTCTGCTCATTATCGGTGAAAGCCTGCAGACCCTGGGATTGAAAAATACGTTCCGATTCGTCGGAAAACAGAACCGCATCCCCATCGAAAGCGATGCGCAGCTGCCGCTCATCCGCATTCGGGTTGGAAGGCGCCGCCCAGATCGTCGCCGCCGCATAACCGGCTTCCAACGCCTTGGCCACATCGTCCGAATTGGCCGACAGAAAGAGATGAGCACCGAACGCGGAAATATAGCCGTAAGGCGTACGGCCGCTGGTAAAGGCGGCGCGCGTGATATCGAGCCCGTGCGTCTGAATCGAATTGAAGATTCTCAGCCCGGTATCCGCACTGTTGTGCGAGAGCAGAATGACTTCGACCAGCGGCGAC
>DEII01000007.1:27337-29069 GCA_002352385.1 Methylococcaceae bacterium UBA2778 | reverse complement strand
GCCTCGTTGAGCGCAAGAAGCTTCTTCACCAGCGGATAGGCGACGCCCGGTTCCAGAGGCTCGTCTTCATGCTCGATCTGATAGCGGCAATACGCCTCTTTTCCCTCCGTTTCGAACACCTTGTGCGATTCGTCCAGGTCAAACAGTGCTCTGGAGGAAATTGCCACGACCAGCTTGTTGTTCGGGAGCATAATCAATGTATCGATAAACCGTCACGCTCATCATACAGGGTTTTGGCGACGGCCTCACCCCAAAAAATACCTCAAAAAAGAACCAACTAAACCATCAGCGTATCCATCAGATCGATCATGAATTCCATCTCCTCCTGATCGACCCCTCCCCACCGGGTGACGCCCAGACTGCTTAATACGCCCCGCCCCTTTGGATCATCGGGCATGGCCAGCAGTGCTTGACGCAATGCGTCATAATGAGGCGCCAGTTTGGGACCGAGCATCAGAGAGTGGTGCACCACCTGGATCTGACTGCTGACCAGAACGCGCAGCTGACGCTTGACCATCGACGAGAGATCGTTGAATGCTTCGTCGAGAAAAATACCGACATCGCTCTCGCCGCGCACCAGTTTTTTTGCCACCAGTACATAGCTGTCACAGGTTTTCAGATGAATGTTGTCGGCATTCAAATCAGCCGGCTCCAGCATGATCATACCCATCATATGCACATCCGGATCGTCGGTGGTCGCCACTCTGACACCGGGCTGCAGCGCTTCGACCTCGGTCATGCCGTTGTCCGCACTGACAGCGATAATGGCTTCGTCGGAGTGCCCGACAGGTTTGACCAGCGGCGTAAAACCCTTGTCTCTGACTAGCATCGCCGCATCATAGGGATTGGCATAGATCAGATCGATCTTATCGGCATGAATCGCCTCCCGCTGACTCTGAAAATCATCGTATAACTCGAGATGAAAGGCTTCGCGCAAGGCTCGCTGCAGCCAGGTGTTGAATATGAACCAGCCCGCAAGATGGTCCGGCGTGAAATCGGGACTCACTGTAAAAATATACGGCATGCCTCTGTTCCTCCGAAATACGATGCGTTAAAACAGGGTGGGATAGAGCGCAGCACATTCTTCCACCTTCTTGCGAGACGGTTTGCGCCGTACCGATGTGTACCCCACCAGCCGGTTATCGCGGACGTTGGGTATTACGGTTGCCTTTACCCAATAAAAGCCGCCGTCTTTACGAAGATTCTTCACATAGCCATGCCACGTTTCACCGTTTGCCACCGTGTTCCATAGATCTTTGAATGCCGCCGGGGGCATATCGGGATGCCTGAGAATGGAATGCGGTGCGCCGACCAAGTCCTCTTCAGAATAACGTGACATTTCGACAAACGAACGGTTGACATGGGTGATGATTCCATCCGGGTCGGTCCGCGATACGATCAAACGACCGTCCGGATAGGGCGTCTCGATATCGGTCACCAAAATGGTGCGGGTGCCGGCATTATATAACTCCAGAGTATACTCGCGATAGGTTCCGGCAATATCGTCGGGGTTCATATCCTGCATGATCAATACCTCCGATTCAGTGTGTGATGGCATGGCAGCCAGCGACCGCCGCACTCAGTTCATCAGCGGGGGGGGCATGAAGCCCCCTGCATTTTCGGTCTTCTCTTTTTGTCTACGCAGGCATCGTCGTCCGCACCGGGCAGCCGAACATCGTACTTGCATTTGTCACAAAGTGACGCGAACATGAGCTAGGAGGCTGTCCGAGAA
>DEII01000007.1:0-27307 GCA_002352385.1 Methylococcaceae bacterium UBA2778 | reverse complement strand
TCGTTAAATAGGCCCACTATTCGCCTCAAATGATCAAAAAATCTGACTCGATCAGCCTCGCCCTCGCTACGATCGCTATTCTCGGACAGCCTCCTAGAGCATCTTTGAAACACTCTCCGCTGCCCGTTTGACATCAAGAAAGATCAAGCCGAGCTTGGCGTTGGGCTTGGCCATCACCGTCAATACTGCCTCCTCGCCGGCATAGGTCATCAATACATAACCGTTGTCGCCTTTGATCAGCACTTGTTCCAAAGTGCCACGGCCCAGCTCCTGAGCCGTGCGATCCCCTAAAGACAACATCGCAGCGCTCATGGCCCCCACCCTGTCTTCATCCATTCCCTGCGGCAGCACTGCCGCCATCATCAAACCGTCGGTTGAAATGATCCCGGAGGCTTCGATATCCGCCGACGTACCATTGAGATCGGTTAAAACGGAGGTAAGCATATCTGCACGCATAGTTTTATTCCTCTTGGTAATGACTAACCCATATCAGACTTTTGGAAGATAATTTTCTGTTGGCCCGGACGTTCATCGAACGTCCGTCCACTAGATGACTAGGAGGCTGTCCGAGAATAGCGATCGTAGCGAGGGCGAGGCTGATCGAGTCAGATTTTTTGATCATTTGAGGCGAATAGTGGGCCTATTTAACGANNTCAGGCTCGGCCGCAGTAGATTAGCCTATTCTCGGACAGCCTCCTAGATACTGGAGATGGCATAACGCATGCTGAGTGTCCAGATCAGATCGACGAATTTTGGCTGATTCAGGCGGGGTATTCCCGAGATGACCAGCACAAAACGCTGTTTTCCGATGTATAGCGGCCAAAAACCGATTTTACTGTTCCCGACCGCGTCCACCACAGCCCAGGCACTGCTGCCAAGGCCCAGATTATTCATCAGCAGGCCTGAACGGCGTTCATGCAAACTGGCCAGGTCGGCACTCAGCGCCGACAACTCCTCTGCCACCTCATGAGCAAACCCACTGGAAGCCAGATAGAAACCCTGACTGTCGGCCAGCAGGACTTTGCCGGACGCCCCCAACGAACTCAACAAATCCGGCAGCAGCGTCTCCAACGGCTGATCCGGGCAATGAACCGGTCGATCGAGCCCTTGAACCCAGTTCAACTGCTGCACATGGTGCAACAACGCCAACGACTCTTCCTCATTTTCGATCCCGCACCACGCATGCAGACCTTCCAACGTCAATTCCGGAGTACGCTCCTCCAGCAACAAACGCTGCAACAATCTGCGGGAAGGATCGCTTTCAGGCGAGGAGACGGCATAATACCCTCCCCCCGGCGTTGGGTGAATATGGACGTTTTCCGCCAGACTAAACCGCTGCACAGGACTCCTCCGCTAATCCAGGGTCCAACGAATAGAGCAGGGATTGAACCAGCAATGACACATCGCTTTTTTCGCGTGCGTCCACCTCGAAGATCGGCGGATTGAGGTCATGTTCCTGCAACTGCGAATGGTAGTCACCGATGGAAGGATTGGCACTCAGATCCATTTGCGTCACACCGATGACCACTTTCGTTTCGTCGATAAAATTCTTGAATGCATCAAGGAAAAACCGCATATCCTGGAATGGATCGGCGCGTGTGTTATCCAACAAAAGAACCAGACCAATCCCACCGGTGGTCAAGATATCCCACATGAAATCGAATCGCTCCTGCCCGGGTGTTCCGTAGAGGTGAATCCGTTCTCCACCGTCGAGAAGCATCACCCCATAGTCCAACGCGACAGTAGTCGCCGATTTGCACTGCTTGGTCATGTCGCTTGCCGATTCATCGGTCGTCACCGGCGGCTCATCGCTGATTGAAGTGATCGCGGTGGTCTTTCCTGCGCCCACCGGCCCTGAAAATATGATTTTGTATGAACTCATCGCGTTATCGACTCTCCCTCGACTTGATCAGCGCCCAACCAACCGTTTCAAAATTTTTCGCAGCACACCTGAGCGTTTTCGTTTTTGTGAAGGTAGAAGCGTCGGTTTGGAGCCGGTTGCCGGCGTTTTGACCTGTCCGGCGATGCTGAGCGCCCGAGCCGCGCTGAAAAAGGCAAATACATATTGCTGTCGGATCCGCAACACTTCGGCAATATTCAAGAGCGAGCGCGGCTGCTCGATCAGCAGCGCTGCAATACGCAGGGCGTGGGGCGTCACAACGAAACGCGTCATGTTCGGCCAGCGCTCCAAATAAACCGGTCGATTCAAATCGGTACCCCTGGGCACCTTGCCTGCAGATGTCCACAGCGCCAATTTCCACAAAAACGCGTCGACGGACTGCAATTTTTCCGGGTCACCCGCTTCGGTAGGCATCTGGCGTACCGGCGTAACAGAGATTCCGCTCATACTCGACCCACTGACGTCCACGTTGGAAATCGTGTTGATCGGCACCACGCAAAAGGCCCGCAACTGTTTGTCATCGGCATCCACCCATACTTCCCGGCTGTGCGGAAAAATCATGATCGGCTTCCAGCCGGTATTCAGACGCAATATCCGCTTCTTCGAGAAGGCGAGCTTGACCGCCGACTGCACATAGGCCTGTAGAAACTGTTTCGGATCATAGTAGGCCGACTTCAGCTGAAGCGGGTTCCGTGGATCGATGTCCGGCATCGAGCCGACCAGTGCGAAATAGCTGTTTTCGTTCAACAACATCGCGGTTCGGTGCGCAGCTTTTTTGACCGACGACAATGACTTCGGCCGCGTTGCAACAACGACAGTCGATTTCGAACCTCGCTGCCCCGCTGCCGCTCCATTACCCCGGGGTTTTCTATTGCCACTGTCGAGTACCCGCCGTGCCTGATCCAGCGCCGAAGCCATCCGCTGCACCTGAATGGGTTTTCTCACATAGATCGTATCAGGCTCTTCCTGCACTGCCAGTGACAACAGGATAATCGGACGACGAGGATGTCGCTGTTTTTCCTTCGCAAGGATCGTTTTTGCGTGCAACCCATCCATATCGACGATGCTGATCTGCGCCGCCGCAGCTTCCGCCACCACGGCACGATTCTTACAAGGGCCTTGCAGATACATTTCGAGCGTCGTTCGAGCTCTGTCATCCATGCCGAACACACCGACGCGCAAGGGCTCTTTGGGAACGCTCATTCCAGTGACCCGCTAGCGACAAAAGAATCGGCAGCCGCCTCCCAAACATCGGGGGCAGGATTGTCGACATCGTTCAGCCGCCGCCAAAACACCAAGAACGAGGCTCTGTCCCGTGTCGAACGATAAATGTCCAACAGCTCCGAATGCAGTTCCATGCGCTGCGGTTGATCCAGGATGGCTTGCTCCAGCAGCACCCGCGCCTGGTCCACCTGGCAATACTCGATGTACTCCTGTGCTTCGATCAGAGGATCCCGCACCGATTCGTTTTCGTTGTCGGCCGCCTCGACCAGACTCCGGCTGCCAATCAGCCCTTTGGCCAGCATCGAGTCAGGTGGTGCAGGCAGCCGATCGCACTGAACCTGATCCGAGTTCATACAGGCGGACAACGTGCGATATTGTTGAGCGCTCAGGCGACTCCTGGCCCCTTCAAGCACCCGCCTGCGCAAAGCAAAGCCCTTGTTTTCCAACACGATAAACAGATCCAGCAGCGCAGCATAGAGAGCGTCGGGATCGCCCATATCATGCTGAAGCAAAATGCGCCGGACGTGGTTGCAAAGATCCTTCGGCGAGCGCACGATGCGATAGTCGATGTATTCGATCCCTTCATCTCCGATACAGTCCGGAGCAAGGCGCAAATTACGCACGGCAGGCATTTGAAATGCGACATCCAACCGAACATCGTCACTGTCCCCGGCCCCTTCCTGACCGGCCGCACAAACAACAAGTGGCCGATTAATCGATTCTCTTTCCATAGATCACACCAACCCGGATAGAAACATTACTTTGTTCGAATTCCCAATGAATAAACATGAAACCTTGATAATAAAAGTAGCAGCGATTGGCGATTTAGGGTTTTTACAAAATCGATAGAGCGGTCAAACTGTGAACTCCATCACTTTGGCAGCAAAAAGCACCAAAGCCGCCACGGAACGAGGTGTGATAACCCTAACAGCGGATCGAGAGGAACATCGACCCGGAAACGCCCCGGGCTTGCCTTGCTCTTATCGGGTGCGCGCGCTATTCAACTTCACCGCCATCGAATACGAGGGTCACGACGGCCGACCTCCTTTCCCCGACAATCCGGTCACTCGAATATCGCATACGAAAGCCAGGTATCGATTGGAGCGACGGCTGGACAACTCCTATAAAACTTCTTATCCTGACTCTGAATGGACCTTCCATCACATCGGCAACCGGATCGAATATTGTCAGGTATCCATGAACGCTTCCCCAGATCGCCACGCTGAACACGTGCACAGTATCTATTCACTCCCCCGGCTCCAATCAGTCGTTTTCAATGGAAAAAAGCAGCATGCGGCCAGTGGTTCTGCAGCTCCCTCTCCCGCCGGGAGAGGGTATAGGGTGAGGGGATCTGAATAATTACCGTGCGCCTCCTTCAAGTCCTTGAGCAGGCGGACAGCCAACTCCCGTACGGCCTCTTCAGGCAGTTTGCGGATGTCATCTTCGTCCATTTGGCGTAGGCTATGATCTGTGAGTTCCATTCCCCTTCGCCCCGCTTATGACTTTCATGGGCGGTTATCGTCTCATAATGCGCGGCGTTTGTCTAGCCCATGAGGTGGGGGTCTGAATATTTACCTTACAACAGGTGATGCGATGCGTCGGAGATTTTTTTTGCAATCCATGGGTGCGGTACCCTTCTCTTTAGCTGCGACAAAGCTATCAGCCGGGATGCTACCGGCGGCTGATACACAGAACGAATCTACGCGTTCGATATGTGAAGAATTTCAAAAACGAAAGCTTAACATCGTTATTATTATGACCGATCAACAACGGTCTCCTCTTTTTCTCCCTCAACAGTGGGTGCAAGATCATTTACCTTCCTTTGAGAGACTCAAAAGAAATGGCATGGAGTTTACTCATGCTTTTACCAACACGTGTCAATGCACGCCTAGCCGTTCCACTTTTCTGACAAGCAAATACCCGGCCGAAACCGGGGTTACGACAACCTTCAGCGCCCCGGGAGCGCCTTTCGTGACCCTTGAGACGCCCAACAACCCATTGGCCGGCGCTAAAACACTTCCCGGGAATATTCTCAATCTCGCGCGAGTTCTAGAAGGAACTGGTTATGATGTGGTTTATAAAGGCAAATGGCACGAATCGCGCCCCGTCAACTATACCGGCAAAAGTTCCGCTTACTGGTCAGAGCGGGATATCGAACATCTGGCAAATATCTGGGGATTTCACGATTGGAACCCACCGGATGCAGGAAATTCTCTTACCGATGTCACAACCCTGGGTGGTGGTTATGCACAGAACGATAGACGTTTCATCCATTCTAAAAAATTCACTGAAAACGAACTTACGATTCCCACGCAGCATGGCAAGACACTGGGCTGGGGTGAAGGAGCCTTAGAGTTCCTGGAAAAAAGAAAAAAAGAGGATGGCCCATTCTGCCTGATGCTCAATCTTGTCAACCCCCATGATATTGTCGTTTATCCCTCATACGCGGAACAAGGTGGTTATGACATTCCGAAGATTCTCAAAAGTTCCGAACTACAGCAATTCGGAGTGCCGGAGACATTTGCTGAAGACATGACTTCAAAACCCAAGGTTCAAAGGACCCTGCGCAACCACTTCAATGATACTCAGCCATTGAAGAGTCAAAAGGATCAAAATGGGTATGTCCAATTTTATGCATATTTGCAGCAGCAAGTAGATAGGCTCATCATGGAAGTGCTTGACACCATCGAAAAAAAACGCTGGCTGGACGAACAGACACTCATCATTCGTCTTGCTGATCATGGTGAAATGGGCCTGGCTCACGGTGGAATGCGCGGTAAGGAGTACAACGCCTACGAAGAGACTATTCGTATTCCAATGATCTTCTCCAGTAAAGCACTCTGGCCCAAGGGCACTAGCACCGACGCTTTCGCGGGACTGCTCGATATTCTTCCTACCCTTTCGGAACTGGTCGGGGCTCCAGAGAATTTCCAAACAGCCTATCGCGGTAAGAGTCTCTGTACGATTCTTGCAAATCCAAATGAATCCGTACAGCAGGCAATCCACTTTACCTATGACGACGTGTTCCTGCCGGAATTACAGACTCCAAGTCATATCCGGACTATTCGGACCAGAGATTATAAATATTCGGTCTATTTCACCCCAGGTTATACACCGGCCGGAGGTAGATTCGAGTATGAGCTGTATCATTTGAGCAGCGATCCAACCAAACAGAGTCAGGAAGTGCACAACCTGGCTTACAGCAAGTCACTGACACCAGAGTTGCGGAATATATGGACAAAACTGCACGGCGATCTATCCAGAATGATGAAACAGCTGGGTACGACGCCAGATACAATCGACTGGCCAACAGCACAAGAGGCGCAAATGTATGGGAAATTTAACGGGAGTTTATTGGGAATTGCAGCCGGTGCTTCCGATAAATTCACCCAAGTATAATCATCCAGAACTCAAAAGCGCCACGGTCTAGATTGTGGACCATCGAGACTACTTTATTCTGCAGGGTTTTGTCGATACCTGCCTCCACTTCCTCCAAGTCAACTCGATAGAAAGCTACGGAGGCGGCCAGTTTCTTGAACGGCTTGACAACTATAGCTTCCCTGCTGAAGCCCGACTCGCCAATGAAGCGTTTGAACAGGGGGGTTGCCAAGGAGTGGTGCGACCACCTGATCGCTACGGGAACAACGACAACCCATGTGTTTGGCTCTGCGATTCCGGTCGCACGAGAAGCCTTTTTCAACGAATACCACCGCCGTGGGCTATGTTGGCCATATCGTTAGTGCGGGCGCGCGTCAGTCAGGTGATAACCGGGTAGTGAGGCCGCCGCACGTCCGGCGGCGGCCTATCGAATATGATTTACTGCGGTTATAGTGATTCGGAGGGTGGTGGTTCTTCTACCAACTTCTGACAGAGAATAATCGCCGCCTTGGGATTTAGCGACGAAGCGTTAGAAAGATGAAATGCCGCGCCAAACCCGGCAGCAACCGCTTGAGCGTCCACCACCTTCTGAGCAGCATCTCCAAATGTTGACGTTTCGATTATAACCATGCCCTCGTTCAAGAGCTCTGCCAAATGCTGAGCGCAGTCCTTTTCGTCCTCAGGTGCCGGTGCTGGTGTGTTCACGTTGCTTGAATGGGACGCACTAGCCACTGTTAGAAATTCGGCATTATCTTGTGCGGCAACAAAACCAGACAAAGCCAAAACGCTAAACGTTAAAATGATCATCAATATTTTTTGCATTGTTAACACCTCAAGATAAGGGTATTATTTCTATGGACCAGGATCGGGCTCCGGCGATTGGCATTCCACCAGGGCGACTTTGGCTGTTGGCTGTAACGGGCGGAAGAAGAAAGGACTAGAGCTCCCCTTCGCCATGGTGTAAAGAACACCAGTATCTACTAAATCAACATCTACGATTTGAAGCTGTTGCGCTGTTAGCGCAGCCAAAGCCTCTTCGCACGGAGTTCCCAATTCTGGCTCGGCAACACCGAAAGAGCTGATAAACGCAAGAATTAATAATCCATCCATATCGACGCACCTCGTATAAAAGTTAAACGAACGTCACTCATACATTCGTCTGAATTGCGCTTTAACCTGCGCTCTTTGTCAATCAGAAAAACAGAATGTACTCATAAGCTACCCTAGCCGAATGTTGGGAAGGTTTTTGTGAGCTCTGTCACAAAATTGGTGTTGCTCAGAGATTATATTTTGAGCCGTGTATCCGCGCAGGGGGGGTATTTTATTTCACCCGATTTCACCCGCGCGCGCATGGGTGCAATCAGATGTGGCTTGATGCCTCTGAAAGCCAAGGAAGACGCCGGGCATGGGAACTGGGAGGCGCTTTTTGAGGGGGCAAAACGAAAGTCAAAAGGCGCTGAAAACTTTCGTTTTGGATTCACCCCGCAGCAAGCGAGAAGCTACATGCGCACCGCCAAGACCCCAAACTGACTCGATTTCTGGTTAAGCAATCCAATTCCGGATCGTTCAATCTGGACAGGGAAGGGCTTGGCGGAAAATCTCGGAAGGTGATGGATTGTCAAGTTGATAATATAAACTTGACCAAGGAAGAACCAAAAGGCGGCACATCAAAATCTTACACCATTCGCCGGCTAGCCAAAGAAAACCGTCAAATCCTGGACTTGCTGGATCGGATTGTTGAGAATAACCAAGGGGAAAGGAATGACTTCGTTAACAATGTAAACGAAGTTGAGGAACGCCCAACAGGCAACACCAAAGCCGCCGCACTTCGACGCCTTCGGGATCATGTTCGTTTGTCGCCTGCGGAATTGGCGAAGGACGTTGATGCTTTAGGGATGCCCGAGAATGCTGGAAATCAATATACGGTTGTTGACAAAAATGAAAATGTCAACAAGCACAAAGGCGGCAATTCAGCATCCTAAACAGAGCAGCCAAACTAAAACGTGATTATCAGGATATTGCTGAGCGGTTGGCAGCTAGTGTAAGCCCGGTGTAAGCCCGAATAAAAAAGCCTTGCAGATGGGTAGTCTGTAAGGCTTTGTTTTGGTGGCCAGGGACAGAATCGAACTGCCGACACGAGGATTTTCAGTCCTCTGCTCTACCGACTGAGCTACCTGGCCGATGTTGCGTGCAGCGTCAGGGTGCGTATTAAAGCGGATCGGGAGGCCGGTCGTCAAGAAGAAATTTCGGCCGGAATCCGTTTTTTCCGATTACCCTAAGCGTTTACGGCCTGCCGAGCATGCCTGCCGTGATCGAGAGTATAGCGGCGGATCGCCCTGCGGGCATCCGCCCTACGAGACTGCCAGCGCATTTTGTGCGTGCCCCAATTTACAGCCGATCCAGTTTTTTCGGCCCATCCCGTGCTTCGCCCCCCTTGGCAAACAGACCGCCGATAAAACGAAAGATTTTCTTCACCCCCAGCCAAATCTTCGGCAGCAGCCAGATCATCAAGCCGATGAACAGGACGAGCAGCCCCAGGAACAGCCATGGATGGTAGAGGGAGACCCACAGGCCTGCGAACACGGCGATGTCTTCGCCGATGGATGCCGTCCAGTTGGTGATCGGTTCCGGCGAGGTGTTGATGAGCACTCTCGACCCCGCTTTGGTGGCATGGGTGGCGGCTGCCAGGCCTCCGCCGAGGATCGCCGCCGCCAGGTGCACGGCTGGAGTGACGTCGCCGACGGCCCCGGCCGCGAGCAGCGCGCCCGCCGGTATGCGGATGAACGAATGAATGGCATCCCAGCCGGTATCGACGCCGGGCATTTTGTCGGCGAAGAACTCGACGCAATACATAAAGCCGGCTGCAGCAATGACCAAAGGGTTCCCCAGGATCTGCAGGTCGGGCGGCAGAGCGATGTTGCCGGTATTGGCCAGGTAGCCCAGCATCAGCAGCGTGGCATAGAGGTTGATTCCACTCGCCCAGGCCACGCCCATGGTGAGTGCAATCGTTGTTGTGACTTGGTTCAAGGTTTCCATCGACGACTCCTCGTTCGGCTCCCTTGTAGCCTAGCATAATGCGACAGGCGCAAATAACCGAAAGATCAATGCAGCCTGAAACGTACAAATCGTGTAAAATTATTCGATTTAGTCATTTGGTAAGGTATTGTGGAAGCATTTCGAGGCACGACGATCGTATCCGTACGCCGCAGCGATAAAGTGGTGATCGGCGGCGACGGGCAGGTGTCGATGGGCGACACGATTATGAAGGGAAATGCCCGAAAAGTACGCCGGCTCTATCACGACAAGGTGATCGCCGGGTTCGCCGGGGCGACCGCGGATGCATTCACCCTGTTCGAGCATTTCGAAGGCAAGCTCGAGAAACATCGCGGTCAGCTGACCCGGGCCGCTGTCGAACTGGCCAAAGATTGGCGCATGGACCGTGCGTTGCGGCGTCTGGAAGCGTTGTTGGCGGTCGCCGACTCGCGATCCTCGCTGATTATTTCCGGTACCGGCGATGTCATCGAGCCGGAGCAGGATCTGATCGCGATCGGGTCGGGCGGTCCATTCGCCCTGTCTGCTGCACGCGCGTTGCTGGAAAACTCCGACCTCGGTGCTCGCGCAATCGTGGAGAAATCATTGAACATCGCCGCGGATATCTGCATTTACACCAATCACAACATCCGAATCGAAGAGCTGGACGCGGAACCGAAAGAGTAATCAAGCATGACTCAAATGACGCCCAAAGAGATCGTCCACGAGCTGGACAAACACATCATCGGTCAGGCCGAGGCCAAGCGCTCGGTGGCAATCGCCTTGCGCAACCGCTGGCGCCGTGCGCAGGTCGACGAGGCGCTGCGCGATGAAATCACGCCGAAAAACATTCTGATGATCGGCCCCACCGGGGTCGGAAAAACCGAGATCGCCCGCCGGCTCGCCCGCCTGGCAAACGCCCCTTTCATCAAAGTGGAAGCGAGTAAATTCACCGAGGTCGGATATGTCGGCCGTGACGTCGAATCGATCATCCGTGACCTTGTCGATTCGGCGATCAAGATGACCCGCGAGGTGGAAATGGCCAAGGTGCAGACCCGTGCGCAGGATGCGGCGGAAGATATGATCCTCGACACCTTGCTGCCGCGGGCCAAGGGGCACGAGTTGACCGAGTCGGAAGCGGCAACGCGGCAGAAGTTCCGCAAAAAATTGCGCGAGGGAGGCCTGGATGACAAAGAGATCGAAATCGAGGTCAGCGCCTCGCCGATCGGCGTCGAGATCATGGCACCTCCCGGCATGGAGGAGATGACCAATCAGCTGCAAAGCATGTTCCAGAACCTCGGCACCGGGCGCACACGAACGCGCAAACTGCGCATCAAGGACGCATTGAAAGTGCTGACCGAAGAAGAAGCGGCCAAGATGATCAATGAAGACGATGTCAAGCTGCGCGCGGTCGAGTCGGTCGAACAGAACGGCATCGTCTTTCTCGACGAAATCGACAAGGTCTGCAAGCGTTCCGAATACGGCGGCCCCGACGTCTCCCGGGAAGGTGTCCAGCGGGACCTGCTGCCGCTGGTGGAAGGCTGTACCGTCAGCACCAAATTCGGCATGATCAAGACCGATCATGTCCTTTTCATCGCCTCCGGGGCGTTTCATCTGTCCAAACCTTCGGACCTGATTCCCGAATTGCAGGGTCGTTTTCCGATCCGTGTCGAGCTGGACGCTTTGTCCGTGGAGGACTTCATCCGGATTCTCACCGAACCGGATGCATCGCTCACCGAACAATATCAGGCGTTGTTGGCGACCGAAGGGCTGCAGGTACAATTCACCCGGGACGGCATCGCCAGGATCGCCGAAGTGGCCTGGCAGGTCAATGAAACGACCGAAAACATCGGCGCCAGGCGTCTTCATACGGTGGTGGAACGGCTGCTGGAAACGATATCGTTCGATGCATCGGATACGCCGGACCGCACCGTTGTGATCGATGCGCCTTATGTCGAAAAACACCTGGCGGAACTGGCCGGCGATGAAGATTTGAGCCGCTACATCCTCTGATTAGGCTTGTAATGAGCCACCCCATTCCAACAGAACTGACACTGCATCGGCGCTCGCGCGTCCTCGAGGTCACCTTCGACGACGGGACGCATTTCGAGCTGCCCTGCGAATACCTTCGCGTCCACTCGCCTTCGGCTGAAGTGCAAGGACATGGTCCCGGCCAGGAAGTGCTGCAGACCGGAAAGCAAGACGTATCGATCGTGGAAATCCGGCCGGTCGGTCACTACGGGATCACACCCGTCTTCAGCGACGGCCATGACAGCGGCATCTATACCTGGGAAACCCTATATCATCTTGGTGCACATCGAGAAGCGCTCTGGAACGATTACCTCAACAAACTGAAACAGGCCGGTTATCAGCGCAATGAATGACGAAAAAACCACACATTTCGGGTATCAAAACGTGCCCGTTCATGAGAAAACCAAGCGCGTCAGGCATGTCTTCGATTCAGTCTCGGACCAGTACGATCTGATGAACGACCTGATGTCGCTGGGAATCCATCGCCTGTGGAAGCGGGTGGCGATCGGACTCAGCAACATCCGCGAAAGCAACCAGGTGCTCGACCTGGCCGGCGGCACCGGTGATTTGACAGCGTTGTATGCGCGCCGCGTCGGCCCTCAGGGCGGCGTCGTTCTGGCCGATATCAACGCCTCCATGCTGCGGGCGGGCCGCGACCGGCTCATCGACAAAGGGGTCGTCTCGAATGTCCGATATGCGCAGGTCAATGCCGAGGCGCTGCCTTTCGAGAGCAACCACTTTGACTGTGTAACCATCGGTTTCGGCCTGCGCAACGTGACCGACAAGGATTCGGCGCTGCGCTCGATGCTCCGGGTGTTGAAGCCGGGCGGACGGGTCATCATTCTCGAGTTTTCGCATCCCCAGGGGAAATTGATCAACAAGGCTTATGACCTTTATTCGTTCAAGATCCTGCCTTTTCTCGGCAAGGTCATTGCCAACGACGCGGAAAGCTACCGCTACCTTGCCGAGTCGATCCGAATGCATCCCAAGCAGGAAGAGCTCAAACAGATGATGGAGGCGGCCGGCTTTGAGCGATGCGAATATTTCAATCTGACCCAGGGCATCGTCGCCGTCCATCGAGGTTATAAACTGTAAGTTCATCCCTGCAATGCTGATGCTGCCGCGACTTATATTGACCGCCGCCCTGGAGCGGTCGGTCAACCACCTGATCGCCATGGATCCGGACGCCGGACTCTTTCTGGAGCCGCTGGCCGGTAAAACGATCGCCATCAATCTGCCGCCGTTGGGTTTGGAACTCTATTGCTGTCCAACGCCCCGCGGGGTTCAGTTCATCGAACATCTGGAAGGGGAGCCGGACACCAGGCTGACCGGTTCGCCGATCGCCATGGCGCTGATGGGGACGAGCGATTCACCGGGACGCGCACTGTTTGCCGGAGAAGTGACGATCGAAGGCGATGTCCATGTCGCGCGGCGCTTCCAGGACCTTTTCGAAAAACTCGATATCGATTGGGAAGAGCAGCTTTCCCGCTTTACAGGTGATGTGATTGCCCATCGAATCGGCAACCTGATCAGGGCCGGCCACGACTGGTGTGAGAAGTCGCTGACGACGCTGAAGCTCAACACGGCCGAATATCTGCAGGAAGAGACGCGCGAGCTGCCAACGGCGGTGGAAGCGGAGCTCTTTTTTGAGCAGGTCGATGCGATACGCAGTGACTGCGACCGTCTGCAAGCGCGGATCGAGCGCTTGCAGGCCGCACTGAGCGACAGGCCGGCCTGATGCTCAGCCGATACAGGATTCAGGAATCGGGAATCAGGGATCAGTGGCCGGAAAGCCCGAGTGCACTGATTCCCGATTCCCGTTTCCTGATTCCCGAACGCAAGGCACGAGCGTGATTCACCCGAAGCTTTTAGGACGACTGCTGCACATCAACTGGGTGCTGGTCTCTCATGGCCTGGATGAGCTGATTCTGGCGACGCATCTGTTTCGCCCGGTGCGCTTCGTCGCCCTGCTGTCGCCCAACTTCTGGATACGGAAGCAGCATGAGCCGCGCGGTGTCCGCATCCGGCGAACGCTGGAAGATCTGGGCCCGATTTTCGTCAAATTCGGGCAGATGCTGTCGACCCGGCGTGATCTGCTGCCTGAGGACATCGCCGACGAGCTGGCGAAACTGCAGGATCGGGTGCCCCCGTTTCCGGGCTCCGAGGCCCGCGCTATCATTGAGCGATCGCTTGAGCAGCCGGTGTCGGAGCTGTTTGCACAATTCGATGAAACGCCTTTGGCATCGGCCTCTATTGCGCAGGTTCACGTGGCGGAACTGCACAGCGGTGAGGATGTCGTTGTCAAGGTCCTGCGGCCTGCGGTGGAAAAACGAATCGAAAGCGATGTGGCGCTGTTGTACGAATTGGCCCGGCTGGCCCAGCGCTTCTGGGCCGACGCGAAACGGCTGCGGCCGGTCGAAGTGGTTGCCGAGTTCGAAAAAACAATCATCAATGAGCTCGACTTGGTTCGGGAAGGTGCCAATGCAGCAGAGCTGCGGCGTAACTTCGAACACTCCGAGGTGCTCTATATTCCCAAAATCTACTGGGATCTGACGCGCCGCGAGGTGGTCGTGATGGAGCGTATCTACGGCATTCCGATCGGCGACATGAAGCGCCTTCGAAAAGAAGGCGTTGACCTGAAATTGCTGGCGCACCGCGGCGTGGAGATCTTCTTTACCCAAGTGCTGCGCGACAACTTTTTTCATGCGGACATGCACCCCGGTAATATTTTCGTCTCACCCAAGGACTCCAGCTATATTGCTGTGGACTTCGGCATCGTCGGATCGCTGACGGTCGCCGACCAGCACTACCTGGCTTATAATCTGCTGGCATTTTTCAACCGCGACTACCGGCGGGTTGCCGAACTGCACGTCGAGTCCGAGTGGGTCCCCAAAGAGACGCGAGTCGACGAGCTGGAAGGGGCGATTCGCACTGTCTGTGAGCCGATTTTCGAAAAGCCGATCAGTGAGATTTCCTATGGCCAGCTGCTGCTGCGGTTGTTTCAAGCCGCCCGGCGCTTCAATGCCGAAGTGCAGCCGCAATTGGTTCTGTTTCAGAAGACCCTGTTGAACATCGAAGGACTGGGCCGTGAACTCTACCCGCAGCTGGATCTGTGGGAAACGGCGAAGCCGTTTCTGGAAAACTGGTTCAAGGAGCAGATCGGCCCCAAGGCGACGATGAAAAAAGTCCGCAAGCAGCTACCGCAATGGATCGATCAAATACCCGACCTGCCGCTGCTCGCGCATCAGGTCATGAAGGATGCCGTCAACGGTCAGCTGGAAGTGCAGTGGCGCTCCAAAGAATTGGAAGAGCTGCGCAACCAGATGCAGCACAACCACCGCCGCTCCATCACGGCGATTACCGGCAGCGCCTTCATCATCAGCGCTGCAGTTCTGCTGGGGCTCGACGGCTATTCGCCAGTGATGCTGGGGGACGCGCCGCTGTTGACGTGGGTGCTGGGCGGCCTCGGCCTCTGTTTCCTGGTCAGTGCGGTGAGCTTCGAGTAGGGCGGATGCCCCGGTGGGCGATCCGCCATCCAGCCGTGGCATACAACCACGAAAAACACGAAAGGCAAGAATGATGAAAAATCTTTCGTGTTTTTCGTGTTTTTCGTGGTTCCAAAGCTTGATGGCGGAACCGCTTCGCGTTCCGCCCTACACCTGCTGACGAAGCCCTTGTGTAATCGGATAATTGCGTATGCATTTCCACGCGAGAGCCAAGGGAACGAGAGAAAAATCGAACAAACACACAACCAACATAGCAAAAAAAGGAGAACCTTATGCCGATCAAGAGAATGACAGACCTTGATCTGCGCGGAAAACGCGTGCTCATCAGACAAGACCTGAATGTTCCGGTAAAAAACGGCGTCGTTACCAGCGACATCCGTATTCGAGCTGGCCTGCCGACCATTCAGAAGGCTCTGGAAGCGGGGGCGCATGTGCTCATCATGTCGCATCTCGGACGCCCGACCGAAGGCGAATACTCGGAGGAATTTTCCTTGAAGCCGGTCGCGAAGCGACTGTCGGAACTGCTTGGCCGTCCGGTGCGGCTGGAAAAGAACTGGCTCGACGGCATCGATTCCAAGCCCGGCGACGTCGTGCTGTGCGAAAACGTGCGCTTCAATAAGGGCGAGAAAAAGAACGATCCCGAACTGGGCAGGAAGATGGCCGCGCTGTGCGACATTTTCGTCATGGATGCATTCGGCACCGCCCACCGGGCGCAGGCCTCGACCCATGCTGTCGCCCAATATGCACCCGTTGCCTGCGCCGGTCCCCTCCTCGCCGCGGAGCTGGATGCCTTGGGCAAGGCGTTGCAGAATCCCGATCGGCCGCTGCTGGCGATCGTCGGCGGCTCAAAGGTATCGACCAAGCTGACCGTGCTGGACTCACTGTCGAACAGAGTCGATCAGCTGATCGTCGGCGGCGGCATCGCCAATACCTTCATCGCCGCGGCAGGCTTTCCGGTCGGCAAGTCGCTCTGTGAAAACGACTTGATTCCCGAAGCAAAGCGTCTGTGCGAAGCGGCACGAGCGCGCGGAGCAGATATTCCGATACCGACCGACGTCGTATGCGCCAAGGAGTTTTCGGAGTCGGCGGCGGCAACCGTCAAACGGGTCCAGGATGTCGCCGATGACGATATGATTCTCGACATCGGACCTGAAACGGCCGCGCGTTATGCCGACATGCTGAAATCGGCCGGAACCATCGTCTGGAACGGGCCGGTCGGCGTCTTCGAAATCGATCAGTTCGGCGAAGGTACTCGCATCACCGCCCTGGCGATCGCCGAGAGCAGCGGCTTTTCCATCGCCGGCGGCGGTGATACGCTGGCGGCGATCGACAAGTACGGCATTGGCAATAAGATCTCCTACACCTCCACGGGCGGAGGTGCCTTCCTGGAATTTTTAGAAGGCAAAAAGCTGCCGGCCGTAGCCGTGCTCGAAGAGCGTTACGAGTGACGACAGATCGATGATGCCGGCACCGTCCGGTTCGAGCAGCAGGAGAGGCCCAAGCGAAGGAGCGAGTTCTCGATCAAAGGCAGCGAACGGCGGAGCGCAAGCGCTCTTCTCTGCTGGCGGTCACCCCTCTGCTGCCTGCATCGACGATGCCGCCTCATGCTGCAGCTGATTCTGGCAGCGCTCTTTTTCACCGGACTGCACTTTTTTGTCGCAGGGAGCAGGTTGCGCGGCATCATCATCGAGCGCATCGGCGAGGTACCCTACCGGGTGCTCTTTTCGCTGCTCTCCTTGGGAGGCCTGTTCTGGATGATTGCTGCATATAGAAGCGCCGAATACATCGAACTGTGGTCTCAGCCGCAGCTACTGAAGCCGGTGGCTGTGGTGTTGATGGCGGCTGCTTTTCTGCTCGCCGTCGCCGGCCTCACGTCACCCAATGCGACGACGACGCGTATCGACGCTCTGCTGCGGCAGGAAGAGCCGGCGCAGGGAATCCTGCGCATCACCCGTCATCCCACACTGTGGGGAATCGCTCTGTGGGCACTTGCCCATCTCATCGCCAACGGCGATGCCGCCTCGTTGGTCTTCTTCGGTTCAATACTGCTGCTAGCCGCTGCAGGAACCGCCTCGATCGATGCCAAACGCAAGCGTCTCTTCGGTGATCGCTGGCAACAGTTTACCCAAGTGACATCGTCCGTGCCTTTTCTGGCCATCATCCAAGGTCACAACAGGTTTCGTTTGTCGGAAATCGGCTGGTGGCGTGTTCTGCTCGCCAGCACCGCCTTCGCTTTGGTGATTCACTTGCACAGCACACTGTTCGGAGTATCGCCATTGCCGTGAAAACTAAGCGACAACGGGGGCAATGCGGATGAATTAAGATAAGACACTCCTTCTCCCTCCGGGAGAAGGCCGGGATGAGGGTATCCAAACGGCAAGAAGTGCCTTCGTTTATTGCCCCCCTCACCCAAACCCTCTCCCGCTGGAGAGGGCTTAAAGCCACGTAGCCCGGATCCAGCAAGGCGAAATCCAGGAATGCGCCTTCCAATTGCCCCCGGATTCCGCTGCGCTGCATCAGGGCTACGATACTTGTCCAGACCGTCCACGCTTCGGCAGGGCCTCGACCAACAGCCCTTGCCTGGAGAGGGTGAACAGCACAGCTGCCGACGATCAGCCGACGACGGGCTCGTCGAGATCCCGGCTCATTGCGGCACACGTCATCATTTCGGTGGTCCAATACATCACCCAATTCCCATGGCGATCGGTCCCGATCCAACCATAGTTGCGGGATCGAGCGAGCGCCTCATCGTACATTTTGTCGGAAGCCTCGATCATCGATCGGCCGTCGCACACCCGGGTTTCCAAACGGACGGCGAGCCCATCGTCGACGATCTGTTCACCAATGCCGGTGCAGCTTATAGCAGCGCAGAGCGATGCATAATTGCCTGCCACCGTTGCTGAATCGGAAATTCTGTCCGGGGCGTTGACGCGGTTGCCGCCGGTGGAGGTGGCCGCCGCCAACCGGTTTTCGGCGTCGAGCACGACCGCGCCCACCGTTCCGTGTCGATCGGGTGCTTCATCGCTTGGTTCGAGACTGGAGGCCCACCGCTTTACCTGATCCACACAGACGGGGTTTTCCGGTGGAAGGCCCAACTCACGGGCAAGAAGCTGGGCGCCCAATGGGCCAATGACCGATTCGGGCCTGCTCTGCAGAGCATAGGCCAGCTGCGAAGGGTGAACCATATGGGTGGCGAGCTGCACGCCCGAAAATTTCCGCTTACTGCCGTCCATCAGCGAAGCGGACAGCCGCACCAAGCCGTCGCTCTGCATCACTGCGCCGTAGCCGGCGTTGAAATAACGACTCGCTTCAAACTGTTTGACGATATCGGTCACCGCATCGACGGCGGACTCCCCGTCGAGCAGCTGAGGCCAAACCCGGCTGACAACCTCGCTGATGACGCGTTGCTTCTCCTGGATGACGTCGGACTTTTTTCCTGTCGGGCCCGCTCCGCCATGAACCAAAAGGAGCGGCGATGCCCCCCTGTTCCGAGATCGTTTGAGCATTCGAGAGTCTCTTTTTCACCAAGGCTGATGCCCCATTCTACTCGTAAAATGCACGTTGCCGGGCGCACCGCCCCGGATCATCGGAGGCAGCCAGGAAAAGCCAACGCTCGGCTCAGCACCGAGCTCGGCGGTGCCTCCAACAACAGCCGTTCGGAATCCCGGCAAGCTGTCAGTGTACATCACGACAGTTCATGTACCGCCACCTGCGCCGACTCCGGCAAGCGCTTCGCCTGTTCGACAACCTGTGAATGATGGAAAAACAAAGTAACCTGGGTTTTTTCCGCCAACGCCGCGAGTGTCTTCGAGGCCGCTTCTGAGCGTTCGTCGTCGAAATCCGCGCTGCGGCATTAACTCAAAAACTGATTGATCAGTTCAGAAAGTTCCGGCGTGCGTAAATAACCGTAGGACTTATGATGGTTACGTTTGTCCGGAGCGCCCGGTCGGTGATAATCGTTTTCGACCACGTCGTCCGTCACACGAATCCCCGCGTCATTCGCTCCATAATCGTCATGGAGATGGAAATCGGCCGAAATCGGATCTTTACGATCAGCAAGGTTAACCCAATTTCCCGTGACGATCGAGGGTGTTCTCACTCGATCATCGTAACTACGCTCTTTCTTGATCTTGTGCTTGACATGAGGAAGGCCGAGAGGGGCGCCGATCGTGACGAGCGTCTTGACCGAAACATCGCTGTCAACGCCCGGCATTCCGAGGTCGCGGAGCGCATCATAGGCGATGATGCTGCCCATCGAATGGGCGATCAACATCAGCTCATTACCCTTCTCTTCCACCAAAGCGTTTTTTAACTCATCTCTCAATACTTTCGACGCCGGTTCTTTTGTTTTCTGGCGATTGGTGATCATGCGGCTTTCATCGTAGTAAAAGGCGAGATCCTTGGCCAGCCGACCAACTACCCAATCAGCAAACTTTTCCATATCAAAATTTTTTTTCAAAAAATCCACGCTTGAACCGCCGACGCCCCTCATCGACGCAATGATATCGTCCCGCCAACTGTCGGCGTGCTCCTTCAAGGCACCCGGATTGGCCGGCGTATAGGGCTCTTCGTTATAGAGACTGTCAAATTTGTAATCATCCTCCAGATGCAGCGGATGACGATGGAGAAAATCACGCCAGTACACCATTCGAAAATTGAATTCCGACATGACCCCGCGGTTCTTCTCCAATCCCTCGGCGATTGCTTTTTTCCACCACGATTCCAAGGTCTGTTTATCAGGCTTGTTTGCCAAACCATGAATGCCTATGATCAATTTAGCCATTGCACCTGCCTCCTATCGTTAAGTTGCTGTCTTGCACCGCTGTTTCGGCGTATTTATTCACTCCCCCCGTCATCAATCAGCACATTTCAACGGAAAAAGCAGCGAGCGTCCTGTGATTCCTCAGCTCCCTCTCCCTCCGGGAGAGGGTTGGGGTGAGGGGATCTAAATAATTACGTTTCGGCTGTTTTTTCCAAGGTAATCGTTCAGGCTCCATGCCGGTTAATGATGACGGGATGAGCGGTCGCTCATCCTATCGAATACGCCGTTTCAAACCAAGCCCGATGCCTTGACCAGGTTGATTGGTGCGCACCATCTCAGGCTGAATGGTATGTTTTGTTGTATCGATGCCATTTGTTGACTCCTCATTGATGAGCAAGAAGCACGATATTGATGAGCAAGAAGCACGATCGCCAATGGCGACTCACAAATTGGTGGGCATGAAACCTTTCGCCTTGATGATCTTTCCGTGCCAGATAATCAAGATTGGCGGGAAAACAAGCTCGAACGCCGTGGCAAGCAGGAGGGACGCGTCAGGCAGTCCATATACAACGATGGCGGCTGCACGCGCCAGGCCCGCAACAAAAACGATAGAGATAAGGATCCGAAACAGTTGTATTTCCGTATCCAGTCGAAACTGTATCCACAAAATCAAAAAGCCGAACCCAAGGTATATCGCCGATAGATAGCGGTATTGCCCATCCGGGCCGGCGGAAATCTCAGCGCCGGGAATCAAGTGCTCCAAGCCAAAAAGCATACCGCGCAGGCCGATAAATATGGGCACCAAGCCGAGCACTGCACAAACGATTCGTATGTGTTTCAACTCCATGACAAACCTCCGATCGGCATGAAATGTGGTGTGTGCGCAAGGCAATGACAAGCAGTCCAAGGGTGGCCCCCCAGGTGCCTGCCGGCTCACTGGCCCAATTTACCCGGCCGCGTTCTCGCGCAGCCAACGAAGACTGTCTTCGAGCGTCGTGTGCAGCGGACGGGTTTCCCAGCCAAGCTCGCTGCGCGCGCGATCGGTATTGTACCAGGCATTTCGGCCCCAGAGCTGAACGATGCCGGGGGCTCCCTGAAGCCGTTTGCCCTTCACTGTTCCGATCCCCTTAATCAGGAGCGAAACAAGCCAGCCGGGAATGGGGACCAACCAGCGCGGCGCCCGGCGCCCGTCTACCGCAGCAACTGCGTTCAACAACCGGTCCGGTGTGACATTGTCGCCGCTGAGGATATAACGCTGACCGTGACGCCCTTTCTCGGCGGCTATTAGAGCACCTTGTGCATAATCCCGGACGTCCAGCACACCGAAGCCGATCGGTGCAGTAAACCGGAACCAGCGTTTGCTCATTTTATCGATGAGCCCGTTGGCCGGAGCCCCGATGAAGTCCTCCGGCCCCATTGTGAAGGAAGGGTTCACGGCCATCACAATGGGCACTGCATCACCTTCCGGCCGTGCCAGCGCCTCAGTCTCAGCCTCTCGTCGAGACACTGCATAAGGAAAATCGAATCGGTAGGTATTCCAGTCCGCCGTTTCATCCAGCGGCACGGGCTCAGGGTTAAGCCCCACCGTCAGTGCGCTGCTGCTTACCACGACGCGCGCCACGCCCGCTGCCGCCGCGGCATCGAGTAGGTTGCGGGTGCCAATGACGTTCACCTCGTGCAGTTTCTCTTTCACATCGGCCCCGTCCCCCAGTTCGATCGCAAACTTCAGGTGGAAAACGGTGTCAATCCCGTCGCAGGCGGCCTGAAGGGAAGCTGGCTCATTGACGTTCCCTTCGGCAAGGTCCACATTCAATTCTGTCATGGCCTCGAAAGCCATTCGGCTCTTCATGGCCTTCTTGAACTCTTTGTCCGTTAGTGCTTTTTTGTCCGGTGGGGGCGGATTAGGGTCTTCGACCAGCACCCGGGGGCGGATCCCCCGCTCGTTGAGCAATTTAATGACGTGGTAGCCCAGAAATCCGGCCGGGCCGGTAACCAGAACGCTTTTCATGGGACTGCACTCCTATCAAGTTCCGCGGGTATCGGTCTATATGAGTTCATAGGCACTCCTTAAAATAGTCAGAAAACCATGAAAAGATCAAAATTGAACCTTGTCTTCGACCTTGGCATCGGCTCGCAGGGGCTTTTGCAAGCGAGTCTACAACTGAACCCAGGGGTAGTCAAGCCGATACACAGGAGAATAATTCCGGCGGTCACGAGTAGTAACGGAGGGTTGTCTATGGCGCCGACCTTGCTTAACAAAACTGCAATTATTCTTGCCTCGCAATGCGTGGAGGCAATGGTTCAGCCTGTTAAAAGCAAACAGAATGCTCTGCGGTTATGCCGCACCCGAAAACTTTTAATTGTCAAATCCCTTATAAGTATGATAGCGTTTGCCTAAACGAATTAAGCTACCCAAAGTTTCTGCGGCTTACAATCACATCGACTTTGCCCGAACTTAAATGTCAGCCTCCATTTTCGATGCTGCATTGTCGATGCCGTGTTCATCACCGAGGATATGGAGTACGAGCGCATGAAAATTTCGTTTGAAAAGCTCGACTACAAGGCTTTGATCGCAGCCATCAAGGACAGGATTGCAAGCTATTTTGGCGGCGACAAAGAGGAAAAAGTCCCACCGGAAGATGATGGCCCTGACCACCCGCCCCCCCCTTCCAACGACACCGCCGACCCGACGAATCCGGATCTTGGTTATTTGAGAGAACATTTCAAAGAAGCGATCGGTTCTTTCTATGAAACAATCCGGCGCGTCATGGACGATAATCCGGTTGATACCGCCTTGTTGACGCAGCTCGCCGGCAAAGCGAAGACCGGTACGATTATCCCGGAAGAATTGGATCAGTTGCAACAGCTAAAACTCGCGGCGACGCGTCAAGCGAGGGCGGTCGGCGCGGTGTATGGTTTTTTTCTGAGGTATCGACCATACCCGATGTTCACCGAAATTCGGCAGAAGGAGAAACTGTTTCAACCGCCTTTTGGGCCCATCATGGTCGCGCAGGGTGATGCCGTGCGCGACGTATTGACGCGCCACTCCGAATTTACCGTGGACCCTTATGGACGAGAGATGGTTAAGTCCATGAGCCCTCGCTATAACGGCGGCCTCGATACCTTCATTTTGAGTACCGACGATGACAGCAAATACAACGACGACAAGGAACTATTGACGACGGTCGTCAATAAAGCGGACCCGGAAAAAATTACCGGTCTGGTGCATGACGACACCATGCGTCGAGTCAAGGAAGCGGTGGGCAGGGCGCGAGGAGAGGGCAATTGCTTTGTTGACGTGGTGACCGCGGTTGCGCGGTTTGTCCCGGTGACATTAGGGCATCATTATTTAGGCGTTCCCGCGGCACAACAGAAAGGGTTCTTTGAGCTGACCGACGACATGCTGACCTACTATGGAGTTAAAATCGCCAGCCCGGATGGCCAAACGCCTTTACCGACGACCTACCAAAGGCCCGATGGCACCGTTGTCGAGCTGCCCGATACGGCATTGAAAAGAAGCGATGGCATCATTCCTGACGAAATGCAGATATACGAGTGGATCAAAGCGTCGTTTCAGAATTTCTTTAACAACATACAAAAGGATATTGAAGTACAGGCGCTCGGTGTTCGCGCCTATCGTGAGTTGCTGGTCTATATCCAACGGGAAATCGATATTCAGAGGCGAACCCTGCAAGCCGAAGGGTCTGGCGATGACGCGCCCGATACGATGTTGACCCGGCTGTTGAAGATCCAAATGGGGATACCCTCGACGGAGGGTCATTGCGGGGAGGCTGACCCGAACCGGGTGAATGATTTGAGGATATCCGAAAATGTCATGGGCACGATTGTCGGTGCCGTTGCCGGGCAGGAGGAGGCGACCTGCCGGGTGATCGATTCAATCATCCGCCTGAAGGAAGGTGAGTACGAGCAAGACGATACCGAGTGTCCTTCAGGCAGCCAACGGTACGGTTCTTTTGATGACGCCCGAGCCTTGGCGTTGAATGTGCTCGAGGGACGCGACGTCGAGCGGAGCCGGAGCGAGTTGCGAAGCTATGTGCTCGAAGCCTTGCGACTGCAACCACAAGGCGAGGTGCTGCTCAGACAATGCATCGAAGAGGGCGCAACCATAGCAGACAGCCGTCCAATCAGGAAGGGCACCTTGGTTTTCGCGGCCCATGGCTCCGCGATGAAAGATATCGATCAACCCAATGCCTTTATTTTGGGGCGGGATGAAGCACATTATCTTCAACATGGTTATGGCCGCCACAAGTGCCTTGGCCAGTATGTCTCGCCGGTGCTCATGGTCGAAGCCTTGATCGCCATCCTGGCGCTGGAAAACGTCCGCCGGCCGCAGCCGCACCCGGGCGAAACCGACTTTCCGCTGGAAGGGCGGTTTGGACGGTTGCAGCTTGACGGCAACAACCTCTACGCAAAGACCTTTACGCTGCAATTCGATGATACCGGGACCACCGGTCAATATTTCGGGTAGGAGGCTTGAATGAAACGATTCTCGAGTATTTTGTGCCTGGCCTTAACGCTTGTTCTGTCGTTCGGCTGCATCGCACAGCAAAAACCAAACCGGTCCGAACAATGGGCTCAAGCCGATAGCCAAGGGGGCAAGCAGCCCTCTCCATACGGTCAATCCGGATCCACCGCGGCTGTTGACGTTTCGCCGCCCAAAAACGCTTATGCCTCGGATGGCTGGTTGAAGAAAGGGGATGCACCTTGGTCTGAAGAAATGAACCGCCGGGAGCGTGAGCTTTATGCCTATCTGAACGACACGGACCCGGTAAGATCGAAGGCATACGGCTTCCGCTCAGGCCATACACCCGCCCTTGCCTGGGATTGGTTCGCCAACCATCCAGTCGGCTATGGCGGCGTTCCTTATGTCCTTTTGCAGACACTGCTTTCGCTGGATCCGGCCACCGAAAAAGACCCCCATTTGCTTGCGCTCGCCAAAATCTGGAAGAAGAGGTCGGTTGTTCCGAGTGAGCGCAGCAAGGAGCTCTATACGTTGGATCATCTAGGGGTTGGACCGCATCCGGACGATTATGAGAACGGCATTGTCAAGAAGCCCGGCCAAAGACAGCATTTGGTCCCGAATGGATTCGTCTATGATCCCGCGGTAAAGCCTAAAGACGTTCGCGCGGTTGATGAACGGCTTCGGTTTATGCGTGACGGGGCCGTCGGCAGAGTCATCAAGCGATTTGCCGCACATTTTCAGAAAGACTACGACCCGCGTGTTGCCAAAGTGCTCGTGCTTGCCAGGGGTAAAATTCGAAAAGGGCTGTACGGAGATGACATCGACTACGAGAAAGAACATCAGCGATTTCAACAACCACCTGAAATCGATGCCGTATTTTTTTCCTGTTCAGGGTGCCACATGGGGCGCGTCATCGTGGACGGGGAGATGGATAATAACGGTAATATTGTCAAGCAGGGGACAATGAAATTCCTGCCGGGAATGCCGAACACCGAAATAGAGCAGCAATATTTTTCAGGATTATTGATGGAAACCGGATTGGCACTGGTGGAGTCCGGGTTTTCGATGGACGCGACGTCATTACCGAAGCCGGACGACATTGTTCCAAGCAAGAAAGGGGTCACGGCACTGTATACCCGTATGCTAAGTCGAGCGATGGACCCGGAAACGGTGAAAACGATTTATGGTCCGCGTCCCGACCAGATCAAACGCGCAAAACTGCAGACCTATTGGGTTGCAAAAGACTTTGCCACCTACTTGGGTGATTTGATCGGGACCGCAATCAAGACACATTACATTTATTACCAGATCGGGAAAAAATATGCTTTCAATCCCGATAACCCTCACAAACAATCCCCTGACCAAAAGATGCCCGATGTGATTACCGATCGCATTGGGCAAATGGACGCATTCGGTATCGCCTCGGGGCTTGTCGCCATCCATTCTTTGCGTCCGGATAACAGCTATATCAAATTCATGTACGGAGATTATCCGGACAACCCGATTTTCACGGGCATCGATACGATACCCGGCTTTAAAGGGCCGGCGGGTCCGGATGAGGCGGGAAAACGCATATTGAAAACTGTCAAGCATTGGGCGCCGCCGGTCCCTGCCCCGATCGATATCAAAAGCCTGAACTGGAGCGCGCATCGGGAGTTGGCGAATTGGGATGGAAACCAAGGCGCGGCGGCAAGAACTTTAGCATCTGGAACGTCGGCGACCGGTGACCCGCGAAAAGTGAACGTCAGAATACACGAGCCACTGAACCCGCTGATCGGCAATATGCCCCCTCCGCCATACCCATTCGACATCGATAAGGAAAAAGCGCTGCGAGGCATAGCCATTTACAAACAGGAGTGTTCCGATTGCCATAAGCCCAACAACCCCGAGATCGTCCCGGCCGAAAAGCTGGGGGTGGATAAGAACAGATCCCTGGTTAACACTGATGTATCCAGATATGGTCTGGCGGGCTTGGTGATGGAGGCGTGTAAAATCTTCATACGGAACAATCCCGGTAATGATTGGTGCTTACCCAGGGACAAGCAAGGTCAGGTTGTCACCGATACGGTCAAGGCCTATGACGACTATTTCAAGGACACGCCGGGCCGGGTCCGCAGCGGTGCAAACGGATATAAAGCGGACATGCTGCACGGCATTTGGGCCAGGGCACCCTATCTACATAACGGCTCCGTACCCACGTTGATGCATATGATTTGTCCGAAAACGCGGCCGAAACAGTTCAAGCGCGGCGTCATCTATTACGATCAGGCGATGGTCGGATTCGAGTGGCAGACTGCCCCTCGGCAACGTTACAGTCCTTATGAAAGCCAATTGGTCAAAGACTACGACACCGAAGAATTCGGGCGAAGCAACACAGGGCATGAATTCGGCTCCGACCTATGTCCCGATACGCGTGGCTTGGACCCCCTGAACGACCGCAAGAAAATAGTCGACCGTGTTTCGGCGTCAAAGGTGGGGGATTTGCTAGAGTATCTCAAGACTTTGTAGTAATCATTCCAAATGTGGGATGGATCATCGTGGGGTAGAAGGCTGGACCAAGCGTACTCGATCCACCATGCCGGTATGCTGATCTGCGACGCTGCGCAGCCCTCCTTCGTTTGCAGGGCCAAGGCTTGCCACTCGTGGCAACCCCGTCCGGCGGGAGGAATGGCCACCGGGCATTCCTTCTGATTCCGCGCCAACGGCAGACGCTCTTGTATCGGTCCGCCCGCTTCATGTCTTGTCTGCCGAGAGCGCCCGGTTTTTTTTGCAAAAAAAAGGGGGCGAGTCGGTTATTGTACGGCGTTTTGTTGCGGATCACGAGTTAAGAGCATCGCATTCCATCCTGTGCCATTGGCGGCCATCACGGTAGGACGGCCAGTTACCCGACCGCCCCCGTACAGATCCCCGCGTGCGGAACTACCGCACGAGGCTCCTCAAAGTTACTCGCTTCGCACATAGGGCGACATCGTAAGGGTTGCTCAGAAACTGTG
>DEII01000127.1 GCA_002352385.1 Methylococcaceae bacterium UBA2778 | reverse complement strand
GTAGGAACGGTATGCTGTCGCCGATTGATTTTGAAAGACAGAAAAAATGGAAGTCCCAGAGTGTCTAAGAAACTAGGGGCGATTCAGATTAAACGAAAAACAATCGAAAAGCGGCGCTTGCAATACCGCAAGGCCGCAGCATAATATCAGCAATCAGATGAGCCAAAGTCTCTCTTAACAATATCGTTCAACTGTCTTAAATTATATGACGACGTACAGGCTCGTGCCAGTGGCCGACGACTGGAACCCGTGGGAAACCTTGAGATAGGCGAGACCAGGGAGTTAGAGCGAGAAGCAGGCGTCTGACGCAGTATAATACTCAGCAAAGAACTACACATTATGAATAAAAGCATGAAAATTATGAATAAAAGCATGAAAACCCGCGCCTTTCTGATCTTCTGCGCTGTTGGCCTGGTGCCGATCGCGCTGGGATATGGAGCCAAGCCATCGCTAACCCTGGATGCCCTCTTCGGTATCAACGTCGATACTATCAACCTCACTCACATCATGCGTGCAGTGATGGGACTTTACCTAGGGATGGTCATGTTGTGGTTGTTGGGTGCGTTCAGGAAATCCATGGAGGGTCCGGCACTCGTTGCTTGCGCAGTGTTTATGCTCGGACTAGCAGTCGGGCGCATATTGAGTTTTGTCATGGACGGTCTGCCGCACTGGCTGCTTATCGTGTATGCGGTACTGGAGATTGCGCTCGGTCTGGTCGCGGTCCATCTGCTCCGTCAACACCGCGCCGAAGTTGGAGCGCCATGATGCGACGCAAATACTCGATCCAGTGACCTCGCCTTCGCGCTGAATGGCAAATAGTATCGCTGACCGTCTGCCTGGCTGCGGACAGTGAATGGAGCCAATCATGAACAAACTAACGCGCTCGGCGTTTTTTGGAGCAACGGTCCTCACCTCAATATGGTTGTTTAGCGCCGCTCTATTTGCCTCCGATGCCGTATTCAAAAAGAGTGACAAAGACATCGTCGTTGTTTTGCATGACCTTGGGCGCAGCAAAACCGCTATGTGGTTGCTAGCGTCACGTGTCGGGAAAGCAGACTTTCGGATAGTAAGGATCGGCTATCACTCGCTGAGAGTTACGCCTGAGAAAATACTTCAGGATATCGACAGCCAGATCGAAAGATGCTGTATCGGAAAATCTCCCAAGATCTACTTCGTCGGCCATTCTCTGGGGGGATTGATGATCAAAGCCTATCTCGCGAAGAAGAAGGTCAGCAAGTTGGAAAAAAACTGCCAGCGATTAATGAACGTTCCTGGGATTGGTCCGATAATCTCAACTGCCATGGTCGCAGCGATCGGCAAAGGAGAAGCGTTCGAAAGGGGCCGCGACTTCGGTGCCTGGATCGGATTGGTGCCGCGGCAATACTCCACTGGCGGTAAATCTATTCTGGGGAGCATCTCAAAACGAGGCAACAAACACCTGCGCACGCTTTTCATTCAGGCAGCGAACGTGATCCTGATGAGGCCGCAAAATTGGGGCAAATTTAGTTTTGGCTCATGGCTCACTGAGGCTGCCAAACGCATGTATCGCAATAAGCTTGCAACAGCTCTCGCTAACAAATTGGCACGGATCGCCTGGAGCGTATTGTGCCATAACAAGAGGTTTGATGAAGCGTTGGTCATATAGGTCAATCAGCTTTAGAAAGATTCGCGACTGAGATTATTGCATGGAACGGATTAAAATGCGCACTCTAAAGTCTGGGCAGAGTAATGGTTGCACGACAACCTATCCGCTAATGAGATCATAAGTGCGCGCGTATTCCCATCAAGGCCACGACCCGCGTGTCGATCAAACAGGCCGGATACATATCAGCGACTTCCGAAATCCTTCGTAGACAATTTCACTTGCGTTTAGCAGCCGGTCCATACATCCCTCTGCACAGCTGCCCAAAATGAATCGACACTGTCACCCCACCTTCTTCAGTTCTCTGACCTCACTCTCCAGTACTCGCCATACCTCGTGATCGTGGATGCAGTCGCGCTCAGGCAAGCATAGTTCTAAGGGCAAGTCGTAGTAGTGACGGCCTTACCTTGCCTGGTAGATTTCCTTGGACGAGTTCGACATAGTCTCGAGAAAGATGGGGCTGCCTATCACTGGCCCGTGGGAAACAGGAGTGTGAATTGAAGGCGTGCACCCCATCCCTGAGGTCCGCCGGTGGCACTCTTCGCCCAGTAGCGCACGCCCGGTCCAACGCTGATCGGTTGATTGCCGAGTTTGAGCAACTTGGTTGCGAGCAGATTGACCGGTACGGACCATTCATCTGTTTCCCAGTTATATGTAGACTCGGCATTCGCTGAGAATGTCCATGCATCCGGCGTTGTAAAGGCCAGGAAAGGTTGGAGGAATGTGAGGTTGATGTTGGCCCGATCATCCTCTCCAGCCACAGACCAGATGTGATTTGCGAGCGCGCCAATTGTCCAAGGGCCTTGTTGCGTCAGAGCAACCGCCGTTGGACCGAGACCGAACTGCTCCGTTCCGAGTAGTTCATCGGTTGCAGTGGGAATGAGAAGAGCAGGACCGACGCCCCAAATGAGGCCGCCGGGTGTCGGCGCTTTTGGTGAAAAGAACAGGCTTTGCACGACATCACCCAGGCCAAACTGATTTCCGGCACCAGGGAATATTTCGTCCTGACTGGCGATGGGCAAGATTGTGCGGGAAATGATGTTCCAATCCTCGTTGAGCGAGATTGGAATGACCGGTTGAACATTGACGAAACCTTTTTTGCCACTATCGATAGGGCCGATATTTTCGTCGTAATTAAACTGAAACGGCACACTGATCAAAGAGGCTATCGGGTTGGATAACTTCTTCGCAAGGTCTGCGCCACTTTGCTGCGCGTCCGCGTCATTTGTTAGCGCGAAGGTCAAACCAATCATCACACTCGATGCGACGATTAATTTAAGAATATTGGACATTTTACCTCTTTTCTCATCTCCGCATGAGATGATTGGATCACAACCCTACCTGGCCCGCACGGCACTTTTTCAGCAGCAACCTTACCACTTGAATGTCACGCCCATGGTTGGGCCATGCGAAAGCAGTTCGAGTCCAAATTTGCGGCTCCCGTTGCCCTCTTCGTAATCGATGTATAGCGCGCGGTAGCCCAAGTAAGCCATCATGTCGCGGCCTAACAGCGTCGTGTCAAAGCTATAACCAGCCTGCGCCTGCCAGGTAAAATCACTGCCAATGTCAAAGCCACCAATGTCTCCCCTCAGCATAATTTCCTGACCGGGAGCAAGTTGACGCCGCAAACGCATTCCGATGAACGGGTCAAACCAGTCAACGGTCTTTGCAGCGGATACGCTGCCCGCACCGGTTCGACTAAGACCAAGTGCCGGAATATTGACCGTTGCGGTCACATTCAGATCTATATCCGGTCTCAAATACCAATAACGAACGCCGCCCAGAATATCGAGCGTTGTTGTCGGGGCGAAGGCACCCTCATCTTTCAGCGATGCATGCGAACCTCCCCAGCTGCCAATCTCATAAGCAACCCCCGGTTCAATAATCGCAAGGTCCAGCCAGGCTTTACCTTCGGCAACAATATTCAGATTTAACCCCGCGACCGGATTGAAGCTCCTGAAACCGCTATCTTTGATCTTGATTCTGTTCCAGAACACATCAGCGAACAATGTCAGCCGGCCTTTGCGCATCTCCTGATAACTCATAAAGGCGTAAAGCTCGTCGGCCTTGTCGACGACTTCAAACAGATTTGTATTGAAGTCTTTGGAGTTTGCTCCGAGACCCGTCTCACCTTGAAGGAACAGAACCCACGCATATGGCATGAACTGAAATTCCCACTGGTTGGAAGGAGCAAGCGTTTCTGACGCTTTGGACTGAACAGCAAGGCCAAACACAACTGTCATCATTACCGTAACGCCGCACGCCATCTTGCACAGTTTCATGAAAATCCCATCTGATCAGTTTTAATTGCTCGGAGCAATGCAATCGCTTTCCAAACATTAGGGCTTACTCAGGTCATATCTTCAAAAAAGTGAGCCACCTGACTGACGCATTCCCTAAACCCTTGTCGACAGCTAAAATACCATCGGCATCCATAATTTCGGTAGTTACATCCCTCGTATGAAGCCCTAAGAATCACTCATTTTTATAACAAGCCACCATGGTTCTTACTATTCATTCTTTATTTGCACGCCACAAAATGCATCGGTGTTGCTCATGGGCATCACAGAGTAAACCTCCAAATCCTGGTAGAATATCATGAATTATGTGGTATAGTTATAGAGGGGTAGCACAATGTTGCTGTTCCCTCACAAAGGCTGGCAAGACTCGAATAGATCCTCAAATTACCTATTATTTCTTAAGGAGATTTGTAAAATATAAGATGCATGCTTACGGACATAGAGTTTTAATAAGTTGAAAAACATTTTCAATAATAATCACAGCCGAC
>DEII01000135.1 GCA_002352385.1 Methylococcaceae bacterium UBA2778 | reverse complement strand
GAAATGATTAAAATAACACCAAAGAATCGAGGCAAACAGTACCAGAAATAATCCCGGTACGACCAAGTGTCTCAAGGAGCGAATGTTAATGCTCATTGCATCTAGTGTTTGGAAACTAGGAGACTAGGAGGCTGTCTGAGAACAGACTGATCTACTGCGGCCGAGCCTGATTGGCCAGATTTCCCGATCGTTTTTGTTAAATAGGCCCACTATTCGCCTCAAATGATTGACAAATTGGCCGGGAGCCAATTTGGGCCGCGTTAGCGACCCCGAAGGGGTGGAAACCAAGGATGGTTTCCATCAATAATCTGACTCAATCAGTCTTACCCTCGCACCGATCGCTATTCTCGGACGGCCTCCTAGCGCAGGATCGTCAACCCGCACTGCTGCTCCACACCGAGGCATTTCCTTCATTCTCTACCAGGCTAATCCCAATTCAGCGCCCCCCCGGTCTGATACTCGGTCACCCTGGTTTCAAAAAAGTTTTTCTCTTTCTTGAGATCCAGCACTTCACTCATCCACGGGAAGGGATTGCCGGCACCGGGATATTGTTCCGGCAACCCGATCTGCGAGCATCTGCGGTTGGCGATAAACTGCAGATATTCCTCGAACATCTTGGCATTCAGGCCGATAATGCCCCGCGGCATCGTATCGTAGGCATATTGGGTTTCGATTTCGACGGCTTCACGAATCATCCGGGCCATCTCCTGCTTGAAGTCCTCCGCCCACAGGTGCGGGTTTTCGATCTTGATCTGATTGATGACGTCGATGCCGAAGTTCATATGCATGGATTCATCCCGTAGGATGTATTGAAATTGCTCGGCGGTGCCGGTCATCTTGTTGCGGCGGCCCATGGAGAGAACCTGGGTGAAGCCGACATAGAAGAAGATGCCTTCGAAAACGACATAGAAGGCGATGAGCTCGCGCAGCAGCTTTTGGTCGTTTTCCGGCGTGCCGGTGTGAAAGTGCGGATCACTCAGGTATTGGGTGAACGGCAGCGCCCATTCCGCTTTGCGCGCCACGGCCGGCACTTCGCGGTACATGTTGAACACCTCGCCTTCATCCATTCCTAAGGATTCGACGACGTATTGATAGGCATGGGTATGAACCGCCTCTTCGAATGCCTGGCGCAGCAGGTATTGGCGGCATTCGGGATTGGTGATGTGGCGGTAGACGGCCAGCACCAGATTATTGGCCACCAGCGAATCGGCGGTGGAAAAAAAGCCCAGGTTGCGCATGATGATCGTGCGTTCGTCCTCGGTCAGCCCTTCGGCGCTTTTCCACAAGGCGATGTCGGCGTTCATATTGATCTCTTGCGGCATCCAATGGTTGGCGCAGCCGTCTAGATATTTTTGCCAGGCCCATTGGTATTTGAACGGCACCAATTGATTGAGGTCGGCGCGGCAGTTGATGATTTTTTTGTCGTCGACCTGGATGCGGGCAGCCCCGATTTGGATGGATTCCAAGCCGATGGCGCCGCCTGCATCAGGGATCAGAGCATCTTCTCTGTTCCCGGTTTCCTGTTTCCTGATTGATGCACCTCGGATCGGGTCGGGATCGACACAGGGCGCCTCCCCCGCTGTCTGCATAAGATCGCGGTTGTCTTGCAGCCCCTGGCCGGGCCGTACCGTGATTTTCTCGGGTCCAGCTTCGGCCTTGCGGCCGAGCCCCGTCAATGGATCTTCCCAATTCAACATATCATTGCCCCCAATGTTTTATTTGCTGCCCTCTGCTTTTCGTCGTCTACAAGGTGGAACCGCTGCGCTTGTTCCACCCTACACCTGTTTCCTGATCCCTGTCTTCTGATTACTGACACGCCTCACACTCCGGATCCAGAATCGAACACACGTTGACGGCGTCGCCCTCGGGCTCGCTCTTGACCGCGTTCAATTTGCCGTCGGCCAGGGTGCTTTTCTCGACGTGCGTCGCCCCCATGCTGCGCAGATAGTACGTCGTTTTCAAGCCGCGCACCCAAGCCAGTTTATAAAGTGCATCGAGCTTTTTGCCGTTCGGTTCGCTCATATAGAGGTTGAGCGACTGGCCCTGATCGATCCATTTCTGGCGGCGCGACGCCGCTTCCACCAGCCAGCGCGGGTCCAGTTCGAAAGCGGTGGCGTACAACTGCTTCAGCTCGTCGGAAATCCGATCGATGCGCTGCATGCTGCCGTCGTAATATTTAAGATCGTTGATCATCACTTCATCCCACAAGCCCTGTGCTTTCAGGTCCTGCACGAGAAAGGGATTGACGACCGTGAATTCGCCCGACAGATTCGATTTGACGAACAGATTCTGATAGGTCGGCTCGATCGATTGCGAAACTCCGCAGATATTGGAGATGGTCGCTGTCGGGGCGATTGCCATGGTGTTGGAATTGCGCAGACCGCCCGTTTTGACACGCTCGCGCAATGCCTCCCAATCCAGCGTCATGGAACGGTCGATCTGCAGATAGTCCCCGCGCTCGCGTGCCAACAGATCGATCGAATCGATCGGCAGGATTCCCTGGCTCCAGAGCGACCCCTGGAAGCTGGAATAGCTGCCGCGCTCTTCGGCCAGTGCGCACGAGGCTTGGATGGCAAAGTAGCTGACCGCTTCCATACTCCGGTCGGCAAAGGTCACCGCCTCTTCGGAGGCATACGGTATGCGCAGCTGATACAACGCATCCTGAAAACCCATGATGCCGAGCCCGACCGGCCGGTGGCGCAGATTGGCGCGGCGCGCCTGCGGGACGCTGTAGTAGTTGTAATCGATCACATTGTCGAGCATCCGCATCGCCGTGCCGATCGTTTTTTCCAGCTTGGCCATATCCAGCCCGGTTTCGTTCATATGAGCCGCCAGATTGACCGAACCCAGATTGCAGACCGCGATCTCACTGTCCGACGTATTCAGGGTGATCTCGGTACAGAGATTGGAGCTGTGAACGACGCCGGCATGACGCTGCGGCGAACGCAGATTGCAGGGATCCTTGAAGGCGATCCAGGGGTGGCCTGTTTCGAACAGCATCGACAGCATCTTGCGCCACAAACTGAGGGCGGGAATGCGCTTGAAATGCTGGATCTCACCGCGGTCGGCTTGGGTTTCGTAGGCGATATACGCCTTTTCGAAGGCGTCTCCATACAGATCGTGCAGATCGTGCACGTCATCGGGAGAGAACAGAGTCCATTCGGCATCGGCGGCGACACGCTTCATGAACAGGTCCGGCACCCAGTTGGCGGTATTCATATCGTGCGTGCGGCGGCGGTCGTCACCGGTATTCTTGCGCAGCTCGAGAAACTCTTCGATATCGAGGTGCCAGGTCTCCAGATAAGCGCACATGGCCCCCTTTCGCTTGCCGCCTTGATTGACCGCGACTGCCGTATCATTGGCGACCTTAAGGAATGGCACGACGCCCTGCGATTTGCCGTTGGTGCCTTTGATGTGGGCGCCCATCGCCCGCACCCGGGTCCAATCGTTGCCCAGTCCGCCGGCATATTTTGAAAGCATGGCGTCATCCTTGATCGCGCTGAAGATGCCCTCCAGATCATCGGGAACAGTGGTGAGATAGCACGAAGAGAGCTGCGGCCGCAGCGTACCGGAGTTGAAAAGCGTCGGCGTCGAGCTCATGAAATCGAAGTTCGACAACAGATCGTAGAATTCGACGGCGCGTTGCTCGCGGTCGATCTCATTGCAGGCAAGCCCCATGGCAACACGCATGAAAAACGCTTGCGGCAGTTCGAAGCGGGTCTTTTGGTAGTGAATGAAATAACGGTCGTACAGAGTCTGCAGGCCGAGATAGTTGAACTTGAGGTCGCGTTCCGGCTTCAGCGTCTGCCCCAGGCGACCGAGGTCATACTGATCCAGCATGGGATGGAGCAGCTCGAGCTCGATGCCGCGATGGATATAATCTTCGAAATAGTCGGCATAACGGTCCGCCATTTCGGTCTGGGTGGCCTGCGGCCGGTCGGCATCGAGAAAGCCGAGCGCTTCGCAGCGCATGCTGTCCAGCAGCAGACGGGCGGCGACAAAGGAGTAATCCGGCTCCTTTTCGATCTGCGTTCTCGCGCTCATGATCAGAGTCGGCGCGACGTCCTGCTCCGGCACGCCGTCGAATAGATTGCGCAGCGTTTCATCGAGTATTCGCTGCGTGTCGACACCGCTGAGCCCTCGGCAGGCCTCCTCGACAACCTGCTGCAGACGGGCCATATTCAGTGGTCCACGGCTGCCGTCGGCACGCGTGACCTCTATCGCGGTTCGGGTTGGCGTTTGAACCCGGTCGGTTTTGACGGCCCGCAGGCGGGCATGCTCTTCCCGGTAGAGGACATAGGCTCGTGCCACTTTATGGTGGCCGCTGCGCATCAGCGCCAGTTCGACCTGATCCTGTATATCCTCGATATGGAGGGTACCGCCGCCCGGCAGGCGCCGGGTCAGCGCTTTGACGACCTGTTCGGTCAGTTCGGCGACCGATTCATGAATACGGGGACTGGCCGCCGCATTGTTTCCTTCGATCGCAAGAAATGCTTTGGTGACAGCCACTGAAATTTTGTTGGCATCGAACGCAGTCACTTTGCCGTTGCGGCGTATGACCCGAACATGGCCGGGTGCGACCGCCTTTATTTCCGATATGGGAATGGCTTGGGCCATAGCAACGGCGGCCGGCGCGGATTTTTTGGCGACCTGATCTGTTTCCATTCTTTTCTCCTGTCAGCTGTTGTTGGTTAGCAACGCTCTCGCATTGGGAACCTCAAAAACACTATAGACTGTATCCGAGCATCAGGTCAAGTACAATATCCTGTGTTTTTTCGGTGAAAAGCATGTGCGTATTTTGTGGATAACTCAGCCGAAAAAACGAAATTCCTTGTATAATCAAACGCTAACCGGATTGTTGATGAGGCGGTCTCGTAATCCAAAGAAATTTTCCTAGCCCGATTGCGGGTGGTTTAAAAGGTTCCCAAAAACAGCCGGGCTCATTAAAATGCTGAACCATGAAGAATTACCCGAATTTTTCCAACAGCCGGTTTTTTCGCGACTGGTTTCAGCGGGTGTTTCCCAACTCCCAAGCCGTATCGCTCGCGATATTGCTGGTACTGGGATTTGCTCTGATCTATACGCTTTCGGATTGGCTGCTGGCGGTATTTGCAGCAGGGGTGATCGCTTACTTGCTGGAAGGCATCGTCGAGTTTGGAGTGCAGGAGAACCTGCCTCGGCTGGCGTCGGTCCTGTTGGTCTATTTCACCTTTCTGGCATTCGTGACCTTCATTCTGATCGCTTTGCTGCCGCTGCTCTATCAGCAGACAGCACAGCTGGTGCAGCAGCTGCCAAGCATGATCAACCGCGCCCAGATGGAGATCATGCGGCTCCCGGAACAGTATCCCCGATGGATCTCCGAAGAGCAGATCAATGAAATCATCGCCACCATCAGAATGGAGCTGATCAGTTACGGCCAGCGGCTGCTGTCGGTCTCGGCTTCTTCCCTGGTCGGGCTGGTGACGCTCATCGTCTATCTGATCTTAGTGCCGCTGCTGGTCTTCTTTTTCATGAAGGACAAAGATGCCATCATTGCCTGGTTCGTTCAGTATCTTCCCCGCGAACGCCGCCTGTCGACGCTGGTGTGGCGGGAAGTCGACCGTCAAATCGGCAACTATGTGCGCGGAAAATTTTTGGAGGTCTTGATTCTCGGCGTCGCCAGCTATATTACCTTCTCCTTTATGGGCCTCAATTATGCACTCCTGTTAAGCGTATTCATTGGCCTGTCGGTGATCATCCCTTATGTCGGCGCGACGCTGATCACCTTCCCGGTGATCATGGTGGCCTATTTCCAATATGGATTCACCGACGATTTTTTCTGGGTCATGGTGGTCTATACCATCATTCAGTCGATCGACGGCGTCGTGCTGGTGCCCCTGCTGTTTTCCGGTGTCGTCAATCTGCATCCGGTGGCGATCATTGTGGCGATTTTGCTGTTTGGCGGGCTGTGGGGCTTCTGGGGCGTCTTTTTCGCGATTCCGTTAGCCACCCTGGTGCAGGCGGTCTTGACCGCCTGGCCGCGCATCGGTGAGGAGGAAGCCTCAGAGAACGGGAAGCGGTTATCGGCTCCCGAACCGCATGAGGCCAAAATGGTGGAACAGAATCAGCCTTTGGTACGCAATGCGTACCCTACAGACCCTGCTTCAGAATCCAGAAGAGAAGATTGAGCGCAATTATCGCCACGATGACCTCGATGATTCCGATCCAAAGGTCTTTTTTAGTCGGTTTTTTCTTCGTCACCGGCATCAGGTCCGATATTCTGTGTTGATTCGTACATACTCATGCGACAGGTCGCAGGTCAGTATCTTCTGCCGCGCCTGCCCCCGTCCGAGGAGCATTCGCACGGTAATATCATCACCTGCCATGACCGCCTGTGCGGACGCTTCATCATAGTCGGGCACCGCCTCACCATTGCGGACGATGCACACATCGTTCAGCCAGAGGGACACTCCGGAAACGTCCAGTCGATCGATTCCGGAGCGGCCGACCGCCGCTAGAATCCGGCCCCAGTTAGGATCGCCGGCAAAAAAGGCGGTTTTGACCAGAGGAGAATGAGCGATTGTCTTGCCGACGCGATGCGCTTCCTCTTCGCTTGCAGCACCTTCCACATGGATACGGATCAGTTTCGTCGCGCCCTCGCCGTCCCGAATGATCGCTTCCGCCAGTTCTCTGCAAACCTCGAACAGGGCGGTCTGAAATTCGGCGAAATATCGGTTCTGGCGGATGACGAGAGGGGCGTTCGACCGACCGGTCGCCATCAGCACGCAGGCATCGTTGGTAGAGGTATCGCCATCCACGGTGATGCAGTTGAATGATTGACCGACTGCCTGCTCCAGGCATGCATGCAAGGCTTCCCGTTCGACACGTGCGTCTGTCGCGATAAAGGCAAGCATGGTTGCCATATTCGGATGAATCATGCCGGCGCCCTTCACAATGCCGGTGATAGTGACCCTCTGCCCACCCAGCGTCAACGTTCTCGAGGCACCCTTCGGCCGAGTGTCGGTGGTCATGATCGCCGACGCCGCCCGCTCCCACCCGGACTCGGACAAGGACGTCAGCGCCACAGGCAACGCCGCTTCGATTTTAGCGACTGGCAGGGCTTCGCCGATCACGCCGGTTGAAAAAGGCAGTATCCGCTCAAAGTCGTCCTTCACCAACTGCGCCAATGCCCGGCAGGTCCGCTCGGCATCCTGCAGCCCTTTGCCGCCGGTACCGGCATTGGCATTGCCTGAATTGATCAACAGCCAACGCGGCGACGACTTCAGATGTTCCTGAGCGACGACAACAGGCGCAGCGCAAAAGGCGTTTCGGGTAAACACCGCAGTGCACACCGCCTCATCTGTCAACTCGATGACAGTGACATCATCGCGTTCGGTTTGTCGGATTCCGGCAGAGGCGGTTCCGAGTCGTACACCGGGAATGGGGCGCAGAAGGGGTAACGAAGATTCACCAATCGCCATCGTCGACTCGCTTTATGGCAGCGCCCGGATCAGGCTAGCTTCCCGTGGCACTGCTTGTATTTCTTTCCGGAACCGCAGGGACACGGTTCGTTGCGCCCGATTTTTCGCCCGCCTCGAACGAACGGTTTTTTCTGCTCCGGCGGTGCCTCCTCCACCGCATCCGGCTCCGCCATGGCGGAGGCTTCAGCGTGTTCATAGTGCAGAGGTGTCTCGCCCTGTCGTTGCTCATCGATCGCCTCGATGTCTTCCTCGGCTTCGACTTTGACTCTGGAAAGGGTGGTGACTACCTCGTGTTTTATGTTGTCCAACAGGGTGCTGAACATTTCGAAGGCTTCGCGCTTGAACTCCTGTTTTGGGTCTTTGTGTGCGTAGCCCCGCAGATGAATGCCCTGCCGCAGATGGTCCATCGCCGCCAAATGCTCTTTCCAGGCGTTGTCCAATATCTGCAGCATCACCGACTTTTCGAAGTGGCGCATCATTTCCTGGCCGATCAGCTTCTCCTTTTCAGCATGTTCTTTTTCCAACTCAGCGATAATACGCTCTCTTAGCGTCTCCTCATGCAGCGATTCGTCCTCCGCCAACATCCGCTCAATCGGGATCCGCACGCCGAAATCAGACTCCAAGGCTTCTTCCAGGCCTTTGATATTCCACTGCTCTTCCATGCTCTGGGGTGGAATATAGTCATCGATCAAGCTGTTGACGACATCTTCGCGGATCGCGGTGATCGTCTCCGAAATATCGTCGGCCGCCATGAGTTCATTGCGCTGTTCGTAGATCACCTTGCGCTGGTCGTTAGCCACATTGTCGAACTCGAGCAACTGCTTGCGAATATCGAAGTTTCGTCCTTCGACCTTGCGCTGTGCATTCTCGATCGCTTTCGTCACCCAGGGGTGTTCGATGGCTTCGCCCTCTTCCATCCCAAGCTTCTGCATCAGCGCAGCGACCCGTTCCGATGCAAAAATCCGCATCAGATTATCCTCCAGCGAAAGATAAAAGCGCGACGAACCGGGATCGCCCTGGCGTCCGGACCGGCCGCGCAGCTGATTGTCGATACGCCGCGATTCATGCCGCTCCGAACCGATCACGTGGAGCCCGCCGCTCTCCACCACCTGATTGTGGCGTAGCTGCCACGCCTCGCGCACTGCTTCTGTCTTGGCTTCGTCATCGGTTCCCAGCGCTTCGATTTCCGCATCCAGATTGCCGCCGAGCACGATGTCGGTGCCACGACCGGCCATGTTGGTCGCGATCGTCGCCGCCCCGGGCTGACCGGCCTGAGCGATAATGTGCGCTTCCCGCTCGTGCTGTTTGGCGTTGAGCACCTCATGTTTGATTCCCTGCTTTTTCAGCAGCGCCGACAACAGCTCGGAGTTCTCGATCGACACGGTGCCGACCAAAACCGGCTGCCCGCGCTTGACGCAGTCTTTGATATCCTCCACGATCGCAGCGAACTTTTCCCGGGCGGTCAGATAAACCAGATCCGGCTTGTCGTCGCGGATCATCGGCATGTGGGTTGGAATGACGACCACTTCCAGCCCGTAAATCTGCTGAAACTCGAAGGCTTCCGTATCGGCGGTACCGGTCATGCCGGCCAGCTTGTCGTACAGCCGGAAATAGTTCTGGAAGGTGATCGAGGCAAGCGTCTGATTTTCATTCTGGATGCGAACGTTTTCCTTCGCTTCGATCGCCTGGTGCAGCCCTTCGGACCAGCGTCTGCCCGGCATGATGCGCCCGGTGAACTCATCGACGATGATGACTTCATTGTTCTTGACGATGTAGTCCACGTCCTTCTGAAACAGCACATGCGCGCGCAGCGCGGCATTGGTAAAATGCATCAGACTGATGTTGGCCGCGGAGTAAAGGCTTTCGTTCCCATCCAAAAGGCCATGCTCGACCATCAGCCGTTCGATGTGTTCGTGCCCCTCTTCGGTCAGATAAACCTGTCGCGCTTTCTCGTCGACGGTATAGTCGCCGGGGCCTTCTTCCCCGTCCTCGGTCTTTTCCGCCCTGGAAAGCAGCGGCACCAGTTGATTCAGCTTCTGATACAGATCGGTATGATCATCGGTGGGACCGGAGATGATGAGCGGCGTGCGCGCTTCATCGATGAGAATGGAATCGACTTCGTCGACGATGGAATAATGCAATTCCCGCTGCACTTTCTGCTCCAGGCTGAAGGCCATATTGTCGCGCAGATAGTCGAAGCCGAATTCATTGTTGGTCCCGTAAGTGATATCGGCGGCATAGGCCTTGCGCCGCTCCTCCGGTGACATATCACTGATGATGACCCCGACCGTCAACCCCAGGAACTGGTAGACTTTGCCCATCCAGGCGGCATCGCGCTGGGCCAGGTAGTCGTTCACAGTGACCACATGAACACCTTTCCCGCTCAAGGCGTTGAGATAGACCGACAAAGTGGCAACGAGGGTTTTTCCTTCACCCGTTTTCATTTCGGCGATCTTGCCATCATCCAGCACCATCCCGCCGATCAGCTGCACATCGAAATGGCGCATGGTCAGGGCGCGTCTGGCAGCCTCCCTGACGGCCGCAAATGCTTCGGGCAAAAGATCATTCAGGGTCTCCCCGTTTTCGAGTCGCTCCCGAAACTCGGCGGTTTTTGCGCTCAGCTCTTCATCCGTCAGCGCCCGATAGTGATCTTCGAGTGAGTGATCTTCGAGTGCATTGATCTTTTTTACGACCTTTCTTTTCTTTTTGATCAGCCGCTCGTTGCGGCTGCCGAATATAAATTTGACCAGCTTACGTAGCATCAGTGATTATTCCAAATAATACGGCTATGCGGAGAATACCCTATCATCAGGTATCCTGCCATGCACGATCTATAAAATGATAACTTCCCGGGAAGCCGAAGCATACTCATATTGCCCGGCATGACGCGGGCGGACCTGTATCGGTCCGCCCGTTTTCGGCTACATCATGGGGTAGGGAGACTTGCAAGAATCATTGAACCTGTTCGTCTCTCCTAAAGCAGTGACCTGCGTGACGGCACTTATCGAACTGTGAAGCGCTGACAAGGGCCGGAAAGTCCATGGAGAGCAAGCTCCAGCACTTTCCGTCCCCCAAGATTTGATGCAGAACCCACAACACGCGACAGCCCTAGATGGATGCCAGAATATATTTGGAGGGATCGACCTTTTTCCCGTTGAGTAATACTTCATAATGTAAATGGGGGCCGGTTGACCGACCGGTGGACCCCACACGGGCAATTGGTTGCCCCCGGCGCACGATCTCACCCCTTGAAACCAGAATCTTGGAGCTGTGGCCATATCGCGTCACATAACCGTCAGCATGGGTGATCTCCACCAGATTGCCGTATCCACCGCGTTTACCGGCCCATGTCACCAGACCGGATGCGGCCGCAACCACTTTAGCGCCCCGCCTGGCCGCCAAATCGACTCCATGATGGAATTTGCGACGTCCGGTGAACGGATCGATGCGCCAGCCAAATTTGGAGGAAAGACGGCCGTTCTTAACAGGGTTCCCTACCGGGAAGGCCTCTTTTTTCAGGGCGGCATTCGTCAACATCGAATCCAGCATTTTCAACTGTACGCCGCGATGCGCCATATCGCGGGACAAAACAGCCATGACTCGGTTCATATTCACAGGGAGCGTTTGTGGTCCTTCGTGCTCCGAAGGCGGTCCACCAATCCCCGGCAGTTCGGAAAAATCGAATTCTGAACTATCGACATTCAGCTTTTCGACAACCCGCTGCCCGACAGCATTCAGCCTGAGCATTTGCGACTGAAGCTGCCCCAACCGCAGCATCAGCGCACGCAGCTGACCTTCCGTTTCGCTTGACACCACGCCATTGTGTGGCGCGCCCCACCCAGTCAGAAGCGAGCGAGTATCGGCCCCGTTCCATCCATGGGAGCGAGCGACGCCATACTCTTTACCGGCGTAAAATGCGGCCGCCATCATCAACAAACCTGATAGAACCATCGCTATCGAGGATTTTGACCCATAAACAGCAGCCCTGTGACAGCCTTTAAAATTCTTATGAATCACTTGCATGCTTTCACCATTCGAGTCATGTTAAAGTTATCGCGTCGCTTTTCATCGAATCCACTAAAGTGTCTTCCAAACCTGTTCGCATTACTCACATTCTGCCGCCGTCGCATCCGCTTCGTCAAACGATGGAACGGCACCATAGGATACTGCATGTCGTGAGACACGCACTACCTGCGTTTCTAAGCGAGCACTGTTTCGATTGTGTGATAAAAGAAAATGAACTTCTTATCTATACGGATTCGTCCGTGTGGGCATCGCAGCTACGCTTCTACCGAGCCGATCTACTGGACGCCGTCCGTTCCTCCTCTTATCCAATTATAAACCATATCCATATTCGTATATCAGTACCAGACCTTCCGAGGAACTCCCTCCTTCGAAACCCAAAAACGCCATCAGGAAAAACCATTGGGGACATCAAGACGGTCGCGCGCACTTCGAGTGATCCCGAATTGAGCGATTCGCTGCTGCGCCTTGCTAGAGCGCTGGAACGGCGTTCTTAAATCCACTCTCGCTGTCGAATTCGGTCTAAGAGACGGCCCAAACCGGCTTCATATACGAAATCGGTACATCTCCCTCATCATCGAAAGTCACCAGGTCCCAGGCGCCTTCCTCCTGCAGGAGCGTTCTCAGCAGTTGATTGTTCAACGCATGTCCGGACTTAAAACCTGCAAAAGAACCGATCAGGCTGTGCCCCAAAAGATACAAATCCCCGATCGCATCGAGAATTTTATGCTTGACGAACTCATCGGCATAACGAAGCCCGTCATCATTGAGGATTCGATAATCATCAACGACGATCGCATTGTCCAGACTACCACCAAGCGCCAAATTCCGTTTTCTCAATGCTTCGATATCTCTCATAAAGCCGAATGTTCTTGCCCGGCTGACCTCCTTGACAAAGGAGGTCGAGGAAAAGTCGATGCTTGCCGTTTGTGTCTCTTTATCAAAAGCCGGATGTACGAAATCGATGGTAAACGTCACTTTAAAACCATCGAAAGGCTCAAAACAAGCCCATTTGTCCCCGTCTTCCACGGAGACTCTACGCTTGATGCGCAGAAATCGCTTGGCCACATCCTGTTCCTCCACACCCGCCGATTGCAGCAGAAACACAAAAGGACCGGCACTGCCATCCATTATGGGTACTTCCGGCGCGGTGACGTCGACATAAGCATTATCGACTCCCAGCCCTGCGAAAGCGGAAAGCAGGTGTTCGACGGTGGCTATGCTGGCCTCCCCGTGCCCCAGGGTTGTCGACAACTGTGTATTGCCGACATTCTCGGGTCTTGCCGCAATCTCGACCGGCTTTTCCAAATCGACACGACGGAATCGGATTCCCGTGTCAGGGGCCGCCGGACGTAAGGTCAAATAGATTTTCTTCCCTGTATGCAAACCGACCCCGGTCGCCCGTATTGCGTTCTTAAGCGTTCGCTGCCTGATCATATCGCTGCCCATTCAATGTTGTATTTACGCAAAATTTATTGGATATTACCACAACACCCCCCCCTTATAAAAGAGCCGCACTTCAGACCGGAAGGATCAGACACAGTCATTCATGCCCGACCATCGGCCCATCCCGTTCCAACAACACCAAAATCAATCCGCCTGTCGACGCAGGAACGCCGGAATGTCCAGAAGCTCGAGATCCATTTCTTCCGGTGCCGACCGACGGCCAAAATTCGGTTTTTTGGTTGGTTTTTGGCGAATCACCGTCGGACGCTCCAATTTCCCGTAGTCCGGCTCGCCGTTGGAATCCGTATTCACCACTTTGAGCGCCGGCTCCTCGGCCTTTACTGCAGCATCCAGACCGGTCGCGACCACAGTGACACGAAGCTCATCATGAAGCTCCGGATCGATCACCGTACCGATCACCACATTCGCATCCTCAGAAGCCAGATCCTTGATGGTATTTCCGACCTCATCGAACTCGCCGATGGCAAAATCCATTCCGCCCGTAATGTTTACAAGGATGCCGCGAGCGCCCTGCAAATTAATGTCATCCAGCAACGGACTGGCGATCGCTTTTTCGGCGGCCTGGCGGGCACGATGTTCGCCCATTGCCGCGCCCGTTCCCATCATCGCCATGCCCATCTCGGACATGACTGTCCGCACGTCGGCGAAATCGACATTGATCAAGCCGGGACGGGTAATCAGTTCGGCAATACCCTGCACAGCGCCCAGCAATACATCGTTCGCCGTCTTGAAGGCATTGACCAAACTGACGTCACGACCAAGGACCGGCAGCAGTTTTTCATTCGGAATCGTAATCAACGAATCGACATATTGGCCCAGCTCCTCGATTCCCTGATCGGCGACGTCCCGTCTTTTGCGGCCTTCGAAAGCGAACGGCCGCGTCACGACGGCCACTGTCAGGATGTCATGCTCCTTGGCGATCTCGGCGATTACTGGTGCGGCTCCGGTACCGGTTCCGCCCCCCATTCCGGCGGTCAGAAAAATCATATCGGAACCCTCGATCACCTCTTTGACACGATCCTTGTCGTCCTGCGCCGCCTGTTTGCCGATTGCGGGATCCGCACCGGCGCCGAGACCTTTGGTCAATTCGCTGCCCAGTTGGAGTACGGTTCGCGCCGATACGTTTTTCAACGCCTGTGCATCGGTATTCATCACGATGAACTCGACACCTTCGATCGCGTTTTCGACCATGTGATTCACTGCATTGCCGCCACCGCCACCCAAGCCAATCACTTTAATGACAGCACTTTGACTATAAGAATCCATCAGTTCAAATTTCATTTTCCTACCCCCACTTTTACCAAGTGTTATGTTGTGATCAATATGTAACTTCCCAATAACGCCAGGGTGACCTCATCAATCAGTAATCACCCTGAAACCAGCTTTTCATCTTCATCCATATTCCTTTCAGTCCCGTGCCGTTCGGCGCCATTTTATTCCCCGACTCCCAATTATCGCGCCCGATCAATAAAAGGCCGACACCGGTCGCATAAATCGGATTACGAACAACATCAGTCAGGCCGGTGACATGTTGCGGCAGACCCAGACGTACCGGCATATGAAAGATCTCCTCTGCCAGATCGGCCAGGCCCGTAATTTTCGAGCTGCCGCCGCTCAAAACAATGCCGGCCGCAATCAAATCTTCGAACCGGCTCCTGCGCAACTCCTCCTGCACCAACATCATCAATTCCTCGAAACGCGGCTCGATAATCTCGGCCAGGTTCAACCGCGAAATCCGGCGCGGTGGCCGATCACCGATGCTGGCAACTTCGATCGCATCCTCGATTTTGGCCAGCTGAGTCAAGGCACAGCCGTGCTCGATTTTGATCGCTTCGGCGTTGAGCGTCGGCGTTCTAAGAGCAATGGCGATATCGTGAGTCACCTGATCCCCGGCGATTGGAATCACGGCGGTGTGTCGAATGGCGCCGTTTGTATAGACGGCGATGTCGGTCGTCCCACCACCGATATCGACTAGACAAACGCCGAGCTCCTTTTCGTCCTCGGACAGCACTGAATGACAGGAGGCTAGCTGCTCGAGAATGATGTCATCCACCACCAAGCCGCAACGGCGTATGCATTTGACGATATTCTGCGCGGCGCTGACAGCCCCGGTTACCATATGAACACGGGCTTCCAAACGTATGCCCGACATCCCGACCGGCTCTTTGATGCCTTCCTGATTGTCGATGATGAACTCCTGCGGCAGAATGTGGATAATCTTCTGATCCGCTGGAATTGCGACCGCCCTGGCTGAATCGATCACGCGGTCGACATCGCTTTGCGACACCTCCTTGTCCTTGATGGCCACGATGCCGTGCGAGTTCAGACTTTTGATATGGCTGCCGGCAATGCCGACATTCACCGAATGAACCCGGCAGCCCGCCATCAGCTCGGCCTCTTCCACCGCCCGCTCGATCGATTGCACGGTCGATTCCAAATTGACCACTACGCCTTTTTTCAGGCCGCGGGAAGGACACGAACCGATACCGATCACCTCGATGCCGCGTTCCTCATTGATTTCACCAACGATAGCCGCCACTTTGGAAGTCCCGATATCGAGCCCGACCACAAGGTTGCGTTCTGTTTTTTTTCCCATTATCCCTTCAATACTTCGATCACAACCCCGCCACCCGGCGCGGCGTATAATGATTCGAACTCTGTTCGGAACGCCATTCGATTTCAGTTCCGGGCTTCCAAGTCACGGCGAACCCGTTCGGATAGCGCAGATCGACGCTCTCAATGGCTCGAATGCGTTCCTCCTTCAACAAAGGCATCGCACGCAGGAAGCGATCAAGCACTTTCCAGGGGCGTTGACGTCCCATTTTGATCAGCAAACCGTCGGTCAGCCGAATGGTCCATGCGCGCCGCTCGCTGACAGTCAGAGATTCCACCGCCAACCCCTTGTGCGCCAAGTCCGATGAGACTTTATTAAACATGCTGAATAACTCGGTTTCCTGCCCTTCCTGGCCTCGCAGTAAAGGTAATTCCTGAAAAGCTTCTATTTTTTCCGGGGTGAACCGCTCTCCCCGTTCGTTCAGCAAGCCGGCATCGCCCCAGCGGGCAACGGGCCGCTGTTCATTGATCCGGACAACCAAAGTATCCGGCCAAATGCGCCGAATGCGTGCCGAATCCACCCACGGCAACGCCTCTGCCGCATCTCTGATTGGCGACATGGCGACCGAGAAATAGCCGGTATCGACCACCAACGGAAGCAACGCCCGTTTCACATCGACTGGTTCGAGATGCTGAAACGTTCCTTCGACTCTGACATATCGAATCGGCACCGATGATGGCTTATGCGCCAGCCATCGTTGTATCGCGAAGAAACAAGCCAGCATGATGAGAACGATGACTAGCCCGGTCGCCATTCGGGAATCAGGAATCAGGGATCTGGAACCAGAAAATAAACTCATCTGTTCTGATCCCCGATCCCTGCTTCCCGCTCCCTGTTTCCAATGCTGGTCTCCAGAATTCGCCAAACCAGCTCATCGAAATCGATCCCGGCAGCTTTGGCCGCCATTGGCACGAGACTGTGATCGGTCATACCGGGTACGGTATTGGCCTCGATCAGCCACGGCTGCTGTTCAGCGTCAAGGAACAGATCCACACGCCCCCAGCCGCTCGCATCAAGGGTCCGATAAGCGTTCAGCGCCAGCACCTGCAGTTGCTCTTCCATCTTTTCAGTCAAGCCGCACGGGCAGTGATAACATGTGGTATCCGCACAATACTTGGCATCGTAGTCGTAAAAGATATTCGGCGTTTCCAGCCGGATCATAGGCAGCGGTTTTTCATCGAGGATCGCAACCGTATACTCTTCACCGCTCACCCACGCTTCGGCAAAGACATCACATCGATATCGGGCAGCGTCACACCGGGCGATTTTCAACTCGTCGACACCGTTCGCCCTGCTGATCCCGATACTGGAACCTTCCAACGCCGGTTTGACGATGACCGGAAATCCCAACGCCTCGGCGCAGGACAGGACATCCTCGTCACTGCGCAGTATCCGCCACGCCGGGGTGGGAATCCCGGCACTCTTCCAACACATCTTGGTTCTCAACTTATCCATACTCAGCGCGGAACCCAGCACCCGACTGCCGGTGTAGGGCACACCAAGCGCCTCCAACACCCCCTGCAACACACCGTCCTCCCCGCCGCGCCCGTGGACGATATTGAACACGCGGTCAAAACGGCCGGCCTGCAGCGCCGGCAGCGGACGGTCGTCCACATCGATCCCAACGGCATCGACGCTTCTGCGCCGAAGTGCCGCCAATACCGCACGACCGCTCAACAGAGAGATTTCCCGCTCCGCTGAAGCGCCGCCCATGACCACAGCAACAGTGCCGAAATCGGCGGGATCGATCACATGCTGTCTCGTTGTCATCATGCGTCTCCTGCAGCCGTTTCGGGCTCGCCAACGATACGGACTTCGGTCTCTAAACGAACCCCCTGCTGTCTTTCCACTTCATCCATCACATGCCGGATCAAATCTTCGATATCTGCGGCGCTGGCACCGCCGATGTTCAGAATAAAATTGGCGTGCTTTTCGGAGATGCAGGCGCCGCCAATGCAGAACCCTTTCAACCCGCAGCATTCGATCAAACGCGCTGCGTAGTCACCCGGCGGATTCCTGAAGACCGAACCGCAGCTCGCTGCTCCAATTGGCTGTGTTTGTGCCCGCTGAGCAAGCAGCGAACGAATCTTTTGCGAAGCTTCGTCGGGATCACCCTCCGGCAGCAGCAAATCGGCGGCAAGAAACCACTCACCCTCCGGGACCTTCACACTGCGGTACCCGACATCAAAAGCATCAGCCGTGCGAATATGGCACCGTCCCGCCCGATCGACTGTGGTCACCTGTTCAACGAGCCTCCAGGTCTCGCCGCCAAACGCGCCCGCGTTCATCGCCAAGGCACCGCCCATCGTGCCGGGGATTCCCGCCAGAAATTCGGCGCCGGACCAGCCCCGCTGCGCGCAGTAGCGGGCAACATGCGCACATGGCACTCCGGACTCGACATAGAGCCGATGACAAGCCGTCGAGCGCATGACGTTCAAACACTGCGCGGTATGGATCACCGTCCCGCGAAAACCGCCGTCGCGCACCAGCAGGTTGCTGCCCAGCCCCATCCAGAACAACGGCTCGTCGGCGGGCAATGTGACCAGCAACCTCTTTAAATCCTCTCTGTCCGCGGGCCGGTAAAACCGATCGGCCGGGCCGCCGACCCGCCAAGACGTGTACTTTGCCAGCGGTTCGTTATGCAGCAGTTTGCCTCTCAGGGCGTTCAGCACCGCAATTCCGCCGCCGTAGGCTCGATTGTCTTCGACAGCCATGACCATTACCTTACCTTTCCCGCCTTTTCCAGCGCCTTTTCCAGCGCCTGAGGAAGCGTCACGGCGATCTGCCCTACGCTGCCGGCCCCCATGGTGACGATCACGTCATCCACTTCGATCACACCTGCCAGGATTTCCGGCAGATCGTCGACATCGGCGACGAAAATCGGGTCGACTCGCCCGCGAATCCGGATCGCCCGGCTCAAGGCACGGCCATCCGCGCCCGGAATGAAAGATTCGCCTGCCGTGTAAACGTCGAGCAATATCAGCACATCCACTTTCGACAAGACCTGAACGAAGTCTTCGAACAGATCCCGCGTGCGGCTGTAGCGGTGCGGTTGAAACACCACCACCAGTCGCCGTCCCGGCCATGCCAAACGCAAAGCTTCCAGGGTTGCAGCGATCTCGTTCGGATGATGGCCATAATCATCCACCAGCTGCACATGCCCATGACCGCACGCAAGTTCTCCGTTGAGCTGAAAACGGCGGCCGATCCCTTTGAAGCCGGCCAGGCTTCTTTTGATGTTGCGGTCTGCAACACCCAGCTCACTGGCGACCGTAATTGCCGCCAGGGCATTGAGGAGATTGTGGCGCCCCGGCAAATTCAATGTCACCGAAAGGGGTTCGGAATAGCCCGACCGTTCCACTTTGAAATGAGTTTTCAGTCCTTCATGGTGGATTCCGCATGCTCTGACGTCTGCCTCACGCCTGGTTCCATAAGTTCGCAAAGGCTTTGAAATCTCGGGAAGTATCCCACGTACGCCGGGATCGTCCAGACAAACGACCGCCAGACCGTAAAAAGGCACATGGTGAAGAAATTCGATGAATGCCTCCTTGAGCCGTCGGTCTTCACCGTGATAGGTATCCATATGGTCCTGATCGATATTGGTGACAATCGCAATCATCGGCTGCAAATAGAGAAACGAAGCATCACTCTCATCCGCCTCGGCAACCAGATAAGCCCCTTTCCCCAGCTGTGCACTGGTTCCTGCACTGTTGAGCCGGCCGCCGATCACAAAGGTCGGGTCCAGTCCCGCCTCAGCCAGGATGCTCGCCGTCAGGCTGGTCGTGGTCGTCTTCCCGTGCGTACCGGCGACGGCGATGCCGAAGCGAAAGCGCATCAATTCGGCCAGCATTTCAGCGCGTGGAATCACCGGAATCTTGAGCTCATGTGCCCGCATGATCTCGCTGTTGGCCGAAGCCACCGCGCTCGATATCACAACGACGTCCGCGCCTTCCACATGCGCTGCCTCATGTCCTTTCCGCACCATCGCCCCAAGCCCGGCAAGCCGTTCTGTTGTGGCGCTCTCGCTGACATCCGAGCCCGAGACTTCATAGCCGAGGTTGATCAACACCTCGGCGATACCACTCATCCCCGCGCCGCCGATGCCGACGAAATGGATGCGGCGAATACGCTCCATTCCATGACGGCCGACGATGTTTTCGGGCAGACGCATCATCCTGCCTCCGCCAAGCAGATATCCGCCACCGTGCGGGCCGCATCCAGCCGCGCCAAGGACCTGGCGGCTTTGGACATGGCCTGGCGCCTTTTGTCATCCAAGAGCTGCTCCAGTTTCTCCTTCAGGCTCTCCGGATTCAATTCCGGTTGCGGCAGCAGGATCGCAGCTCCGGCATCGCTCAACCAGCGTGCGTTATGCGTCTGGTGATCGTCGATTGCATAGGGAAACGGCACCAGGATCGAAGCCAGACCGGCAGCGCACAGCTCACTGATGGTCATGGCTCCGGCGCGGCATACGATCACCTCGGCCCATCGATAAGCCAGGGCCATATCCTCGATGAATGCGTCCACTCGTGCGGTGATGCCCAATGATTGATACAGACCTTCCGTTTCCGCCTGCATGGCCCGGCCGCTCTGATGCCGGACTTCAATCCGGGTGCCGCCAAGTTTCGCCGCGGCCTTCGGCACCGTCTGATTCAAAATCTGCGCACCCTGGCTGCCGCCCAGCACTAACAGATGCACATCATCATTCCCCCGCGGCAGGCTGCCCGGCGACAGCTCTGCAATCACTTTCCGCAAAGGGTTTCCTGTCCAAACGGCTCCAACAGGTGCCTCGAAACTCTTGGGGAAGGCTTCGAGCACCTTGCGGGCACGACGCGCCAGCAGTCGATTGGTCGTTCCCGGGATGCGATTCTGCTCATGGATCACTAGCGGAATCCGCAGCAGCCAAGCCATCAGGCCGCCAGGGCCGGCAACAAAGCCGCCCATCCCCAGAACGACATCGGGTTTACGGCGCATCAAAATCCGCGCGGCCTGCCCACAAGCGAGCAACAACATAAACGGCGCTTTCAGCCGAGCCATCCCGGACTTTCCGCGCAGCCCGGTGACGGCGAGCCAGTCGATCGGGATGCCCTTGGCGGGAACGAGTCTGGCTTCAAGTCCATTTTTTGTTCCCATCCAGAACAGTTCATGGCCACGCTCCAGCAAATCGTCCGCCACGGCAAGCGCAGGAAAAACATGGCCTCCTGTTCCTCCGGCCAGAATCATGATGCGCCGGGGGTGGGGATCGGGGATCGGGGATCGGGGATCAGAAACGGGATTCATTTGTTCCGACCCCTGATCCCCGATCCCTGATCTCTGGTTCCTGACACCCGAAGCAATAGGCCCAGCGCGGCACACATCACCACCATGCTGCTGCCGCCGTAGCTCATCAACGGCAGCGTCAATCCCTTGGTCGGCAGCAGCCCCATGTTGACCCCCATATTGATGAATGCCTGCAGCCCAAACCAAATGCCAAGCCCATACGCCAGAAAAGCTGCAAAGCGCTGGCCCTCCACTTCGGCATGGGCTCCAATGAGAAAGGCGCGCCATACCAAAATGGCGAATAGAACGATCACCGTGACAACACCCAGCAGCCCCAATTCTTCACCGATTACGGAAAATAGAAAATCTGTATGCGCTTCAGGCAGATAAAACAACTTCTGAATGCTCTCACCCAACCCGACACCAAGCCATTCGCCACGACCGAGGGCGATCAACGCCTGAATCAATTGGAATCCGGAATCGAACGGGTCGGCCCAAGGGTTCAAAAAACTGGTGAGGCGTGCCAACCGGTAGGGCGAGGAGTAAACGAGAATGGCCGCCAATCCCACCATTGCAGCCATCAGAACGACAAACTGGCGAAGTCTTGCCCCGGATAAGAACAGCATTCCCAGGGCGGTCGCCAGGATAACCGCCGCGGCGCCGAAATCCGGTTCTATCAACAACAAAACGGAAACAATGACCAGCAGCAACAACGGCCGTATCATTCCGTACTCCGAATCCCTCAACGACGGCAGATGTCGCGCAATATAGGCCGCCAGATAGATGACTGTCGCCAACTTGACCATTTCCGATACCTGGATCCGCACGCCGGCCAGCGACAGCCAACGGGTACTGCCATTGACCTCGATTCCCATCCCGGGAATCAGGACCATACCCAGCAAGACGATTCCTGCAACAAACAGCCAGGGGCCGGTTTTCTCCCACACAATCAGAGGTACAACGGCGCACACAATCCCGGCGGCACCGCCCGCGGCAATATGGATCAGCTGACGTCTCGGAAAATGAAAGCTGTCATCGAACAGCCGTTCGCCGATATGCAGCGACGCCGACGTCACCATGACGTAGCCAATCAACACCAGCGCAAGGGAAGCGGCAAGCAATACCGTATCGCAATGAAACCGCCCTTCGGCCGGTTGAGGATTGGCGCCGGACAGTGCCGCATCAGGCCTCATGATCGCCAAGCCTCCTGACGGCCTCGACAAAAGCCCACCCTCTTGCCTGATAATCGGCATACTGATCCAGACTGGCGCACGCCGGTGACAGCAGCACTGTATCGCCTGGCCTGGCCAGGGAGCGGGCGTGTCTGACGGCTTGCAACATCGTATCTGCCTTGACCGTGGTGACCGCGCCATTCAACATCCGCTCAAAAAGATCGGCGTCCCTGCCGACGAGCACGGCTGCGCGCACTTTATCCACGATGATATCTCTCAATTCCGAAAAATCGGCACCTTTTCCGTCGCCGCCGGCGATCAGCACCGATTTTCCCTCGATTCCTTCCAGAGCAGCCCGGCAGGCGCCGATATTGGTTGCTTTGGAATCGTTGATCCAGGTGACACCGTTCAGTTGGGCGACCCGCTGCATACGGTGATCCAGACCCGCGAATTCACTCAACGCGCGGCGCATGGCATCCAAAGGAAAACCCATGGTGTCACCCAGCGCCAGGGCGGCCAGCGCATTCGAAACATTGTGACGGCCGGCGAGAGGCAGTGCGCTGGAGCGTTTGACGGGCTCCGTGCCGCGCATCAGCCACTCCTCTCCTGCGATCATGCCGACCCCATAATCCAGGCCCCGGTCGTCGCTCAGCCCATAGCGTAAACAGTTCCGCCCAGCGACGGCCATGCGCGCAACGATCGGATCATCTGCGTTCAACACCATGACGCCAGTTCCTCTGAAAATGCGCTGCTTTTGTTTCGCGTAAGCCTCGATATCCTGGTAGCGGTCCATATGATCCGGTGTGACATTCAGCACGACAGCAGCCGTCGGCTGCAGCAGCGAGGTCCGCTCCAGCTGAAAGCTGGAAAGCTCCAGCACATAGCAATCCGGCTCATGGCGTAGGGCGGAACGCGAAGAGGTTCCGCCGGCGGAAGCCTTGTTTTCAACAGACATCACGGCACTCCCGCCGTTCTCCAGCAAATCGAGGGTCGGTGTGCCGAGATTGCCGCCGACTTTTGCCCGCAGACCGGCTTTCTGTGCCATCAAGCCCAGCAGCGTTGTCACCGTACTTTTACCATTCGATCCGGTGATCGCCGCGACCGGGGCGGTTACCATGCAGGCGAACAGATCGATATCGCTGATTACCGAGGCTCCCGACCGCCGCGCCCGCTCGATTTCCGGCTGCAGCAAAGAGACGCCGGGACTGACCAGCAGATGGGTTGCCCCTGCGAACGCTTCCGCGGCGAAACCGCCGGCAAACACCACCGCATCCGGCAGCTGCGCCCGAAGCTCCGTCAGGCCCGGAGGATCCCGGCGGCTGTCGACGACGACAAACGGAATGCCGTGCCGAGCCAGAAACAGAGCGCTCGACAAGCCCGTCTTTCCGAGCCCCACGACGGTGACATGCGAATCAGAGGACAGAGGACAGAAGACAGGAAACAGTTTTCTGTTCTCCTTCATTCTGTCCCCTGTCTTCTGTTCCCAGTCTTCTGTTGTCAGTCCTCTGTTCATCTCAGCTTCAACGTCGATAGACCAAACAACACCAAAATTACGGTAATGATCCAAAAGCGGACGATCACCCGCGGCTCCGGCCACCCCTTCAACTCGAAATGGTGGTGGATCGGCGCCATTCTGAAAACGCGTTTGCCGGTGAGCTTGAAAGAGATGACCTGAACGATGACTGACACCGTTTCCATCACGAACACCCCGCCCATGATCAGCAGCACGATTTCCTGCCTGACCAGCACCGCCAGAATCCCCAGGGCGGCCCCCAATGCCAGGGCGCCCACGTCGCCCATAAACACCTGGGCAGGGTAGGCATTGAACCAGAGAAACCCCAGCCCGGCACCCACCAATGCACCGCAAAAAACAACCAGTTCGCCAGCGCCGGGCAGATGCGGGATGCCTAAATAAGAGGCGAAGTTCGAATGGCCTGAGGCGTAAGCAAATACGCCCAAGGCCCCGCCGACCATCACCGTGGGCAGGATCGCCAAGCCATCCAGGCCATCGGTCAGGTTGACGGCGTTACTCGTACCCACGATGACGAAATAGGAGAGCACGACGAAAAACCACCCCAATTGGATCACTACATTCTTGAAAAACGGCACGATTAACTCGGTCTCGGCCGGGATCTGTGCTGTGGTGAACAGGAAGACAGCCGCTCCGATGCTGATCAGCGACTGCCACGTCAGTTTGGCGCGGGCGGAGAGCCCCTCGCTGTTTTGCAGCATGAGCTTTTTATAATCATCGATAAAACCTATGACGCCAAATGCCAGTGTCACCAGGAGCACAACCCAAACGTAACGGCTTGTGAGGTCGGCCCAAAGCAAAGTGCTTATGCTGATCGCGACCAAAATGAGGGCACCGCCCATGGTCGGCGTTCCCGCTTTCGAGAAATGGGATTGCGGGCCGAGTTCGCGAACGCTCTGCCCGATCTTATGCTGATTCAAACGGCGAATCATCGCCGGACCCACGACAAAAGAGATCACAAGCGCAGTCAGTACGCCCAAAATCGCACGCAGCGTCAGGTACTGAAAGACACGAAACGCGCTTTCGTATTCGGTGAGAATCTTGGCCAGATACAACAACATGAGCTTATGCCGCCGGCTCCGTGGTCAACGCATCGATGACCTGCTCCAGCCGTTGGCTGCGCGAACCCTTGACCAGTGCAGCCACATCCTTATGGATGATCTTCCGGACCGCTCGGGCCAAATCGGACGGCTGTGAAAAAAACGCGGCACCTTCACCGAATGCTTCGACCGCCTGGTCGGCATCGGGTCCGGTTGCAAACAATCGAACGACACCTTTCTCTTTCGCCATCTCACCCACGCGGGCGTGCAGCTCGGAACTGTCGTCGCCCAACTCGCCGAGTGCGCCCATGATTACCCACGGCTCACCATCCAGTGCAACCAGAACATCCAGCCCTGCTTCGAAGGATGTGGGGTTGGCGTTGTAGCTGTCGTTGATCAAAACCGAACCCTGCGGCCCGGCAACCGGCTGCATCCTTCCCGGAACGGGCCGCACAGCCGCCAGGCCTGCTTTTATCTGCTCCATTTCCAGACCCAGGGCCAGGCTGCCGGCCGTTGCCGCCAGCGCATTGCACACATTGTGTCTGCCGGCAAGCGCCAGGCTCATCGACCAGCGACGGCTTTTATATTCGACACTGAAACAGGTGTGAAAGCCGCCCGCAAGACGCGTCGGTTCGACGGCGATAGCGCGGACATCGGCTTGCGTCGATAGTCCGAACGTAATCACGCGGCGTTTGTCCGCAAGCGTCTTCCAGAGGTCAAAAAACGCATCATCGGCATTGAGCACGGCAGTGCCCTGCTCATCCAACGATGCGAGCAGCTCTCCTTTGGCCCGCGCCACACCCTCGATGCTGCCGAATCCTTCGAGATGTGCGGCGCCGGCATTGGTGATCAACGTGACACCCGGGTGCGCGATACGGCTTGTATAGGCGATCTCACCCGGGTGATTGGCACCCATCTCCACAACCGCGTAACGATGCTCCGGGCGCAGTCTCAACAAAGTCAACGGCACGCCAAGCTCATTGTTCAGATTACCCCGGGTAAACAGCACCGGATCATGCAGGCCCAGCACCGCCGCCAGCATCTCCTTGACCGTTGTCTTGCCGTTGCTGCCGGTCACGCCGATCACAGCCACGCTGCAGCGTTTGCGCCACGCCTCGCCGAACCGTCCCAACGCCAGCCGCGTATCGGCCACGACAACCTGCGGCAGCCCGCTCGCCGTCTTCCGCTCGACCAGCGCTGCCACCGCACCCGCCTGTTCGGCCTGCTCGATGAACTCATTGGCATCGAAGCGCGCACCTTTCAATGCGACGAAAAGATCACCCTCGCGCAGGCTGCGGGTATCGATGCTCACCGCGTCAAAAGGCACATCGGCGCCCTGCAGTTCGCCATCCACGATTCGGCACAGGTCACTCAGCCGCATCATCATCGCCGATACCCCCGGTACGCAACCGCCGTTTCATCAAAGCCGCCTCGACAACTTTCCGATCACTGAACGGATAGCGTACGCCCTGGACTTCCTGATAATCTTCGTGCCCCTTTCCGGCGACGACCACAATATCGTCGGGTGCAGCCTCCATAATGGCTATACGGATCGCCTGCGCACGATCGCGAATCACCCTGACGTCGGCACCCTCGCCACACCCAACCAGCATTTCGTCGATAATCACCTCGCCATCCTCGAAACGCGGGTTGTCATCGGTCATCACGATTCGATCCGCCCCGAGCCGTGCAATGCGCCCCATCTGCACTCGTTTACCCCGGTCCCGGTCCCCGCCGCAGCCGAACAGCAGCCACAGCTTCCAACTGCAGTGCATCCGCACGCTGTCGAGCAGTCGTTTCAATGCATCCGGCGTATGTGCATAATCGACGATCACGGCGGGAGCGTCAGCTCCCGCGGCAAACCGCTCCATCCGCCCCGGCACCGGTCGGACAAGCGCCAGACGCTCCACCGCCTGCGCCAGCGGCAGCCCCATTTTCAGCAGTACGGCCACGGTCGCCAGTACATTTTCGACATTGAAATCGCCCAGCACCGGGGCCGAAAGATGCGCCCGTTCAGTGCCATGGACCAGATCGAACGAAAGGCCCTCTGCGCCGTGTCTGATGTTATCAGCGTAAACCCGTTCAATGCCCTCTGTCTTCTGTCCACGGCGCGTAAAGCCGAGCACATCGACTCCGTCCGGCACGGCGGCCAGGATTCGCCCGGCGTGCGCGTCATCCAGATTGATGACCGCAAACGCCAATCCCGGCGCCTGCAGCAGGCGCAGTTTTGCCTGGAGATAGACCTCCATTGTGCCGTGATAATCGAGATGATCTCTGCTGATGTTGGTATAGACGGCGCCTTTGAAGCGTATTCCCTGAGTCCGGCCCTGCACTTGACCGTGCGACGATACCTCCATTGCCACCGCTTTGGCGCCCTGTTTTTTGAGCTCAGCCAACCCTGCCTGTATCGCAATCGCATCGGGCGTGGTGTTGCTCGATGCCTGCAAGGCATCGATGAACCCCCAGCCGAGCGTTCCCATGACAGCGCAAGGCGCTGTCTCCGCCAATGCGCGCGCCAAGAAGTGGCTGCACGATGTCTTGCCATTGGTGCCGGTAATGCCGATGACGTCCATATGCGCCGAGGGAGACCCATAAAAACGGTCGGCGATCCAACCGAGCTCCTGATTCAGAGCCGGCAAGGCGACGATCGCCGCCTGTTCACTGCCACAGAGGCTTTCGGCCAGGTCGTTGCCGCCCCCAGCGGGATCATAGACGATCGCCACAGCCCCCCGGGCGATGGCTTCGCGTGCATGCAAAAGCCCATGCTGCCGAGACCCAGCCAAGGCAAAAAACAGATCACCGGGCTGCACTTTTCGGCTGTCGAGCTGAAGCCCCGACACGGCTATTTCGGGCAGGCGGCCACTAGACATACTGCCTACCATCAAGTCTCGCAATACCATTGAAGCGCCGGCGGTCGATTCTGGAATAAAAGATGCGCCCGAGCAAGGAAAATCAGCGACATTATACATCCGTGTCTCCAGAGTGATCATCATGGGCATAGTTCGCATCCCCATTTGACGAGGACAAAGGATGACCATCCTCACTCCAGCCCCCTGTTCCGATCTCTGTCATGATGCCGCCCTCCCTTCATGTACGACAAGCAACGGCATGCTGTCTTCCCTGTCGGGCGCAATACCCAACAGCCTGAGCGTCCCGCTCATCACGCGCGAAAAAACTGGTGCGGCTACCTGGCCGCCGTAATACCCGCCCACCGATGGTTCATCGATCACCACAACGATGACCACCGCGGGGCGGGTGGCGGGTGCTATCCCCGCAAACAGTGCAATATAACGATTGCTCGAATACCCTCTCCTACCGGTTTTTTTGACTGTGCCGGTTTTTCCTGCAACCCGGTAGCCTGCGACATTCGCCGCAAATGCGGTCCCCTGGCGACTCACGACCCGTTCCAGCATCCGTCTGACGTCGACAGCGGTTTTTGCCGACATCACGCGCTGCTCGGCATCATCCTCATCACGACGCAACAGGCTGACCGAGTGCATGACACCGTCGTCCGCCAATGCTGAATAGGCACGTGCCAGCTGCAGGGCCGAACCGGACAATCCGTAGCCAAATGACAACGTCGCCTGCGCGAAGGGCCGCATGTTCTGATAATCCAACAATTTCCCGCTCGCTTCACCGGGAAAGCCAACGCCCGCGGATTGACCGAATCCAAGCCGGTTGTAGCAGCCCCAGAAGCGTTTCGCCGGTAGCGACAGGGCGATTTTGCTGACGCCGACGTTGCTGGATTTTTGCAGTATATGCGCAATGTTCAGAACACCGTAATTATGCATGTCACGAACGAGATTTTTGCCGATGCGCAAGCGGCCCGGATTGGTGTCGATAAAGGCATTCGGTCCGAATGTTCCCGCATCCAAAGCACAAGCCACCGAAAACGGTTTCATCGTCGAGCCCGGCTCGAATACATCGACCACCGCCCGGTTGCGATAATAGCGGCCGGTCAGATTCCTGCGTCTGTTTGGATTAAAGGAAGGCTGATTCACCATCGCCAGGATTTCACCGTTACGGGCGTCCAGCATCACCAGCGATCCGGTGCGGGCCTTATGTTTACGCACGGCCGCTTTCAATTCACGGTAGGCCAGATACTGAAGCCGCTGATCGATGCTCAGTGTCAGATTACGTCCGGCGGTAGGCGAGCGTACATTTTCCACATCTTCAATGATCCGCCTTGCGCCATCGCGAATCACCCGCTTGGCGCCCGGCTTCCCCGACAACCACTCGTCATAGGCGAGTTCCAGCCCTTCCTGACCGGCATCATCGACATTGGTAAATCCGACCAGATGAGCAGTCACTTCGCCCGCGGGATAATAACGTCGATATTCAGATTTGCAATAAACGCCTTCCAACTGCAGCGCTGTCACTTTTTCCGCCAATGCCGGATTGATTCTTCGTTTCAGATAACCGAATCGGCGGCCGCCTTTCCGGTTTGCCAGCCGATCGATGCGCGCCGGCGATAAACCCAACAATTTCGCCAGCTTGAGCCGCTGTGAGGGTTCAGCGTGGAATTGCCGCGGATCCATCCCCACCGACTGCACCGGAGTGCTGATGGCCAGCGGTTCACCGTGACGGTCGAGAATCATCCCCCGATAGGACGAAACAGGCACTTCGCGGATATATTGCGCCTCCGCTCTGCGCTGCAAAAACTGCCGATCCATCACCTGCAGATCCACGGCACGGATGATCAGAATGGACATTGCAAACAGCAGCACGAGCAGGACGAAGCGCCTGCGCACGGAATAATCTGCTTCATTTTGCTGTCCGTCGATACCCACAGTTCCCACCCTACGGTTTCAAATAAACGATCGCGTCTCGTTCTGGCAGCACGAGCTCCAGGCGCATGCGCGCCAACCGCTCGATGCGGTTGTGTTCCGCCCAGGTCGTCTGTTCGAGCTGCAGCTGCCCCCATTCGATCTCATACGCTTCCAGTTGTTTTTCCAGGCGCTGAATCTTTACGAACAACACTCTGGTTCGGTATTTCGTATAGACGACGGTCAGCGCCGAAATCGTCACCAGGAAGACCAGTGCAACCGCCCATCGGAGCATCACGGCAATCGCTCCGCAATCCGCAGAATGGCGCTGCGTGCCCGAATGTTTGCCGCCACCTCCCGGTCGCCGGCTCTTTGCGCCTTGCCGGTCAGCTTCAGTCGTGGGCGATAGGCGTCGACAGGGACCGGCAGGCCGCGCGGGAAACGCCCCCCCTGTGCTTCGTCACGAAAAAACCGTTTGACGATGCGATCTTCCAACGAGTGAAAAGCAATCACGACCAGGCGCCCCCCAGGCTTCAGAATGGTCACCGCTTGTTCCAAGGCCTTTTTCAGATCATCCAGTTCCTGGTTGATCACGATGCGGATCGCTTGAAAACATCGAGTGGCCGGGTGTCGGTTTTTTTCCCGAACCGGTACGGTTTGCTCGATCAATTCGGCCAGCTGCCGCGTCGTTGCAATGGGTTCGATCGCTCTTCTTTCAATCACGGCGCGGGCAATGCGGCGCGCGAAGCGCTCTTCACCATATTGCTTCAGAACGAGCGCCAGTTCCTGCTCCGAAACATCGGCCAACCACTGAGCCGCGGTGATACCTTGGTTGACATTCATGCGCATATCGAGCGCTCCATCCTTTAAAAAACTGAATCCCCGCTCAGGCTGATCCAACTGCGGCGAAGAAACTCCCAGGTCCATCAACACACCGGCCACTTCGCCAAGCCACCCGCGCCGTCGAACGATCTCTGCCAAAGAGGCGAAACTGGCTTGTTCAATCTCGAATCGGGCATCGTCCTGCAAGGCTGCCGCGGCGTTCGAGGTCACCGCACTTGCGTCCTTATCCAACGCCAACAAGCGCCCATCCGCCCCTAACGCGTCCAAAATAATGCGGCTATGGCCCCCCCGCCCAAAAGTGCCGTCAATGTAGATTCCGTTCTGCCTGATCGCCAGCCCCTGCAAAACCTCATCGGGCATCACCGGCAAATGTGTGCCTGCCCTCATGGCCGGTCAATAAGAGAATGATTCGAGATCCAGTCCCTCCAGCTCCGCGCCTTCACCCTCCTGCAGCCAGCTGTCCTGCTGCCCGCGCCAAGCGTCCTCGCTCCATATCTCGAACTTGTTCAACTGCCCGAGCAACGCGACCCGTTTGTCGAGGTTCGCGAATGTACGCAGACTGTCGCTCAACAGAATTCTCCCCTGACCATCCATCTGACATTCGCAGGCATGACCGATCATGAACCGCTGCAACGCTCTGGCCTTTTTGTTCAATGTCGGCAGCTTGGCTAATTTACGTTCGACCACCTCCCACTCGGGCAGCGGGTAAAGTAGCAGACACCTGTCTCGATCGGCGGTAACGATCAACTGACAATCGCAGCAGTCCTCCAGCTCGGCCCGATATTTTGTCGGAATCGCAAGCCGGCCTTTGGCGTCGAGATTGATTAAACTGAGTCCCCGAAACACGCTGCCCCCTCAACGAAACTCCCCCAATGCCCCCCCAAATTTACCACTTCTCTCCCCTAATTCCCACTTTTCTCCACAACTCGCACTATACAACCAAATCCGGGTTAGTCAAGCGGATTTTTGATTCTCTTTATTCCACTAGTGACCCATAAAAACCTTCATAATAAAAAACCTATACAAAACAACTACATAAGCGACAAAAAGACGCCATGCAGGCGCCGAAGAGACGCAGAAATAATGGAGATGGTATGTTTTTTGGTGCGCGAAAAGCGCTGAGAGAGGCAACGAAAGACAACACTCGGAATTGAAAAGAGTCGGCCGATAAGCCGGGTTCTGTCTGGGACAGCCATTCATCTGGGCGGCACGTCACCGTGCAGCTCAAGCGACCTACCCGAGAGCCCTGCGGGCCGCAGCCATGGCAATACGCCACTGCTCTCCTATTTGGTCTTGCTCCAGGCGGGGTTTACCCTGCCACTGCCGTTGCCGGCAGCGCGGTGCGCTCTTACCGCACCTTTTCACCCTTACCCAGATCCTGAAAATCAGGGGCTGGGCGGTTTGTTTTCTGTGGCACTTTCCGTAGGCTCACGCCCCCCAGGCGTTACCTGGCGCCTTGCCCTGTGGAGCCCGGACTTTCCTCCGTACAAGAGCGTTGCTATCGTACAGCGACTGTCTGGCCGACTCTGTCTTCCATTTTAAAGGAGAATGGCCTGCTGATGCCACCAAAAACAGAAACTCATTATATAATGAGTGGTGTCAGAGCGGTTGCGCTATCTTTGCCGGGGGAAAAACAGACATAATGAAGCATAAAGAATCGATTCGTGTGTTCAGCAATCCTTTTTTGGAAGCCACAACCCATGTGCATCCTATTGTCCCATTGGTCTTATGGGGACCGGTTGCATCCTATCTCATCTACTCGGCACTCGTCCATGACCGGCTGTCGTTGTCGACGTTGCTTCTGCTGTGCGTGGCCGGTCTTTTCGTCTGGACGCTGACCGAATACGTATTGCACCGCTGGATTTTTCATTTTCACGCCCAAAGCAAGCTCGGGAAACGCTTTGTCTATCTTTTTCACGGCCTGCACCACGATGACCCGAACGATTCCACGCGGCTCGTCATGCCACCGGCCCCGGCCATTCTTATTATGAGCCTGCTCTATTCGGTGTTTTCCTTTTTCTGTCCGGCCCCCTATTTTCACGGATTTATGGCTTTTTTCATCATTGGCTATCTGTGCTATGACTATATCCATTACGCCACACATCATTTCCGAATGACTTCAAAGCTTGCAAAATATGTCAAAAGGCATCACTTGAAACATCATTTCCGCACCCCGAACGCCCGCTATGGCGTCAGTACGCCGCTGTGGGATATCGTGTTCGGAACCATGGATCCGCCGCAGCTTTCATGATGTCGGGATGCCGGAACGATTGGTTCGACAACCTAAGAGGCTGTCCGAGAATAGACTAATCCACTGCGGTCAAGCTTGATCGGCCAGATTTTCCGATCATTCTCGTCATATAGGCTCGCTATTCGCCTCAAATGATCGAAAAATCTGACTCAATCAGTCTTGCCCTCGCTACGATCGCTGTTCTCGGACAGCCTCCTAGCCGACTACTTTTCTCCTCCCTTGAAATCTTTGGAGGAATTGCTTACCGTAATCGAATGAACAGCCCTCATGCGTCACAGTCAATGGCGTATCGGCAGCTGAGAATAATTCCCTTATCGTCCGAATCCATAGGAGCGTATCATGCCGGCCAAGCGACTCAAACAATACCTGGACACTTACAACATAAAATACGTGAGCATCAGCCACTCGCTCGCTTTTCCTGCGCTGGAGATCGCTAAATCGGCACACATCCCCAGCAAGGAGATGGCCAAAACCCTCATCGTCAAAATTGACGGCCAACCGGCGATGGTCGTTCTCCCAGCCGCCTACAAAATGGACCTGAAGATCCTGTCGGAAGTCTTTGACACATCCGTCACCCTTGCTGATGAACCTGAATTTTCAAGGTTGTTCCCAGATTGCGAAGTCGGCGCCATGCCGCCTTTCGGAAATCTGTACGATCTGGATGTTTATGTCGCAGAAAGCGTGACGGAACGCGAAACGATTGCATTCAATGCCGGCTCTCACTCCGAGATAATCAAAATGGCCTACAAAGATTTTGAAAAATTGGTCCAGCCGAAGCTCATCCTGCTCGCATAAGACCTTTTCACCAACTCAACCGGAGGCGCCGATGGCACATTACACTTCACGAGACATCCGCAACATCGCTTTGCTGGGTCATGCCGGCAGCGGCAAGACCGAACTGGTCGAAGCGCTGCTGCACCATGCCGGGGTCATCAAAAGCCGCGGCAGCTTGGCGCGGGGCACGACAACGTCCGATTTCGATCAGCAGGAGAAGCGGTTGGGGCATTCGGTCGACACGACAGTATGCAGCATGGCGCACGACGGCCAGCACATCAACCTGATCGATACCCCGGGGTATCCCGATCTGTTGGGCCGTGCGCTGCGAATCCTGCCTGCCGTCGAAACGGCGGGGGTGGTCATCAACGCCCAGATGGGCGTTGAAATGGTCACCCAAAAGGCGATGGAGCAGGCTGATGAACGAGCACTGTGCCGCCTCATCATCGTCAACAAGATCGATGTTCCGGAGACTGATCTCGAACAGTTGATGGAGCAGATTCGCGAACAGTTCGGAAGCGAATGTTTGCCGCTCAATCTGCCGGCGCAAGACAGCGACTCGGTCGTCGACTGCTTTTTCGAACCGGGCAGCGACGCGACCAAGATCACCTCGGCATCACAAGCCCATACCGAGATCATCGATCAGGTGGTCGAAGTGGACGAAGAGTTGATGACTGTCTATCTGGAACAGGGCGAAGATCTCAGCCCCGAACAGCTGCATGATCCATTCGAGAAGGCGCTGCGCGAAGGCCACCTGATCCCGGTCTGCTTCGTTTCCGCCCGAACCGGTGCCGGCATTCCTGAGCTGATGCAAATTTTCGACCGGCTCATGCCCAACCCCAGTGAAGGCAACCCCCCGCAATTCCTGAAGGGGGAAGGAAGCGAGGAAACCTCCGTCGAGGTGGCACCGGATCCGGACCGGCATACCGTCGCCCATGTATTCAAAGTCAGTGTCGATCCTTTTGTCGGCAAAATGGGTATCTTTCGCATTCACCAGGGCACGGTTGCCTGCAACGACCAGCTCTTCATCGGTGACGGGCGCAAACCCTTCAAAGTCGCCCACCTGTTTCAGCTGCTCGGAAAACAGACAACCGAAGTTTCACAGGGGGTGCCGGGCGACATCTGCGCCGTCGCCAAAGTGGAAGAGATTCACCTCGACGCGGTGCTGCACGACTCCCACGATGAGGACTATTATCACCTGCGCGCCATGGATCTGCCGCCGCCGATGATGGGCTTAGCCATCGAACCGCTGCGGCGCGGCGATGAACAAAAACTGTCGGATGCACTGCAAAAGATGTGTGCGGAAGATCCCAGCATCCAGGTCGAGCACAATGCCACCGCCAACGAAACCGTGCTGCGGGGGATGGGCGATCTGCACCTTCGACTCGTTCTGGAGCGGATGAAGGAACGCTTCAATGTCGAGGTTACGACGCACCCGCCCAGCATCGCCTACCGTGAAACCATTCAAACGAAGGCCGAAGGCCATCACCGGCACAAAAAACAGACCGGCGGCGCCGGCCAGTTCGGCGAAGTATTCCTCAGGGCCGAAGCGCTCGAACAAGGGACCGGGTTCGAGTTCGTCAACAAGGTCGTCGGCGGCGCCATTCCATCGCAGTTCATTCCGGCAGTGGAAAAAGGCGTGCGCCAGGTCATCGAATCGGGCGCCATCGCCGGTTATCCTATGGAGGGCATCCGGGTGACCGTCTACGACGGCAAGTACCACTCGGTGGATTCGAAGGAGGTGGCTTTCGTGGCGGCCGGGAAAAAAGCTTTTCTCGATGCTGTCGGCAAAGCCCGGCCGACGATACTGGAGCCGATCGTCAACCTTCAGATCATTGCGCCGAATGCACACATGGGAGACATCACCGGCGATATCGCGGGAAAACGGGGACGAATCAGCGGAACAACCGCATTAGCCGGAGGCAAGGTTTCGATTTCCGGACAGCTGCCTCTTGCCGAGATGGAAAACTATCAGTCTACGTTGAAATCGATCACCGGCGGAGAAGGCAGCTATACCATGGAGTTCAGCCATTACGAGCCGGCCCCGCAGGCAGTCCAAAAAGCGTTGACCAGTGCATTTGCGGACCACGATGAGGAGTAAGGCGATTGCCGTACGCTCCTATTGCTGTCGCCTCTTCGGCTCCTGCCGGCGGACAACTTCGCCAACGAGATCGGAAGCCGAGTAAAGCGCCCCTGTCCAACCGATGCCGACAGCGGACGACCTAACGACACCCCACGCGACTCCGCCGAGTCCCGCAATCGGCGTGGGTGCCGTTCTGCTGGACAGGCAGGAGCAGGTGCTGCTGATCAAGCGCGGCACAGCGCCGGCAATCGGGTTGTGGTCGATCCCGGGCGGCCGGCTGGAACTCGGCGAAAGCCTGGTCGACGCCTGCCGGCGTGAAGTCCTGGAAGAGACCGGCGTCTCCGTCGATCCAGGCCCGATCATTGCCGTCGCAGAACGCGTCACACAGGGTTTTCACTACGTAATCATCGATTTCCTCGCCTCCCTGAAGGCGCCCGACCCGCATAGTCCGTGTGCCGGCAGTGACGTCAGCGACGCGCGCTGGGTCCCTTGTTCCCACCTTCACCGATATGAATTGGTGGAGGGCCTTGCGGTTATCATCGAACGGGCACGGCACTGCGTTGACACTCGACACTCAATCGGGCTGATCGATGTCGACGGTAGGCAGACCGATTATGTCTCCTTTGTTCAGAACATTTCAAGGTCCGCCGCTGATTCGCCGCCACTGTGATCAAGCGATTTGTCGTTCTTGCCTGCATGCTAGCAGCCGTAGCGGGCCTGGTCTGGTATTTCACCCGCCCGGAACCGGTTGCGGTCAAGCTGCACACAGTCGACACGGGTCTGGTGGCATCGACTGTCGCCAACACCCGGGTCGGCACCATCAAAGCCTGCCGGCGCGCCTATCTGGCGCCGGCCCTCGGTGGCCAGGTGGCCAGCCTGACCGTCAAGGAAGGTGACCGGGTCACCAAAAATCAGCTGCTTATGGTCGTCTGGAACGACGACCTGAAGGCCCAGGTGGATTTGCAGGTCGCTGAAGCGAAGACCCTGACAGCGCGCGCCGAGCAGGCCTGTCTGATCGCCGAAGGTGCGGAGCGCGAGGCTGCCCGCCTGCTGAAATTGCAAAGACGCAAAAACATCGTGTCGGAGGAGACCGTCGATCTTGCAGTCACCGACGCTCAGGCCAAGCGCGCCGCCTGCAAAGCGGCGCACGCCGCCATCCGGGTCAACAAAGCGCGCATCGCGGCCGCTCGCGCCGAACTGGAACGCACCATCGTTCGAGCACCTTTTAACGGCGTTGTCGCCGAAGTCAACGCCGAACTGGGCGAATTCGTCACCCCCTCACCGCCCGGCATTCCAACGCTGCCGGCGATCGACCTGCTGGACGTCAGCTGCCTCTATGTTTCGGCACCGATCGACGAAGTCGATGCTCCCGCAATTCATCCCGGCATGAAGGCGAGCGTGACGCTGGACGCCTTTCCCGATCAGCATCGTTCCGGCCTGGTCAGCCGAATCGCTCCCTACGTGCTCGACCGTGAAAAACAGGCGCGCACGGTCGAAGTGGAAGTCAAACTCGCAGATCCGAACGACCTTCGCGGACTGTTGCCCGGTTACAGCGCTGATTTGGAGATTTTGCTGGAAAGCAGGGATAATGTACTGAGAATACCGACGGAAGCTGTCCTGGATGGCAATCGGGTGCTGGTTTATCATCCGGATGCGCCGCTCAGTGAACGCCGCATTACAATCGGCCTGAGCAACTGGAACTATACTGAGGTATTGTCGGGCCTGGAAAAAGGTGAAGAGATCGTCGTTTCCATCGGTAAGGAGGGCGTCGAGGCGGGAGCGTATGCGATTGCCGAGCCCGACGGATGATCCCGAAAGCGCGGCTTCACCGACCTTGTCATGTTCGCACGACAATCGCCGAATACTGTGTTCAGACTCTCATGAACCTTTATCGCAGCGACAAAATAGTGTAATTTAACAGGCTCTCTATCATGCGGGAACAACGGAGGATGCCATGAAGCCGAGCAAGCTGTTGCCACTAACGACCTTGTTATTGACTATCTTTTGCCAAAACGCCTATTCCGAACGAGAAACCGCGATGACGATGACACTCGAATCCGCCGCCTTCACCCATATGGGTGATATACCCAAGCGCTATAGCTGCGATGGCACCGATGTCTCACCGCCCCTCGCCTGGACCGGAGTCCCCGAAGGCGCCAAGACCCTGGTCCTGATTGTCGATGACCCCGACGCCCCCGACCCGAAGGCGCCTAAGATGACCTGGGTGCACTGGGTGCTGTACAACATCCCGACCGATGCCCTGGGGCTTGCGGACGATGTTTCTCCGCAAGCCTTGCCCGCGGGCACCAAAGAAGGTCTCAGCAACTGGAAAAAGACGGGCTATGGCGGACCCTGTCCGCCCATTGGGCGCCATCGCTATTTTTTCAAGCTTTACGCCCTTGATATCGCCTTGCCGGATCTGAAAAATCCCACCAAAGCGCAGCTGGAACAGGCCATGCAGGGACACATTCTGGCACAGACGGAACTGATCGGGACCTATCAGCGTTGACAGCGTTGCCGGCAGGCACCTCACTGTGCGATAAAGAGAGCGCTCGACCTTCCAGGATAGGGAAGCAGACGTGCCCAACCATAACAGGTAATGTAACTCATGTCGACGCCGATTCAATGTGAACTGATCTCCTGGGACAGCGTGTGTCAGCTCGCTTATCGTTTGGCGGAAAGGATCCTTGATGCGGAGTATCGCCCCGACCTGGTGGTGGCCATCGCCCGCGGCGGATATGTTCCAGCCAGGCTGCTGTGCGATTTTCTGCAGCTTTACGATCTCACCAGCATCCGGGTGGAGCATTACCAGGCCGGCGCACAAAAGCGGCGCAGCGCCCGTCTCAAATACCCCCTTGCGGCCGAGGCGGTAAACAAACGGGTGTTGATCGTCGATGATGTCTGCGACGGCGGCGAAACTTATCGGGTGGCGTTGGAACATATCGCATCACTCGATCCGAGCGACATCCAAACCGCCGCTCTGCATTATAAGCAGGGGGCATCGTTTGAGCCGGACTACATCGCCGATGAATTGACTCGCTGGCGCTGGCTGATCTATCCGTGGGCAGTGACCGAAGACATCGGCGAATTTATCCGGCAAATGGAAAACCCTCCGCTCTTAACGCCCGACATCGCCCGGCGATTGGAATCCGAATACGGCATACGGATCAGCGAGCAAAGAGTGTTGGACATCATTCATCTGACGGGATACCGGTCCGCCGACGGTCGTCCCGGAAAGGGCCAAAACGCATGACCCGCCAATTTCTTTGTCGCTCCGATTACGGCTTTGAGCGCCAAGGACGAACCTCGGCGGGGGGCGTGCGGCCCGTCGATGTGAATGCCCCGATGCCGGAGTGACACGATTACAGCGGGCCAAAGGAGCTTCTTCCGCCCACGTCGAACCGATCAGGTATTCCGATTGGCGACGTAGTTCAATACTTCGCTGACAGTCAGTTTGCGGCTGCCCGGCCCGACTCTGACATAAAACTCCTCTTTATCGCCGTAACGAAGGAATACGGATGTTGGAGAAGGTCTGCATTCGATGACCAAAACCCACTTGTCATCGACCGGCGTCAGACCAAAACGGATGAACGGCGCGCGGTCCAGCCCGATATGCTGCTTGATCCGGCTGTTGACGAACAGCAGGTATTTATCGTCGTTCTCAAATCGGTCGGCTTCGGTGCCGAGAATATGGCCGGCGTCGTCGGCGCCGATAATCAAGACACCGCCATCGGTATTCAAAAAGGCGACAATCGTTTTAAGCCACGCCGTTTCAAGCGCTTTATCGGCTTGGTCGGTCTTGAGATTCCATCGAAGGGTCGATTTGAACTCGACCCGCTCGCTTTCACCGCCTTCGATCAGGGATCCCACCCAAGCGGCCCGGTCCTGCGAGGCATCGAAGGCAAAGCGTTGCGTCGCTTCCAGCTGACCGGCCAGTCGGCGGTTCTGCTCGGCAAGAGCATGCTGTTTGCCCTGGACTTCCAATTGCCGTTCGACCCTGGCGATCACTTCATCGGTATCGAAAGGCTTGGTGATAAAATCGACCGCCCCCAGTTCCAATCCGTGAACCTTGTCCTTTGAGTCATGCAAAGCGGAAAGAAAGATAACTGCGCACTCGCGCGTCGCCTCGTTCCCATTCAGCTGCGTGCAGGTCTCATAACCATCGAGCCCCGGCATCATAACATCGAGCAGAATCAGCGCCGGCTGCGTCTTCAGAGCGGTCTTGATCGCCTGCTCGCCGGAACGCGCCACCAGGAGCGTATAGCCCCGGCCGTCGAGCGCAGCATAAAGCACCTGAAGATTGGTCGGGTTGTCGTCAACGAGCAGAATCGTCGGCGCCTCGATCGTTTTCGAAGTGGTCATCGGATGCAATGCAGCTAAGAAAAGGCCCTTGGCGAGGCCGGTACCGAACTATCTAGGCAAGCCTATGTTTTTCAACGAAACTTTGGTTGAACGACAATCGCGATACCAACAATGGTACCAACGTCTTTGCCTGGTTGGATGCGGGAGTGATGATAACCCGGCTGGCATCTTGGGTCAATTCATCTGCTCCACGTGCATGGGGTGGTGCAGGCGGCGGGAATCGAATCCGCTGCAAGCGATTGAATAGAAAAGATGTTTTTCATTGTAATCAAAAAAAATACCCTGAACGATACCCTCGGACAGATGACGCTAGGCTTTGATAATAGCACAGTCGGTCCGATTTTGGACTGAGTTGCTTCCCAACCCATGGGGGGAGAGCCGGTTCAGTTGTTGATGCAGGAATCTAACTACAAAGCTGCGTTTTTAGTTGACCGACAATAGCCAAGGCTGGGATCGAACCATACAAGAAACCCTTTGATATGTAATGATGCTATAATTAAAAACAATATCGGTACCAACACAGGCGCCAACATCTTGCGAGCCTGGAACTTTGTAATCAGCGGATCGTGGGTTAGAATGCTATCACCAGCTCCAACAAAAATAAAGAAATCGGATAAGAATCCGTTAACGGTTTTTTCTAGAGTCACCAATAAACCTTTTTTCGCCATCCGTGGATTGAATACAAAATGATTAATTGGAAGGCAATCGTTTCAAGGGTTCGCGGAGCGGCGCTCCAAGTGTTGTCGTCAGCCCGCGGCAACCGACCCTTATTGTGACTGGCGAGGAACTCAGGCGCGCCGTTCTGGAAACCATCGAACGCTACGTTATAAAGGATGGTGCATCGAACACACAAACTATTCTTAATAATGTATCCGCCAACTTCAAGATTCAAGAGATTTCAGACCAACGGGCGCTTCTTTCTTGTTTTTATGGCCTTTTTTACACGGGTTATCTATCTTGGGGAAAGGACCTCTCGAACTCCGATCCTCCTTGGTTCCACATCACACAACAAGGACGCAAAGCGCTTGAGAATGCTAGCCGAGACCCTGCTAATCCAGACGGCTATCTCACGTATCTGAAGAGTCAGGCGTCTTTAAACGCCGTTGCTGAATCGTACGTTCATGAAGCACTCGTCACCTTCAACGCGCAGTGTTATAAGGCTGCAGCCGTCATGATTGGTGTTGCCGCGGAAGCACTAGCACTCTCTCTTCGTGACGATATCGTTTCTAAGATGCAAGAGGTAGGGCAGCCAGTTCCGAGAGAGTTGGCTGACTGGAGGGCCAAGATCGTTCTTGATTCCATCGAGGAAATCATTCGTTCCAAAGAGAGGTTTATTTCGAGGAATTCGGGGAATTCGGGGAATCTTTTTCAAAGATTCGATTATCAATGGTCGTAAGTGTTCACTCCCCTCTAT
>DEII01000161.1:5893-41199 GCA_002352385.1 Methylococcaceae bacterium UBA2778 | reverse complement strand
CCCTTTACCAGGAAAAACACGGGAGACAACATACCTTGCATTATTCATGAACAGATCGTTCCAGGCGATAAGGTTAAACTTACTGTTGTTGCCAAGGGTGGTGGAAGTGAGAATATGTCCAGAGTCACGATGTTAAAGCCATCAGATGGCTGGGAAGGGGTAAAGAGCTTTATCGTTCAAAGAGTTAAAGAATCTGGTTCTAATCCGTGCCCTCCAATTATCGTTGGTGTTGGAATTGGAGGTACGTTTGAAAAATCGGCAATACTGGCAAAGAAAGCACTTTTAAGGCCTGTAGGAGAGCCAAGCCCCGATAACGAAATAGCTGCGATGGAAAAAGAGCTTTTTGAGCAGGTTAATAAACTTGGTATAGGCCCCCAGGGACTTGGAGGCCGTATTACGGCTCTTGGGGTACATATCGAAATGATGCCTTGCCATATTGCAAGTTTACCCGTGGCTGTCAACATTCAATGCCACAGCGCAAGACACAAAAGTGTTACGTTGTAAGTGATTTATAAATTCCATGGGTTAGGTTAAAGCTAGAATTATCGACCATATAGAACAAGGTAGTGAATATCTAAAAAAGCATTAAAGGGTTTGTTATGCTAAAAGAAGAGGATGGTAGGCTTGTTTTGAGCGCGCCTGTTAGTGATGATGATGCCAAAAAACTAAAAGCGGGCGATAGAGTGTATATTTCCGGGGTTATCTATACCGCCAGGGACGCTGCTCATAAACGTTTCCTAAGTGCAATAAAACAAGGAGAGTCTTTACCCTTCAATGTAAAGGGTCAAATCGTGTATTTTGTAGGCCCAACACCCACGAAACCAGGTTATATAATAGGTGCTTGTGGACCTACAACCAGCTATAGAATGGACGCCTATTCGCCCGTTCTGATTGATTTAGGGCTAAAGGTTATGATCGGTAAAGGCATGCGCTCAAAAGAGGTAAAGGTTGCTATGGTTGACCATAATGCTGTTTACATGGCCGCTACCGGGGGTGCTGGGGCTTTACTTGCTCGATCGGTCAAGCATATGAGGATAATTGCTTACGAAGATCTAGGACCTGAGGCTATAAGAGAGCTTATAGTTGAACTTATGCCTGTTATCGTCATAAATGACACCACGGGAACAGACCTATATAAAGTAGGCATAGATAAGTACCAAGTAATAAGTTAACCATGGATGTTTCCTAATCTAATTATGATGGCTTATATTTTTAATTGTATTTTATTGTAAGCATTAGGTTTGGCTTAGAGTTTCCAAATTATTTAATTTTTGTGATTGTGTTGTATATTTCGGGAGAAATTTAAAAATGAATATTCATGAGTTTCAGGCAAAGGAATTGTTAAAAAAAGCTAATATTAGTGTTCCAAGCGGATGGGTCGTAGAATCTGTGGACGAAGCAAAACAGGTAGCCAAAGAGTTTAAAAACTTTCCTGTTGTTTTAAAGGCCCAGATTCATGCGGGCGGGAGAGGCAAAGGGGGTGGCGTGAAGCTTGCCAAATCTGTAGATGAAGTAGAACAGCTATCCTTACAGATGATTGGAATGAAGCTTGTAACCAACCAGACAGGACCTAGCGGAAAAATTGTTCGTAAACTTCTTGTAGAAGAAGGGTTGGATATAGAGCGAGAGCTTTACGTAGCTGTAACGGTGGACAGGGCAAAGGAAAAGATAGTTTTAATGGCAAGTACTGAGGGAGGTGTTGAAATAGAAGAGGTGGTCAAATCAACCCCGGAAAAAATCTTCAGTTTAGAGGTAGATGAGGCCTATGGTCTCTATGATTTTGAAGCCAAAGATCTAAGCTTAAAGCTTGAATTAACTGGGAAGCTACTATCACAAGGGATAAAGACGTTTAAGGGTATTTATAGAGCTTTTGTTGAGAATGATTGTTCTTTGGTGGAGGTTAACCCCTTGATTGTGACCAAGGGTGGTAAGGTATTAGCCCTAGATGCCAAGATGACGTTTGAAGATAACGGTCTGTTTAGACACCCTGGCCTGGCAAGCCTAATAGATGAGCATGAAGAAGATCCAAAAGAACTTTTGGCTCAAAAAAAAGGCGTTAACTACGTTAGCGTTGATGGGAACATTGGTTGTCTTGTAAATGGTGCCGGTCTTGCCATGGCAACGATGGATATTATTAAGCACTACGGAGCCTCCCCCGCAAATTTTCTGGATGTTGGTGGGGGTGCCAACAAGGATCAGATTAAAGAAGGCTTTGGTATAACTTTACAGGATGAGTGTGTGAAGGGTGTACTTGTGAATATCTTTGGTGGTATTCTTCGCTGTGATGAGCTTGCAAAGGGTATTGTGGAGGCTGCAAAGGAGATGAGTCTTAGCGTGCCTTTAGTTGTTAGACTTGAGGGTACCAATGCAAAGGAGGGAAGATCAATCTTAAAAGCATCTGGTTTAGCCATTACGTCCGCAAACAATATGGCAGATGCAGCACAAAAGATCGTGTCGGCAATTAAATAAACATGCTTAAAGGGATAGGGGGGGCTAAAGAAGAATTATGGCCATTTTAGTTGATGAGAACTCGTGTATAATTTGTCAGGGTATAACAGGAAAGAATGGATTATTCCATACAATTAAGTGCGTGGACTACGGTGCCAAGGTTGTAGCTGGTGTAACTCCTGGAAAGGGTGGGAAATGGGTTGAGAATATACCTGTATTTGATTCTGTATCTCAGGTAGTAAAGGAGATGAAGGTGGATGCATCAATGATATTCGTGCCAGCCCCTTTTGCTGCGGATGCAATCATCGAGGCAGCGGGTTCAGGCATTAAGGTAATAGTTTGTATTACGGAAGGTATCCCCGTGCTTGATATGATAAAAGTAAAGCGCTTTCTCAAAGACCATCCGGCTATCTTGATAGGTCCAAATTGTCCGGGGGTTATATCGCCTGGGAGGTGTAAGGTTGGTATCATGCCTGGTCATATACATAAAAAAGGTGCCATAGGCGTAGTATCGCGATCCGGTACGCTCACTTACGAGGCTGTTTACCAGTTAACCGAGCTTGGCCTTGGTCAGAGCACGTGTTTGGGTATAGGTGGAGATCCGATACATGGTGTAAGTTTTATAGATATATTGGATATGTTTGAAAAAGATCCAGAGACAAAGGGCATGATTATAATAGGCGAAATAGGAGGAACCGATGAAGAAAAGGCAGCGGATTTCATAAAAAACCACGTAACGAAACCCATCGTTGCCTTTGTTGCTGGCAAAACGGCGCCTCCTGGAAAGCGTATGGGTCATGCTGGTGCAATAATATCCGGTGGAAGCGGTACGGCTGCGCAAAAAATTGAGATGTTTAAGTCGTTTGGGATAAAGATAGCGGACAACCCCGCTGTTATCGGAGAGACTATGAAGAAAGTGCTAGAATCCAGCTTGAATTAGGCAGTTTTTTAGTAAACTAGGTAGATATTTTGGCATTGCTCCAAAAAGAGAAGTTTTCCAGTGCTTATTCCTATGGGTAAGTTTGCGGGTTGATGGCAAGGAAAGCTGTTTAAACTTGCTTACCTGAAGCGTTTGAAGATGTAGATTTTTAAAATACAAGAAGTTTCATACTAGAGGATGTTCATGGCTAAAGAGCAAACGTTGTGTGTAATAAAACCTGATGCTTTAAGCTCAAAATCAATTGGCGGAATATTGTCTTTGATCGAAAAAACGGGTTTTAATATCTTGGCTTTGAAGCAGCTTAGTTTGCCTTTTGAAGAGGTAAAGGTGTTTTATGCGGTACACAAAGAGATGTCATTTTACAATTCGTTAGTTCAATTTATGTCTTCTGGTCCAATCATGGCCATGGTGTTGGAAAAGGATGAGGCCATAGCAGACTTGCGGAAATTAATGGGGGCAACCGATCCAAAAAAGGCTGAACCAGGTTCCATAAGGGCTGTATTTGGAACAGATATTGAGAGAAATGCTGTTCATGGATCGGATAGCAAAGCATCTGCAAGTGTTGAAATTCCTTTCTTTTTTTCCATGTTGGAATTAATAAAGTAGTATGTAGCATCTAGCTTTAAAGTTCGTCGGGGTACGTTGCAAAGTGGCAGCGATTCCTACTCCAAGTCTAGTAAGTCAAATCATTATTCAAGATGAAGAATCTGCTTTTCAATAGCATAATGGTAAAGAAAATTGAGTCATTGTACGGGTTAGCTTTTCCAGAGTTCAAGGCTCTAATGAAGAAAAAAGGAGAGACTGAGTACAGAGCAATTCAGCTCTTTAGCTGGATTTATAAAAAGAACGTTTCTGATGTTGGATCGATGTATACTCTACCAAATGCTTTAAAAGAAAAGCTTATCTCATCGTTTGTATTTTCTCCCCTTACTCAACGAAGTGTGTGTATATCGAAGGACGGGACGATTAAATGGGCTTTTTGTCTTCAAGACAACAACGTGATCGAAACCGTTTACATTCCTGGAGAAGGGAAAAATACGCTTTGTCTATCGACACAGTCTGGCTGTGCTCTTTACTGCAAGTTTTGCGCCACTGCCAGAATGGGTTTTAGAAAGAACCTAGATGTCTCAGAGATTGTTGGACAGGTTATGTTTGTCATAAAAGAGATTAAAAGAGATTCCATCAATCATATTGTCTTTATGGGAATGGGCGAGCCTCTTTTAAATGTAAAAGCCTTACTTAAAACCATTGATATCCTTACCCATAAAGAAGGGCTTAATTTTTCCAGGCGCAGGATAACGGTTTCTACTGCTGGTTATGTTCCAGGCATAAGGGTTCTAAAAGGTGCATCCCAGGTTAACCTGGCCGTATCTTTGAATGCTTCGTGCGATGAAAAACGCTCATTCATCATGAATATAAATAAAAAATATCCACTAAATGTACTCTTCGAGAGTCTAGATGATTACTACACAGATAAAAGGCGGCGTATTACGTTTGAATATGTCTTGCTTCCTGGATTTAACATGGGGGAAGAAGATGTTCAAGGTTTGGCGCGCCTATTAAACTCCATACCTTCTAAGGTCAACCTCATTCCCTTCAATATTTTTCCGGGTTCAGCATTTAGATCTCCAACGGAGGTAGAGGTCAATGCCTTTGCCGATAGGGTTTATAATCTAGGAGTGAGTGTACAGGTAAGAAGGCCAAGAGGAAGCGACGCTTTGGCTGCCTGCGGACAGCTTGGTGCCAGCCATTTTGCCTATGAATAATGATAAGCTCTGGAAAAAGGATTCTTTGCCGATTTTCTTTATGGATGTCATGTGCTAACATGTCTTGAAGTTTTGATACATGGTTTTACAATTTTATGAGGGGAGTTGGCACAATGGCTTATGTATTGGCCGATAAAAAAGAGGCTACGTTAGTATTAATCGTAAATGAGAATGCTAGAACCTCCATTAAAAACCCGAACATCAAAAGGAAGGTGGTAAACATATTTTCTGGTTACCCGATATTTCAGACGCTTTCCCATGATACGGTAAAAGATATCGCCAAGTTTTGCGCTGAAAAAGATACAAAAGCTGTAGCCCTTTTTGGAGGTGATGGAACTTTAAGCTGTGCCATGACAACCTTTGCCAATGTATGTGGGGCGCTGGATAAACCTCTTCCTGTTTTTTGCCCGCTTAAAGCAGGCACGATGAATACGGTGGCAAAAGAGCTAGGCATTCCATTAAATGTGGTTAAATTGTCTTTAAGTCTCAAAAGAAATTTCGAAAGTAAGATTACTTTTCCTACTATATCAAAACAAACGATATCCATAAAAGACTCAGAAAATCATACCAGCCGTTTGTGCTTTGTTGGAGGGTTAGGCATTGCCGTTAATTTTTTGGAGGAGTATTATGAGTTTGGGGCCCACGGCATATCCGATGCGCTAAGAGTAACGGGAAAACTCGTGTGGTCTACGCTCTTTCATGGCTCTTTTAGCAAAGAACTATTTAGACCTCTTGAGTTGGATGTCGCCGTAGATGGAAGACGTCTTCCATTAAAAAGCATTAGAGCGCTTTTATGGGGGAAAATAAAGAGCGTGGGAATTGAGGCCAAACCTCTTTATTTTGCGCCACCTCAAGAGGGGAAAATGGCATTCATTGCCATCGATAGAGAGCCGTTCCACCTTTTGCCAAAGGTTTTGCCCATTTTTACAGGAAAACCATTGTGTGGAGTTGATATTGAAGAGGGGGTTGCAAAGTACATGAAAATCGATTCGTCTAGTAGTAAAAACATTACGATAATGGCTGACGCCGATATTATTACCCTAGACCTGCCAATAAGGGTAGAACAAGGGCCTCATGTATCACTTTATTGTCCTATAGTCTAAACTTATACATTGTTCGTATCTTTTTTTCTTTGAACTTTTTCGGCCGTCCTTTGGGCGCTCATTATACAATCGCCTACAGCAATGCCACCAAGATAGTTTGCACAGAAATAAAGGCCAGGATGTTCTTTTTCTACTTCTTCAATGGCCTTATGAACCATGTCATAGCCCAGGTTATATTGGGGTATGGCATTTTGCCATCTTGATAGATGAACAAATTCAGGGTTTCCCTTAATCTTTAAAATGTTTGTTAGCTCATTTTTTACAGTTTGAATAATGTTTTGATCTGATCGAAGTGCCAATTCCGGCGTTCTTGTTCCGCCCACAAAAGTTGTAAGCTCTACATAACCATCTGGGGACCTTTTTGGAAAGATAGAAGAGCTAAAGATCGTTCCAAGAATATCTCTTTTTTCCTTTTGAGGTACAAGAAAGCCAAAACCATCGGGTTTAAGCCCTAAATCATTCACTTGATACCCCAGTACGACCTGACAGAGTGGTGGATAATGAATTTGATTGAGGACGTTGGATATTTTTGGAGAAATTCGTTTCGTCAGTTTTGGTGTTTGATATGCGGGAGTTGATATTACAAGGGTGTTGGTTGTTAATGAAGAATCCTTTCCGTTTTTTTTAAACGAAACGATAAGCTTATCGCGAGATTTTGCAATATCTGTAGCTTTTGCATTTGTACAGACTGAACTACCTAAATAGGATGCAATTGCTTTTGGGAATGTTCCCATGCCTTCCAAAAAAGAGAACATCTTTGCTGTAATTTTTGCTTTTTCAACTCTTCGTCTGCGTTCAAACGCTCCTTTTATGGTGCCTACAATAAGCCCTCCATGCTTTTCTTCCAAGGCGTAAAGTTTTGGAAAGGCCATGCGAACGCTTAAACACTCTGGGTTACCAGCGTATACGCCGGCAACAAAAGGGTTTATTGCGTAATCCAAAAACTCCCGGCCAAGCCGTCTTTTTACGAACTGAGCTATGGATTCTTCCTCTTTGGCTCGGCCGTAAAAGGGCTCTAAGAGTAAACGCATCTTTCCTTTAAAACTCCAAAGCCCGGCGAAGATAAACGATAGTACGCTTAAAGGGAGTGGGTGAAGCCTGCCTTCCCTTAGAATACACCTTTTTTTTGACGATTCGTTTGCATATATCATTTGATCTAAAATGCCAACCTTTCTGCATATGTTTTTAAGTAACGGCGTTGTTTCCAAAGCGCTGTTTGGTCCATATTCTATAAGATAGCCGTCCATTATTCTGCTTTTCATCGTTCCGCCGACCTCTTGGTTGACTTCCAAAACACTTACCTTAAACCCCTTTTCTTTTAAAAAGAATGCAGTTGAAAGCCCAGAGATGCCAGCTCCAATGATAACTACTTCATTGTTCATTGCTAATAGCTTCCAAAATGATATTCTTCAATGCTTCGATAAAAGGATCAGAATCGTTTAGGGCTTTAACGACCATAAATTTCTTTACTCCTTTTTTTATAGCCGTTTCTTTTAAGGCTAGTCTAAGCTCGAAGAGTGTTTCCATGTGATCTGAGACGAAGCTTATAGGGACAACGACAAGATTCTCGATTCCTTCCTGGGCGAGTCTTTTAACGATATCAATTGTGGAGGGCTTTAGCCATTTTATAGGTCCAACCTTACTTTGAAACGAGAGATGTGTTGTTATCGAGTTATTGAATGCCTCTTTGTATAAGCTTTGTGTTTTAAGCGAGCTAACGATAGCATTCATGGAACGCTTGACCTCATCTAAGTAAATATCGCCCTTATCTATAAATTTAGATGGAATACCGTGTGCACTGAAAATAACGGCCAGGCTTTTTAGGTCCTCGTCTAAAAGTGTGCTTAGCGATTCCTCAATTCTCAATCTGTGTGCTTTTGTAAAAAATTCATTATCGGCATAGCTTTTTATTGTTGTAATCTTAATGTTATCCAGTTTTTGCTTTTTTAGGAGCCTTTTTGCCTCATTTATGCTGGAGCCTGTCGTTGTGAGCGAATATTGAGGGTATAATGGGAGAAAGATGAACTTTTCTGCGTTATCTCTCACGGCTGCTTTTAATGCTTCTTCAATGAGAGGATGCCAGTATCTCATGCCTATGTAAACCTTTGCGCTGATGTATGGTTTAAGTTTTTCTTCCAGCATACGTGCTTGAACGATGGTATGGCCTAAGAGCGGAGACTTACCGCCAATAGCCATGTATTGTTTCCTATTTTGCAACGTCCTTAAGCGCGACACAAGGCTGGCAAATAGATTATTGAACGGAAACGTAAATAGGTCAGGATCTCTAAAAAGATTGTACAGAAAGGGTGCTATAGATTTCATGGAATCGGGAGCCCCAAGATTAAGTAGAATGACGGCATGCGTGGCCATCAAACTGTCCTTGAAAAAACCGGCTTTTCTTCCATCAACTTATCAATGTAAGCATCAAAACTCATAGCTATGTTTCTTATAACCAGCCTCCCCACCCCCTTGACGGCTATTTTGTCTTTTTTGATTTCAAGCAGGCCATCTTCTAAAAAGGTCTTAAGTTTTAGCATTGAACTGGCGAAATATTCCTCAAAGTTAACGCCGAATGCTTCCTCAACTTCGCTCTTTGTTATTTCCATATCGCACATAAGGCGCATAATGACGTGCCTTCTGATTATATCATCATTGTTCATTCGGTAACCAATCGCTATGGCCATATCACCTTTGTCTATCTTGTTCAAGTAATCCTTAAATGCTTTGGTGTTTTGGGCATATATGTTATGGAATTGACTTATGGCAGACACGCCAAAGGCATACAGGTCTGCTCCGGATTTTGTTGAGTAACCTTGGAAATTTCGATAGAGCGTTTTTTCTTTCTGGGCAATCGCTAGCTCATCGTCTGGTTTTGCAAAGTGATCCATACCTATGTATTGATAACCGGCGCCAACAAGTTTATCGATACAAGTTTCAAGAATGGCCAGCTTTATTTTCGCATCAGGGATAGCTTCCGCATTGATCTGACGCTGGGTCTTGAAGCGCTCGGGAAGATGCGCATAATTGAACACGGAGAGCCGGTCGGGCAGCGCTTCGATGATTCGATCCAGCGTCCTGGCAAAACGGACCACCGTCTGATGCGGCAGCCCATAAATCAGATCGACGCTGATCGAGCGAAAGCCCGATCGGCGCGCCGCGTCCATCACCCCGAAGGTCTCTTGCTCCGTCTGAAAGCGGTTGACCGCCCGCTGAACCAAAGGATCGAAATCCTGAACACCCAGACTCAGACGATTAAATCCAAGTTCATGCAGCAGCCCGATGGTTTCCGGCTGCACCTCTCTCGGATCGACCTCGATCGACAATTCACCGCCGTCATCGGATCGTAGATTGAAATGCTGCCGGGTGACGCCCATCAACTCAACCATTTGCCGGTGGCTGATAAAGGTCGGCGTCCCGCCGCCCCAGTGCAGCTGCTCGACACGCCGCCGGCTGTCGAACAACCGCCCCAGCATGGCGATTTCGCGATGCAGACGCGCGAGATAGGGCGCTGCTCGGCTGCGGTTCTTGGTGACGATCTTATTGCAGGCGCAGTAGTAGCAAACCGTATCACAAAAAGGCAAATGCAGGTATAGTGACAGCGGACCGCCCTCCCCGTTGCTTTTGTCGATATGGCGCTGATACGCCTCCGCTTCGAACTGCGGGTGAAATTCCACCGCAGTGGGGTAGGAGGTGTAGCGGGGACCGGAGCAATCGTAGCGCCGGATCAGTTCAGCATCGAATCGTATCGACTGGTCCATGAGTCAGGAAACAGGAATCAGGAATCAGGAATCGGAACGGCTGATGCACCATTCCGATTCCTGATCAGTGCGTACCAAACGGCCGGTGTCGGAACCCGTTTTACGGTTCCAGCCGCTGATTCTCTTCGCTCTTCTCGCCACTGTCCAACAACTCCAGAAAATCTTTCGGGCCCCTGAGCTCGGGATGAAGCCTCTTTTCCATCGCACGGATGGCGAAATGCATCCAGGTCAGCGAGACCGCGACAATCACAAACAGCAGCATGAAACAGCTGGTCCGCACGCCGACCAGATCGTCCATCGCCCCGAAACAGATCGGCAGCACAAAGCCGCCCAGCCCGCCGATCATGCCGACAAGACCGCCGACCGAACCGACATGGCCGGGATAATAAACCGGAATATGTTTATAGACGGCCGCTTTGCCCAATGACATGAAAAAGCCGAGGATGACCGTCAACAGAACAAAAGGGGCAAGGCCCATGCGGATAGTAAAGGGAATCGGTCCTTCGATGCCGTGCACGATGTAATCGGTGGCGGGGTAGGACATCAAAAAAGTGCAGACCAGACTACCGATAAAAGTCCAATACATCACACGCCGGGCACCCCACCGATCCGACATCCACCCGCCAAGCGCCCTGAACAAGCTGCCCGGCAGCGCATAGGCTGCGGCCAGCACGCCGGCGGTGGTTATCTCGAGACCGTACGTGTCCACATAATAGAATGGCAGCCATAAGGCAAGCGCGACAAAGCCGCCGAAAACAAAGAAATAGTAGGTCGAAAAACGCCATACTTGAAGTTTTTTCAGGGGAGTCAGCTGCATCAAGGCGGAACGGACTTTTTCACCCCGTTCCCGTCTGGATTTCGTTGCCGGGTCGACATCGGTCGTCAGCCAAAAGACCACCGCCATCACGGCCAAAACAATGGCATAGATCTGCGCCACCCGCTCCCAGCCGAACGCGACCAGCAGAAACGGTGCGCCGAAATTGGTCACCGCCGCCCCGACATTGCCCATGCCGAAAATCCCCAACGCAGTGCCCTGCTTCTCCTTTTCATACCAGCGCGAGACATAAGCGATGCCGACAGCAAAAGAGCCGCCGGCAAAGCCGACGCCCAGAGCCGCCACCAGAAACATAACATACGTTTCCACCGAAGAAAGCAGCCAAACAGCGACCGAGGTGGTCAGCATGAGCAGGAAATAGACGATGCGGCCACCGTACTGATCGGCCCAGATCCCCAGGAAAATGCGGCTGAGCGACCCGGTGAGAACAGGCGTCGCAACCAGCAGGCCGAACTCGGTGTCATTCAATCCGAGATCCTGTTTGATTCTGATGCCGATGATCGAAAAGATCGTCCAGACAGCAAAACAGACGGTGAACGCCAGCGTGCTGATCGCCAACATCCGTTTTTGTTTGGATGGCGTAACCCCTTCCAGTTCGTACATTCCAGTCCCCTTTTAGTATGAGTTAATGTCAATCGTTGCAATCGTTCAGTGGCCGTTCGCTAACGCTTCCGCCGCACCTCGAACACGTTGTGCAACTGGCCAATTTTATCCATGATGTCGCGGAGTTGAGTGATATTTCTTACCTCGAGCGTCATATTCATCCAGACGCGCTGATCATCGACGTTCTTGTGGGTGTTCGCTTCCAGGATATTGACATGTTCATTGGAAAGAATCTGCGTAATGTCACGCAGCAGACCCTGCCGATCGAACGCGCGCAGATGAATTTCGACCGGAAAGGCGTCCGGTTCTTCGCCCCATTGGACCTCGATCAGACGGTTGTGCTTTTCCTCCGGCAGCTGCAGGATGTTTTCGCAATCCTGACGATGGATGGCGATGCCCTTTCCCAGCGTAATGTAACCGATGATTGCATCTCCAGGGAGCGGCTTGCAGCACCCTGCATAGGTCGTCAGCAGGTTGCCGATTCCCTGCACCGACACGTTGTCCCGCCGCGCCTCTCTGCCGTGGTCCGCGACCAGTTTCAGATGCGTCGGCTCATCACGCCAATCGGGCGCTTCCAGCGCGCCGGCCAATTGATTCAGAGAGATATCGGCACGCCCGATACCGATCAGCACATCCTCCTGCCGCGACAGACGAAAATGGCGCGTCAACTCTCTGAGATCGATCGTTTTCAAGCCTAACCGCTGCCGCTCCTTTTCCAGAATGGCTTTGCCGTCCTGCAGGTTCCGTTCGTGATCCTGCTTTTTGAACCAATGTCTGACCTTGCTGCGGGCGTGGGAGGTCTTCAGATAGCCAAGATGAAGATTCAACCAGCTGCGGCTCGGCCGCCCCTCCTTGACCGTCATGATTTCGACCCGATCGCCCGATTTCAACTCATAGGTCAAGGGAACGATGCGCCCGCCCACCTTGGCGCCGCGGCAGCGGTGGCCCACCTCGGTATGGATGGCATAGGCAAAATCCAGCGGGGTCGCACCCTTCATGAGATCTTTGACCTCCCCTTTCGGCGTCAGAACGAATACCCGGTCGGGATACAGTTCCGTTCGAAAGTCTTCCAATAGGGTCGCATCGTCCCTGTTTTCCAGCAGCCGCCTGAGAGAAACAATGCTCTTTTCCACCGCCGCATTCTGCTTGCCGCCTTCCTTGTACCGCCAATGCGCCGCAACCCCCAGTTCGGCGAAGTTGTGCATGTCGCGGGTACGAATCTGGATTTCGACCATCGCGCCACCCGGGCCAACCACGATCGTGTGCAGGGATTGATAGCCGTTTTCTTTGGGATTGGCGATGTAATCATCGAACTCCTTGGGGACGTACTGCCAGAGCGTGTGCACAACGCCGAGCACGGCATAGCAGGTCGGCACTTTATCGACGATGACACGCACCGCACGAAGATCGTACAATTCATTGAAGTCCACCGCTTTGCGCTGCATCTTGCGCCAAATGCTATAGATGTGTTTTGGCCGCCCATACACATCGGCTTCGATTCCTTCCTTTGTGAGCGCGGCATGGAGATGCTCGATAAAATCCTGAATATAGCGCTCGCGGGCGACCCGGTTTTCGGCGAGCGCGGTGGCCAGTCGTTTGTAGGCCTGCGGATCGAGGTAACGAAAGGCAAGATCCTCCAATTCCCATTTCAGCTGCCCGATTCCCAAGCGATTGGCCAAGGGGACATAAATGTCCAGCGCCTCCCTGGCGATATAAAGACGCTGTTCGTAGCTCTGCCGCGGAAGAATGCGAAGGCGCACCACACGATAGGCGAGCTTGATCGGCAGTGCGCGCACGTCATCGATCATCGCCAGCAGCATGCGCCTGAGCACCTCGGCCTGCTCCGGCTCCGATACGAGATCCGCCGAATAGTCGCTGAAGGTGTTCAGCCGGTTGACGTTGCGCACCAGATTGGCGACCGTTTCACCAAAATGATCCTCGATATAGGATGGCTCCAAGTGGTCGCGCAAAAAAGGATCGCTCAACAGCGCAGCCTGCAACGTCTGCGCATCGACGCCCAGTCGCTTGAGTCTGACCGCCACATCGGTCCCACGCGGCCGGACGAGCTTATCCTCTTTAGCGTCGAGGGCCAGGTTCAATGCCAGCTGGATAGACTGGACCGTCTCATCCTCGAAGCCGTATGTCAATGAGCGGTACAGTTCATCATGGGATGAATCTGCGGCGTGGCTCGCATGTCGATGGTTGTTCATTCGGAAAAAGGGATGACGTATTAATCGTGGTTCGGCCTGCGGGCCGAACCGATCATTTAACGCAAGTTTCCGAACGATTGCAACCCACCTCCCAGGCAGTTTTACGCCATGACTCCGCTGTCTCCCAGCCATCGCCCGAGCCTATTGCCGGAGACTCTAAAAGCCCACAATAAGCGACAACCAGAATTTCTGCGTGTCGGTTTTAAAGTCCCTGGCGTAATACTGGGCATATTTGCCCTGAAGCGTATAGTGCTTGGATAACTTCTTCGAAATCACCGCATCGATTTCGTGCCCGTAGTCGCGGCCGCCGACCGCCGAATCGAACTGATGGTAGATCGCCGCCATTTTTACGCCGTAAAACATAACGCCCAGTGTCCCGTACAGATCCCTGACACCTTGCGGCGGCGTCACCAGAAATTGGTCCGCCCAGCCCTGGAATGCATGATTGGTGCCCAGCGGCGTCTGAAACGCCACATTGTTTTTCGACCCCAGATATTCCCAGTCAACCTTGCCGATAATATTGGAAAATCCTGCTCCCACCTCGGGGATCCGAAACCCGCCCATCAGATGGAAATAGTTGGCGTGATAGCTTCTCGGGTTTTTGTCGTAGTCCTTCTGATAGGCATATTCCGCGGTATAGAGCGCTTTGAGATTGTCGATGATCCCGGTCGATCCATCGAACCGCAGCCCGTAGGTCTGCGTCGAGAAGGCGAACGGAAACGGGCCGCTGTTGAAGTTGCTCGAATAGCCCAGCCAATAACCGTAAGCCGTCGCCTTGCCGTAATCCAAAACATCGTAAGAGAGGTTCAGGATCGGCGAGCGCATGCTGACATCGCGGCCGGTGACATTTCGCACATTCCAGATGAAGCCGAACTTGAAATCGGTGTTGCCGATCGTCTGGTTGACGATGGTGGCCGAATCGAAGGTCTGTTCCAGCTGACGCCAGGCCACGGCGCCGACGAACCGCTGATTGTTGTAGTTGATTCTTTGCCGCCCTGCTTTGATGTCGGTCTCCAGCAGGCCGTTGTATCCGATCCAGAGCTGATTCACCTCGGCCACAGCCGGGTCGGCGATGACCGGAAACTGCCTTTTGCCGTTGCGGGTGCTGTTGTAGTCGTCGGCAAAAATCGGCGTATTGCCTTCGAATTCGGCAAACGCGCGAAAGCCGTACAGCTGCGGCGTCAAATAGCCGAGACGCAGACGAATCGGATCACCTCTGGCCACGCCCAGACCTTGTTGGTCGACATATTCGAAGCGGTAGCGGATATTGAAATTGACCTTCCCGCAATTGATGCAGGTGACATCGCCCCACTTTCCCTTCAGGGCATTTTCGACATCTTCGTTGAATGCATCGAAATCGGCGTTCGCACTCGCGGCGATGGCCATGTTCATCACCAAAACGGCCGATAAAACAGCACCCGGCCTCGCTCGACCCCTTGCTTTGTAACGCACTTTGCTCATCATCCATCTCCATATTTTTCATATGGTCTCTATGATAAAAGCATCATGCGTCCGAGTCAATATTGCGCAGCAAAAATACTATTTCCTGTTCGTAAAAAATAACAACAACAGATGTTATATCAATATCTTATTGATTCTTATCAGGACTATAAAAAGAACGCTGCGCCGCAGCATTTCAGCACGCCACACGACACCTTTTCTTTATCGCTTGGCGAACCTACGGGTTATAGAACTCACCCTCCCTGCGCAGATAAAACCACCAGTTGATCAGGATGCAGACCAAATAGAAGGCGGCAAATCCGATCAGCGCCACTTCAGGGGTGGCCGCCTTGATCTGCTCACCGAACACTTTCGGGATGTAGAAGGCGCCATAGGCGGCGACAGCAGAGGTCCAGCCGAGCACCGGTCCCGCCTGCTCTTTGGGGAAGACCATGGCAATGGTGCGAAAAGTGGAGCCGTTGCCGATGCCGGTGGCGGCAAACAGGACCAGAAACAGCAGCAGGAAAGGGACGAAGAACTCTTCCGGAGTTGCCGAGTTGTAGGCAGCTTTCATGTAATAGGCCACACCCAGTGCACTCAGTACCATGGCCACCGAGCAGATCTGGGTCACCATCGCACCGCCGAACTTATCGGCGATCCAGCCGCCCAGCGGGCGAATGAGCGCACCGATAAAAGGGCCCATCCAGGCGAACATCAGTGCGCTGGGACCGTTCGGGTTGATCGTGTCATGCGTCATGACGCCGTCGATGAGCAGATGCTGATAACCGAAGATCACCTTGATTGCCAGAGGGAAAGAGGCGGCGTAGCCGATGAACGAACCGAAGGTCATGGTATAGATGATGCTCATGACCCAGGTGTGCTTGTTGTCGAAAATCCGGTACTGGCGGGTGAGGCTGGTGCCGATCCGTCCGGGAATCAGCTTCAGCAAGCCAACTGTCAAAGCAATGACGAACACCAGCACGATCTCCTTGGAGACGCCGAAGCCGGAGCCGTTGACCGATTCCGGCAGCATCAACCACAAACCGAACGCGGCGGTGCCGAAACCGATCAGCAGCATGCCGATGATTATGGCAAAGCATTTGAGCGGCGAACCGAGGCCAGGAGAGACCTCGTCGGTACAGATGTTGTGCATACCGAACCAGGAAAGAAAAGCCAGCGGGACAAGAAACAGCAGCCAGATAAACCCGGCGTTTTGAATATAGGTTTCAGAACCCGCCGGAATCTTGCCGATCAACGTGCCCGAGGTATTCTGCAGAATCATAGGGTCGCCGCCCCACTGGCCGAACAGAGCGAAGGTCATTGCCAGCGGCACCAGAATCTGCATGGTGGTCACACCGAAGTTGCCCAGACCGGCATTCAGGCCCAGCGCCAACCCCTGGTTCTTTTTCGGGAAAAAGAAGCTGATGTTGGACATGGACGATGCAAAATTACCGCCGCCAAGCCCCGAAAGCAGCGCCAGCATCTGGAATACCCACAAAGGCGTGTTTTTGTCCTGCAGAGCAATGCCGGTGCCCAATGCGGGAATGATCAGCAGCGCCGTGGTGAAAAAGATGGTATTGCGTCCGCCGCATAAACGAATAAAGAAGCTGCTGGGGATGCGCAAGGTGGCGCCGGTCAGCCCGGCGATCGCCATCAGGGTGAACAACTCGGCTTTTTCATACGGAAAGCCGAGATTCAACATTTGCACCGTGATCACCCCCCAATAGAGCCATACGGCAAAGCCGCACAACAGACTTGGAATGGAGATCCAAAGATTGCAGTTTGCAATCCGCTTCCCTTCCAGCTCCCAGAATTCGGGGTCTTCGACCTGCCATTTACGTAAACGCGTCATCCTTATTCCTAATTTGTAAGTTGTTGAACCGTTGACAAAACCGGACTATTATAAATGTTTTTTGGGTGAGGAGCTACACAAGAACGCACACTCCCGCAATGCAACATGCTAGACTTCCAAACTGACCGGCTATGCCCATCCTCACGTTTCTGCCTAACTCTCGACACCGATCATGAACCTTTGCACCCCTTCCGCAGCGACGTTCGAACACGCTGCCGACCTACTGAAGCGCGGCTGTCTGGTGGCCTTCCCCACCGAGACCGTTTACGGCCTCGGAGCCGATGCCCGAAACCCGGAGGCCCTGGCACGCGTATTCCACGCCAAGGGGCGCCCGGCCGATCATCCGCTGATCGTTCATCTCGGCAACGTGGACGAGGTCGAGCATTGGGCGCGCGATATTCCGGACCAGGCATGGAAACTCGCAGAACGGTTATGGCCCGGGCCGTTGACGCTGATCCTGAGGCGCGCGCCGAACGTGCCCGATCTGGTCACCGGCGGCCAGAATACGGTGGGACTGCGCATCCCCGCGCACCCGGTGGCATTGGAATTATTGAAAACCTTTGGAAGCGGCATCGCCGCACCCTCCGCCAACCGTTTCGGGCGTGTGAGTCCAACCACGGCAGCCCATGTGGTCGCGGACTTGGGCGATGCCGTGGACTGCATCATCGACGGCGGTGCCTGCCCGGTGGGGTTGGAATCCACTATTCTCGACCTGAGCGGCAGCTCGGCTCGGCTGCTCCGTCCCGGAGCTGTTACCTCCGACGCACTCGCCAAAATCCTCGGAAAAGCACCGAACGTGGGAGCGACAGCGGATGCGCCGCGCGTCTCCGGCAGCCTGCCCTCCCACTATGCGCCCGACACACCGCTGCGGCTGGTGGAAGCAGCGGAGATCGAAGCCGCAGTCCGGACGCTGCTTGCCGAAGGAGGCTCGGTAGTGCTGCTGTCGATGCGGCAGCCGCCGGCCGCCGAACCGCATGCCTGCCGCTGGCTGCCCATGCCGCTCGATGCCGCTGCTTATGCGCAGATCCTCTATGCCCGCCTGCGCGAGGCCGATGCGCTGGGTTGTGACCGGATTCTGGTCGAGCGGCCGCCGGCCGCCGCCGGGTGGGCGGCGGTGCTGAATCGCCTGGGATGCGCCGCGGCACAGCCGCACCAAACCCGATATCCATGAATGAATCACCGCTCATTCCGGGAATGCACCGCCTGGTGCCGGCACTGCTGCTCGCCTGCCTGTTGGCCCTCAGCTACTGGATGCTGCACGATTTTCTCCTGACTCTCGTTTGGGCATTCATTCTCGCTTACGTAACCTGGCCGGGATACCGATGGCTGTGCCAAACGCTCAAGGGGCGGGTCACGGAAAGTGCTGCACTGATGACGCTGGTGATCTCCCTGGTGATATTTTCCACCATCTTCTGGCTCGGAAGGCTGCTGCAGGAAGAGCTAAAAACAGCCTATCACGCATTGACCGCCTATTTTTCGCAAAGCACCCACCCTTTGCCTGATTTTCTCCTTGCGATTCCATGGCTGGGCACCGAACTCCAGGCATGGATCGATCGACTGATGGGAGGCCCGGCGGGCATTACCGGGGAGCTCGCCGGTTGGGGACGACGATTGGCGGGGAGACTTGCCGAATTCCTCGGCGATGTCGGTTATTTCACCATGCAGCTCGGCATCGTCCTGATCACCCTCTTCTTCTGCTTCCGGGACGGCGACAAGGCGATGGCCCAGCTGCGCCAAGCGCTTTCCCGCTCTCTCGGTAAAGACCTGGAGATTTATCTTCATGCCGCCGGGCATACCACCAAAGCGGTGGTGTACGGCCTGGTGCTGGCGGCGCTGACCCAGGGTTTTTTGGCAGGCATCGGCTATGCCGCCGCCGGTGTCAAGGCACCGGCTCTGTTCGGGGCCGTCACCGCGATACTGGCACTGGTTCCTCTCGGTGCGACCCTTGTGTGGGTGCCGCTCGGCATCGCCCTGCTGTTGAACGATGCGTACTGGGAAGGGGTCGGGCTGTTGGCCTGGGGCTTTCTGGTGGTCAGCACGGTGGACAACATCATACGTCCGTTGGTGATCAGCGGCGCCAGCCGCGTGCCATTTCTGGTGGTGATGTTCGGCGTACTCGGCGGTCTCACCGCGTTCGGCGCAGTCGGCCTGTTTCTTGGGCCGGTCATCCTGGCGGTATTGCTGGCGGTATGGAAAGTCTGGCTGGAACAATCAGACTGAAACAGGGTTGCGTTACCTGTCACTCGAACCGATCGCGACATCAAACCGAACCGCCGCCGGCGGAACGGCGTCATCGCCGCTCTTTTTCCGCCGGCCCGCCACTGTCACAGCCGAAATGCTGTTGACTTAAGCCCTCNNGAGAGGGTTGGGTGAGGGGACAATAAACAAAGGAGCTCATCCATTTCGATCCCCTCATCCCCGCCTTCTCCCAGAGGGAGAAGAAGCAGCCCATCTTAATTCATCAGCATTGGCTGTCAGCCATACCCCTGCCGCAGGACTTCGACCGTCTCCAGGCAGACCGTCATCCGCTGTTGCGGTGAAATCTCGACGCGCAGATAGTCTAAAATCGGCTCGGCGACATTATTCGGAACAATGGTTTCCAAACGCACCAATGGCTCCTGCACGCCGCCGCCCTCAGCCGACGTGTCGCCGCCGGTTCCCGAGCACGGGAACACAGTAAAACCCGATGCCCCCAGTTCAAGGAATTTGCTCGACAACTGCCGCGCCAACCCTTCGCCGGCAATCACCGTTACTCGCCGCAGCCGCGTCAAAGCTCTCTTCCGAGCGGCCAGCGCATGTTTCGACAGCTGTTTGTGGCCTTCCAGCCCCTGCACTTCGAGCCGCACGCCCGCATCCTCGAAGTCGCGCACCAGATCGCGCAATTTTTCCAGAACGCTGTGATCGACCAGATGGGTGTGCGACAGGTCGAGGATCACATTCCGGCGGTCAAGAATTCCAAGCTGCACCAACTGACGCCGCAGCTGAATCCAGTTGCTGAAGATCGCCGAATAGCGCGCCCGGACGGTCACCGTATTCTCGCCCGTTATCTCCACATCCAGAAACGGCTTGAACAGCGAACGGACCGGCACCCCGTTGATCAGGTGAATCACCAGTTTGGTGGCGATGCCGATCAGGATGCCGATCAGCAGGTCGGTGGCCAGCACACCGACCAGGGTGGCAACGAAGATCACCAGCTGTTCCCGACCGATCTCGTACACGTGCATGAACTCTTTCGGGTGGGTCAAACGAAAACCGGTATAGATCAGCATCGCCGCCAGAGCCGCCAACGGAATACGATGCAGCACCATCGGAATCAAAGCGACGCACAGCAGCAGAAACACGCCGTGCCACAAGTCGGCGAAGCGGGTGCGGGCACCGTCGTCGATGTTCGCCTTGCTGCGGACGATTTCCGAAATCATCGGCAAGCCTCCGATGAACGCGGCACAGAGATTACCGGCACCGACGGCGATGATATCCCGATCCATGTCGGTCTTGCGTTTCCACGGATCGATGATGTCGATCGCCTTGGCCGACAACAACGATTCCAGGTTGCCGATGACAAAGAACATGAAAACCCATTTGAGGGCCTCAAGCAAATATTTACCGGTAAAGACCGAAAAGTCCGGCGTCGTAATGTAGTCGAACATTCCAAAGGGCCGGTCCGGCATGTTTACCAAATAGGATTCGCCGAGCTCGTAGGTATGTCCGTGAAACGAGTAGGCGTGTGGATGCAAAAGGTCGAACGACATACCCATCGGCACCGTGACCAGCAGCACAACCATCGCCGAGGGCACCACCTTCAGCAAACGATGCAGCTTTTGCACCAGGGGCCAAAGGAACATGATGGCGATGCCCACCCCGCCGATCAACGCAATCTCCGGATTCATTTCGCTGAAATAGTGCGGAATCTCCGCCACCATCTCCAGCGGCTCGCCTCTGCCCTCGACACCCAGCGCAACCGGCAGCTGCTTGATCATGATGATGACCCCGATCGCCGCCAGCATACCGTGGACGGCCGACAGTGGAAAGAACTCGCTGAGCACGCCGGCACGCAGCCAGCCGAACAGAATCTGCAATATGGCCGCGACCACGCCAACCGCCAATGCCATGCGGTAGGCGGCGATGTCGACCGCGCTGAAACCGCCGATGGCGCCATCGCCGCCGAAGGCTTCAATCGCACCGATGGCAATCACGATCAAACCGGCCGCCGGGCCTTTGATCGTCAGTTCCGAGTTGCTGATGAATGTGGTCAGTATGGCGCCGACAATCGCGGTAAAAATACCTGCAATCGCCGGATAACCACAGGCCAGTGCGATCCCTAAGCACAGCGGCAATGCGATCAGAAAAACCAGAAAGCCGGAAACGATGTCGTATTTGAAATATTTCTTGAAGCCGGCGAGGTTTCCGCGCGGAATTTCCGCCGGGTCGATCGTCGTTGAATTTACGCTTGTATCGGACATGCTTTGTATTTTTCCCATTATGCCAACGCCTGACGGCGCACATCGGTAGGGCATCATTGCATGATTCATGCCGCAGAGAATAGATCAGCGGTCGATAATCTGCCGGTACCCACCAGCTTCCGCCAAAGACAAGCTTTTCGCCTGCTGCAGACCAGCATCAGACCGGCAAACCGCATTGAATCGACTCTCTATGTCGGCATGACCGGCTGGCCGGTCATGCCTTCTTTTGTTGTAATCCACCGTTGCGAATGGTCGTTTTCAACCAGCTCACCCCGACATCGATCCATTTTGAACCACTGACCCTTTATTGCTTCTCGAAACTCAACTGGCGCCGACTTTTCCTCTCCTATGGCATAGAAATCGCTTATTCATCATTGCGAGCGGCTTACCACCCGTTCCGGAATGTTCCACTCAGCAATCGAGGGATAACAATGGCAAGAGTCAACGTGATTATCGTTCGGGCATTCGAATTTCTTTTTTTCGTATTGTTCACATACCTGATACTGGTTTATGGGGGCATCTTATTGCTGCTGCCGCTCGATCTCGTCGTACAGATAATCAATTTGCTTGATTTTGTCTTCGGCGATCACGGGTTCTTATACGCTTTCTTCGCTGTGGCGACGGTGGCTGCCTTGGCTTATCGAATCTATAAAATGCCGATGTTATGGAAAGCCATACTCGACACAGGTTGTGCATTGGCCCGTCTCGGTTACGAACAGAACCGGCATTTTGAAGCGATGATTCAATCATTTGGCGAAGACGAACCGGAAAACAACACATCGGCCTCTGACCAGGATCAAAATTGACATGACGGTATACGTAGGGCGGAATCGTGAAACGGGTTCCGCCACCCAGGTGACCGATCACGGAAGAGGGATGGCAGTCCCGTGGACCCGATCCTCTGTCTTCAGGACAGCGCCAATCCGGGATTGACCGTCACTGTGTTTATCGTTAGGCTGTCAAAATGCATCGCCAAACCGAAGAACAGCTCCGGCCGGACAGCTACGACTGGAGCCCACACAGGGCGGAACGCGAAGCGGTTCCGCCACCGGGAATCAGAAATCGGGGATCAGAAATCGGAACAGATCAGTCTATTTTCCGATTCCTGTTCCCTGATCCCCGATTCCAGAGTTGAAGAGGGAACAGAGGAGCGTCCTCCCGCTTCCGGCTCAGCACCGACGATGAAAAACTTACTGTACCGCCCCGTTATCGCCATCGGTTTGCTGTTGGGCTGTCTGCTGGTATTCGAAATGATCGCCTTGGGCGGCATGACCTGGCGCAATCTGCAGCGCATGAACACAATAGAAAACGATATCACGCAGGGCAACCATCTGCGCAAGCTCGTGTTCGAACTGCAGCACCGACTCATGGGCCGCGCCGACGACAAAGAAGGAGCACCGCATAATCCGGAGGGTGTTCAGTCTATGATCACCGAAGCGATCGCCGCAGCCGACGGTGTCGCAGGTGAGACCGCTGTAAAGTTGGAACGAATCAAGCGTTATCTTTCGGAGTTCGAGCAGGGCTCACAAGACAACATCGAGGTGGCCCTGAGCTTGCTGCGCAATATCCTGGCGCAGCGAACGCGGGAGGAGGAACAGCTGTTGCAACAGGTTTATGCAGATACCAAACTGGAGCTGAAACTGGCGCTGGGCGCCCCGGTGGCAGTGCTGGTTATGACGCTATTGATGGGGTGGTTTCATCTGCGAAGCCATGTGTTCCTGCCGCTGGACAACCTTAAGGACCTGCTGTCCAGGCTGGTCGATGGGCAGTTCAAACCGATAGCCATGAAGGCGATCGACCCTTCACTGCAGCCACTGTTCGTCAATTACAACCAACTGGTGATCCGGCTCTCCGAGCTGGAGGAGGAGCATCGCACACACACGCATACCCTCGAACGGGAGGTCCGGAACGCAACCCGGACCGTGCTCGATCAAAGCCGAACCCTCGCCCGGGCCGAGCGTCTCGCCGCGGTCGGTGAACTGGCGGCGAGCACGGCGCATGAACTGCGCAATCCGCTGGCGGGCGTTCAGATGGCGCTCGAGAACATGCGGCGCGAGTGCCAGGATGATGCGATGGTCGAGCGTTTTCAAATGATCGGTGCGGAGCTGAAGCGCATGACCCAGCGGTTGAACCAGCTCCTTGCCAACGCCCAGCGAACTCCCGAAGCCCCGCGGCCGATCGAGGTACGCCGGGTCATCGACGAACTGCTGGCACTGCTTCGCTACCAGACCGACGAGCAGATCACGCTGCGCTCGAAGGTGGAACCCAATTTGCAGGCCTGTCTCCCGGAAACGGAATTCCGCCAGGCGCTGTTGAACTTGCTGCTCAATGCAACCCAGGCGTTGAATGAAAAGCCCGGCACCGTCGTCGTCACGGCCCGACAGGAGAAGGAGTGGTGGCTGTTCGAGGTCTGCGACGACGGCCCGGGTTTTCCGGAAGCACTGCTGCGGGATGGTGTCCGCCCCTTCGGCAGTTATCGGGAACACGGCACCGGCCTGGGTTTGCTGATGGTCCGGCGCTTCGCCGAGCAGATGGGGGGCAGACTCGAACTGGTCAACGACCCCGGCGGCAATACCTGTGCATCGCTGCGGCTGCCGACAACGAACGGACATGCTTGATACCCTGTTGGTCATCGAAGACGAGTCGCTTCTCGGCAACGAGCTGGCCAGGCATTACCGCGGCCAGGGATGGGAAGTGAATCGTGCCTCGACGCTCGAGGAGGCCAGGCGGCTGCTGTTCCAGCAGCTTGCCGAACCCCTGGTGGTCCTCTCGGATATGAGTCTACCCGACGGCAACGCACTGGACCTGCTGGAACAGGCCAGAGCAAAAGCGAGCTGCAGCGAATGGTGCTTCCTCACCGGCTATGGCACGGTCGCCGATTCGGTCCGGGCGCTGCGCCTGGGTGCCTATGATTTCGTCGAAAAACCCTGTGAACTCGATCGCCTGGACATGCTGGTCGAGGGAGCTGCCCGCAGCGCTCGTGCCCAGCGCCGGCTCCGCGACGAAACCGATCATCGGCATCGCAAATACACGCCTGATGCCTTTGTCGGCAGCAGTACGGCGGTCAAGCAGCTGCGCAGTATGATCATGCAGCTCTCCAAAGTACCCTTTTCCAGCCTGGTGATCACCGGAGAGACAGGGACCGGAAAAGGGCTGACTGCACGTATCCTGCATTATTCCGGAAGCCGGTCGAACGGTCCATTGATCGAACTGAACTGCGCCGCTCTCCCGCGCGAGCTGATGGAGTCGGAACTGTTCGGTTATGAGGCGGGCGCCTTCACCGGTGCCAAGAAACGTCATCGGGGCTTGCTGGAGCAGGCGCATAAAGGCACCCTGTTTCTCGATGAAATCGCCGAGATGGATCTGGATCTGCAGGGAAAGTTGCTCAAAGCGGTCGAAGAGCTGCGCATCCGCCGACTGGGCGCCGAACATGAAATCGACGTCGATGTGCAAATCATCGCGGCAACCAATCACGATCTGCTGCAGCGGGTGGAAAACGGTCAGTTCCGCAGGGACCTGTACCATCGACTGAGCCTGTTTACTCTACACCTGCCCCCGCTGCGCGAACGCAAAGAGGATCTGCACGACCTGATTCCGCTGTTCATCGACGAATGCAATGCCAAAGCGGGAAAGAAAGTGACCGACACGCCCGACAGCGTGTGGCGTCTGTTGGAAGCCTACGACTGGCCCGGCAATGTGCGCGAGCTGCACAATACGATCGAACGCTGCGTGCTGCTGGCGAACGGCGAGGCCCTTCCTCAACAGTGGCTGCAGCTGCCCAACCTGCCGTCGAACCCGGCACCTGCTGCGAGGCTGCAAGCGAGCGAAGGGATCGTTCTGCCGCTCGACGGCAGCCTGTCACTGGAGGATATGGAACGCTTTATCATCGAACAGGTGCTGCACAAAACCGACCACAACGTCACCGCCGCCGCAAAAATGCTCGGCACGACGCGGGAAACGCTGCGGTATCGGGTGCAGAAATACAATCTTTGATGTTCTTGCGGTTCTTGCCTGCCGGCGACAGCGGCTCGATCAGTGGATCGAGGGGCGTGCCTGACAGGCGCTGGGTCAATTGCTGGTTGCTGTTTTTCGCTCTGGTCAAGCACATTTTGCCAACCCTTCCTGCCAAGCGCCTGCCGGAACCGCCATTGCGACGCTCAGCACCCCGCCGGCACGACTTTTCATCGACGCTCAAACGATCGGTTGTTGGGATTAAACAGGACTCAAGCATGGCGTCAGAGCATTACACACGACATGACGCCACATTTGTTGGTGCACGCGGCATTTGATGATATCCTTAAATCGTGAAATGCGTAAGTTCGAGATATTATCCAGGTTCGAAAATAGCACAGTAGCAATACAATTCAGAGCAAGAATCCTATGAAGAGGGCTAATGCCCAAGAGGAAGACGGTCTGCGGCCAGGCGCCCTCCGATTATCCCGAGATGGCTGAATTCCTGGTGGAAATCGGCGTCGATTCGATCAGCCTGATTCCTGATACAGTAATCAAAACCATCCGGCGGATTCTGGAGGTCGAGAAACGTCTGGGGCGGAGCCCGCGGGCGGATTGAGCTCTTGAACATTATCCAGGCACTCCCGCCTTTGCTGACCCATTTCATCGCAACGGTCGTCTTCAGCTGCATCGTTGGCCTAGAGTTGCATAGCTATCAGCGGGTCAACGACTATACGGTGAGCTTCGGGGCGACCCGAACCTTCATCTTGATCGGAGTGCTGGGTTTTGTGCTTTTCAGCCTCGACGACCGTTACCTCTTGTTCACCGTCGGGCTGATGCTGCTTGGCATACTGCTCATGCTCTATTATTGGCGCAGCACGAAAAAACACCACTTTTCCCTGGTGACCATTCTACTCGCCTTGGCCACTTATACCATCGGACCGGTCGCTTCCCGTTTTCCAGGCTGGTTTCTGATTCTGTTCGTGGTGGTTCTGGTTCTGCTGCTGGGCGAGAAACCGAAAATCCGGCGGTTGTCCGACCGCATAAGCAACGAAGAGATGGTGACGTTGGCGAAATTTCTGATCATGTCCGGCATCATTTTGCCGCTGCTGCCCGACAGTCAGATCGCGCCGATGATCCCCGTGACCTATTACAAGGTCTGGCTCGCTGTGATCGTTGTTTCCGGCATCTCCTATATCAGCTACCTTGCCCAGACCTATTTTTTTCAATCACAAGGGCTGATGCTGACCGGCATTCTCGGCGGGCTCTATTCCAGCACCGCGGCGACCGTCGTCATCGGCCGGCGGGCGCGGGAAACCGCATATGAGCATGTGGTCTCATCCTCGATTATCATGGCGACGTCGATGATGTATCTGCGGCTGCTGGTCGTTGTTTTCATTTTCAACAGAAGCGCCGCATCTTATCTGCTGCTTCCCTTTCTGACCGCGTTCGCGCTCTCCTGCATCGTCGCCTTCGCACTGCTGCGCTGGAAAAACCGCAATGCCCCCATCGGTGACACACCCCCCATTCGCCACCCCCTCGAGCTCAAGACTGCACTGACCTTTGCATTCCTGTTCGTTTTTTTCGCCACCCTGACCAATTATGTCGTGGGTGACTACGGAATCAAAGGCCTGCAGCTGTTGGCTTTTGCGATCGGTTTTACCGATATCGACCCGTTCATCCTCTCAGTGCTGGTGGGGAAATACGATGTGACGATGAAGAGTCTGATTGCGGCCGTCATCATCGCCAGCGGCAGCAACAACCTGCTCAAAGGCATCTATGCCGTCGTCCTTGCCAGAAAGTGGTCGGTCATGCCGAGCGCGCTGTGGCTTGTCTTCCTTTTCGCGGCGTCACTCCTGTATGCCTGGCTGGTGATTTGATGAAACCGAAAAGAAATATCGTATTGATTGTGAAGATACCTGCGCTTCACCAAGTCTTACCGGCCGTGCACACCGATGAAACGATCACCGGGTTAATCGGGCTTCACAGAATCACTTGATGGAAGAATCGAGGCACGGCGGCGTTCCGCAAGGCGTCATCAATAAACCATGAACATTTTGTTTATCGAAGACAATCAGGATCTCGCTATTGAATTAGCGGAGTATTTCGAAGCCGCGGGGGATAGCGTCGACGCGGCGGCGGACGGCGTGACCGGGCTGCACCTAGCGGTTGCCAACGATTATGACGTCATCGTGCTCGATCTCATGCTGCCGGGAATGGACGGTTTGGATGTGTGTCGTCGGCTGCGAGCCGATGCCGAATGCTGGACTCCCGTATTGATGCTGACGGCGCGCGATACGTTGGAAGACCGGCTGGCTGGATTCAGTCGCGGCGCCGACGACTACCTGGTCAAGCCTTTTTCTCTGCGTGAACTGAATTGCCGTCTCAAGGCGCTGACGCGTCGGCGGTTTGGAGCCCCCGAGCTGCAGTACCTTCAGGTCGCCGGTCTGGAACTGAATCCGGCAACGCTCGAAGTGAAGCGCGATGGCCGTTCGCTGTCACTTACCCCGGTGGGATTTCAAATCCTGCACTTGCTGATGCGAGCATCACCCAGGGTAGTGCGGCGGCAGGAAATCGAACAGGCTATCTGGGGTGAAGAGCCGCCGAATGGAGAAGCGCTGCGCGTCCACATCCACCATCTGCGCAATGCAATCGATAAAACCTTTGAAACGCCCTTGCTGCAGACAGTTCGCGGCATAGGCTACCGGCTGGCCGTCCCCGATGCGTTATCGTCATAGACTCCGAACACGGATTTTTCTCTCCTATTCGCTGCTGGGCGGTGTGTTGGGGCTGTTTCTGGGGCTGTTTCTTTTCTTCGCGATGGAGCGTCAGGAGCGCCAGTTAATGGACGCCTACATCGGCGATGAACTGACGCACTTCATAGAATTGAGCGCCGCCGGACCGGAGCGAATGACTCACCATGCGCGCCGCTGGACCGGATACAAGCTGAAAAGGGGCGCGTCTCCCGCCGAAATGGGTTTTCTAACCGGTTTGACCCCCGGTATCCACGAATTGGAGCATGAAGGAAAAGTGTATGATGTCGGCGTCGCCGAGCGCGGCGGAGTGCGTTTCTATCTTCTTTACGACGATACCCGGTTGGAACTGTTTGAAGCGCATTTATGGGCACTGTTGGTCGCCGCGGTTTTGTTGGCGGTCGTGGTGGCGGTGTGCTATGGATTCTGGCTCTCCCGGCGGGTGATCGAACCGATTACTTTGCTGGCTCGACAGGTGACCGCTCTGCCGCCGGAAGAGACCGGTCAACGGTTGGCCGGCGCCTACGCCGACGATGAAGTCGGCATGCTGGCGCACGCCTTTGATCAGCGCATGCAACGCCTGGCCACCTTCATCAAACGCGAACGCGATTTCACCGCCGACGCCAGTCATGAACTGCGCACTCCGCTGGCGGTTATCCAGGCGGCCAGTGAAGGGCTGCTCGCCCGCGACGAATTGCCCGATTATGCTCGACCAAAACTGCTGCGGATCGAACGTGCGGTGCACGAGATGGCGCAGCGGCTGAGCGTGCTGCTCATTCTGGCGCGGGAATCGGTTGCAACCGGCGCGCTCAAAGCCGATACCGAACTCGCTCCGGTGTTGACGCAGTCGATTGAAGATCATCGCGCTCTGCTGGCCGATGGTGTACGAATCGAACAGAACCACGAGGCTTCGCCCAGCGTGGCGGTCCCGGTTGTGGTGGTCTCCATGCTGATCGGCAACGTGCTAAAAAACGCCTTTTCCTATACCCGCTCGGGGCGTATCACCATCACTCTGCGAGCAGACCATTTAATCATCACCGACACTGGCCCCGGCATTGATGCTGATGAGATGCCGCATCTGTTTGAGCGGGAATACCGCGGTCGAGGCGCCACGGGTATGGGCGCCGGTTTGGGCCTGGCGATCGTCAAACGGCTTTGTGATCACTATGGCTGGAGATTGATCATTACGCCGGGGACGGAATCGGGAACCTGCATACAGTGGTGGTTTTCAGCCTCTGAAAGTTGAATGTCGACACAGTTTAAACCCCATTTCATGCATGATCGCTCGCTTAAAGGTAGGCCGGATAAAGCGACAGCGTCTCCAACATAGCTCTTCATTGATCGTTAACGGTCTGTTAATGTCTGCTTAACGTTGAATTAACGGTCGATCCGTTATTATTCGCTCTGTTGCCATTCTACTGAACAGGGTCCGAATCAATAGTGCGAATCGATCATCACAAACAGCGGCCATCGCCCGGCGTTCGACCATCGAACCATCTCTGGCTGGCCTGTCTGATTGTTGCGCCATTCCTTTTGGCGCTGCCCGGCTGTCTCTCCTATCACCCCGAACCGCTGACCTCGGCAGCGGTTGACGCCAAATTGAGCGTTCCTTCGGACCGGGTATTGAACGACCGGCTCAACGCAATCGGAAAACCGCTTCGACGTGGCATCGAGATCAACGGCCAGGATGGTCTGTCGCCCGATGAGGCGGCGCTGTTGGCGGTGCTGGTGAATCCTTCACTGCGCCTGGAGCGCGACAAGCGCGGCATTGCCCGGGCGCAGCTGTTGCAAGCACGTCTGTTGCCGAATCCGCAACTGAGTTACGCCTTCGAAACGCCGGCGGGGGGCAGTACGACGGGGGCCACCAATGCATTCGGATTCGGCCTCAAGTGGGAAGTGACCACCTTGATCAGCCGCGCAGCCCGCATCGATGCGGCAACCCAGAACAGCAAAGGGATGGATCTTTCCGTCGCATGGAAAGAGTGGCAAGTGGCTCAAACCGCACGCACGGCGCTCTATCAATTGATCGCCTTGAACCGAATGGTTGACCTGGCGGCGACGATGGTGCAGCGTTTGTCGGAGAATTTCAACGTGATGCGCGAGGCGAGCACAAAAGGTTTGGTGACCGGGCTCGATTTCACCGCCGCCGAGGCGGCCAGAAACCAGTCGTATAACAACCTGCTGCAGTTGCGCCAGCAACAGACCCAACAGCAGTTAACGCTCAGACGGGCGCTCGGGGTTCCCGCCTCCGCGGCGATGGCGCCGCAATCGGAAATCGTCCTACCGGACCATATCACTATCCCGCCGGTTGACCAATTGACCGAGGAGGTCGGGCAGCGCCGTTTCGACCTGCTCGCTCTTCGGCGCGGCTATGAGAGCCAGGAAGCGGTGCTGCGCGTCGCGGTGCTCAAGCAATTTCCGAAAATCAGCATCGGCTTCAACCACGCCCGCGACAACGGCAACATCTACGGTGTCGGCTTTGGCGTTTCGATCGACCTACCGCTGTTCGATCGTAATCAGGGCCGGATCGCACTGGCGACCGCCACCCGCCAACAGCTGTTCGATGAGTACGTCAACCGTACATTCGAGGCCCGTTCCGACATCGCCAAACTGGCGGCCAATATCCATTCGCTCAATGAGCGCATCCGCGCGCTGCAGGCCGCGATTCCACCGTTGCGCACGTTGGTTGAAACCTATCGGGTAGCGGTCGATCAAGGCCAGGCGGATGTCTTGAATTTTTATATCGTGTGGAATCGATTGACCACTCAGCGCATTGCGCTGCTGTCACTCAAACAGCGTCTGATCGAGAACCGGATCGCGCTGGAGTTGGCAGCCGGACTCCAATGCATCGGCCGCGCCGGAAAGGATTTAACGGACTGTCTCCCCACAACCCTGATTTCAGAACGAACAACCAAGCCATGAATCGATTCGTAACGACTACCTCCGGTTCCCACGCTCTGCGTGGGAACCGGAGCGCTCGCAAGATGGGCAATGCAACAGCGCGCCCATCATTCAACAAAAACGCGCTGTTGCTCATCGGCGTTCTGGTCATGACCGCCTGCGGTGAACAATCATCCACCGATCATTCGTCCGAGGTGGACAACAAAGAACCAACCGTCGCTGTCCAGACCGCGCCGCTGCGCTATGGCCACATCGATCAGACCCTCACGGTTTACGGCATGGTGATCCCTTCCCCCGACAAGATCAAAATCTTCAGCGTCCCGTTCGAATCGGTGATCGAACAGGAGTGGGTCAATGTTGGCGAAGAGGTCGAAACGAACGATCTGCTGCTGACGCTGACACCGAGTCCGGACACCCGCCTGCGGTTGCAACAGGCACGCATCGAGCTGAACGCGGCACGTGTACAGCGGGGGCTGATGCGTGAACGGTTGCGTCTAAGGCTGGCAACCAAACAGGATCTGGTGGCTGCCGATTCGCGCTTCGACCAAGCGCGCGAACAGTTGCAAAGCCTGACCCGGCGCAGCCTCGGTACGGCGCATGAGATCCGCGCGACCGCGCCGGGCATCGTCTACCTCATGAGTGTCCGCCAGGGGCAGATCGTCGCGGCGGGAATGACACTGTTGCAGACCGTCGATCACAATCAACTGACCGTCCGCTTTGGCGTCGAGCCGGAAGATATCAGCGGCGTGCATGAAAAACAATTGGTCAGAATGAAATCAGTGCACAATCCGGACGCCAAATCAATGGAAGGGCGCATCCACACGCTGACGCATCTGGTCGACCCGAAAACGCGTCTGGTCACGGTGCTGGTGCAACCGTTGGCCACCGATGACCTGCTGCTCAACGACTACATTGAGGGGCGGATCGTGCTGCAATCGAAACAGGCGCTGTTGGCCCCGCGCGCGGCGCTGCTGCCGGCTGGCAAGGCGTATCGTCTCTTCACTCTGAAAGACGGCCGCGCGGTGCTGCACGAGGTGCGCAAAGGGCTGCAAACCGCCACCGAGGTGGCGGTGGTCGCCGACCGACTCAAGGAAGGCGAGGCGGTGGTGACGGTCGGCAATTATCAGCTGGGGAACGGAAGCGCGGTGCGGGTGGAGTCCGCGCGATGACTTTCGCCCAGTGGGTGCACACCCATCATCGGTCGCTGCTGTTCGGATTCGTTGTGTTCGCCATCGCCGGCCTGTTCGCGGGCTTCAACACCCCGGTGAGCCTCTTTCCACAGGTCACCTTCCCGCGCGTGGTGGTCAGCGTCGACGCCGGCGACCGCCCCGCGGAACGCATGGCGATCGAAGTCACCTGGCCGATCGAAGAGGTGGTGCGCGCGGTGCCGGGCGTCAAGAACGTGCGCTCCAATACCAGCCGCGGCAGCGCCGATATCTCGGTCAATTTCAACTGGGGCATCGATATGATTGCCGCCATGTTGCAGGTTGAATCGGCGATCAACCAGATTCGCACCCAACTTCCCGCGGCAACCTCTTTTCGAGTACGGCGCATGGATCCGACCGTGTTTCCGGTGCTGGGCTACAGCCTCACCTCTGACACTCATTCATCGGTTGAGCTGCGCGATATGGCCCTCTATCAGATTCGCCCGATGCTTTCGACCGTATCGGGGGTGGCGCGGGTGGGTGTGCTGGGCGGCGATCAGGCGGAGTTTCAGGTACTGGTCGATCCGGCGAGGCTGCATTCGTTCGGGCTGGCGCTGGCCGATGTCGCACGGGCGCTTTCCGCGTCGAATGTCATCCAAGCGGTCGGACGACTGGAGGAGAATTACAAATTCTATCTGATTCTCTCCAACACTCAATTCGACCGTTTTGAACAGATCGACCAGACCGTACTGCGCTCGGGTGAAAACGGTGTGGTACTGCTGGAAGATGTCGCTGACGTCAAACGGGGGGTTGTTCCGAAATGGACCCGCGTCACCGCCGACGGCCACGATGCAGTGCTGTTTCAGATCTACCAACAGCCTGGCGGCAACACGGTACAGATCGCCGCCGACAGCGCCACGCGGCTGCAGCAGGTCCGGAAGATTCTGCCGCCCGATATTCGCATCGCCAACTGGTATGACCAGAGCGATCTGATCATGGCGTCCGCTTCGAGCGTGCGCCACTCACTGTTGGTTGGGGTCGGGCTGGCGATGGTCATCCTGCTGCTGTTTCTGAAAAACATCAAAGTAACGCTGATCGCCGGCGTTACCGTGCCGATGACCTTGGCGGTGACCGGCCTGCTGCTCTATCTGCTCGGCATGAGCCTGAACGTCATGACCCTCGGCGGCATGGCGGCGGCGGTCGGTCTGATCATCGACGATGCGATCGTGATGATCGAGCACATCATACGCCGGCTGCGCGAAGGTGCCGGGAACTACCCCGAACGGGTCAATCGCGCCGCCGCCGAGTTCACCGCTCCGTTGGCCGGCTCCTCCGCTTCGACCATCATCATCTTCGCCCCGCTGGCCTTTTTCACCGGAGTCACCGGCGCTTTCTTCAAGGCGCTGTCGCTCACCATGGCCGCCGGTCTGGTGATCTCCTTCGCGATCACCTGGCTCGCCGTACCGCTGCTGGCGCTCCATCTGCTGCGGCGCAAAGACGCTGAGCAAGAGGAAGGCGGTCGCATCACCGATGCGTTTCATCGGGCTTACGAGCGCGTGATGAATCTTCTGCTGCCGCGTCCCTGGCTCATTGTGCCGTTGCTGGGGGCAATGCTGGTCGCCGGTTATTTTGCCTGGAACGCAACCGGCAGCGGTTTTTTGCCGTCGATGGACGAAGGGGGGTTCATCCTCGACTACCGCGCCCCGGCCGGCACCTCGCTGAGCGAAACCGACCGGCTGTTGCGGCAGGTCGAGAAAATCCTCCGCGAGACGCCCGAAGTGGCGACCTATTCGCGGCGGACCGGGCTCAGCCTCGGCGGACACATTACCGAAGCCAACGAAGGCGACTTCTTTGTCCGTCTGACGCCGTTGCCCAGGCGTGGGCTCGACGCCGTGATGGATGATATTCGGGAGAAAATCGAACAGCGCGTGCCGGGGCTCGACATCGAACTGGCGAAGCTGATGGAGGATCTCATCGGTGATCTCACGGCGGTTCCCCAGCCGATCGAGATCAAACTTTTCTCAGATGACGGTCATCTGCTGCAACGGCTCGCGCCGGAGATCGCCGCGCGCATCGAAACGATCCCCGGCGTGGTCGATGTCAACAACGGCATCGTGCTGGCCGGTGACGCGCTCGATATCCGCGTCGACCGCGTTCGCGCCGCGCTCGACGGCTTCACCCCGGAGCAGGTGACCGCAGCGCTGCGCAGCCGGCTCTACGGCGATGTCACCACCCAGGTGAAGCGTGGTCCGAAGATGGTCGGTGTCAGAGTGTGGATTCCAGAAGCGGATCGCCATACCATCTCCGAGATTGAACGGCTGCGGCTGCGCGCACCCGACGGTCATCTTGTGCCATTAAAAAGGATCACCGCCATCGAACCGATCATTGGACAGCCACAGATCAACCGCGATGACCTCAAACGCATGGTCGCGGTCACCGCCCGCATCAGCTCACGGGACATGGGCTCGACCATCGCCGATGTCATCACGACGCTGGACGATCCGGGTGTGATGCCCCAAGGCATCTATTACACCCTGGGCGGACTGTATGAACAGCAGCAGATCGCCTTTCGCGGGCTGATCGCGGTTTTTGCCGCCGCGGTGGCGTTGGTTTTTATGTTGTTACTGTTCCTTTACGAGCGTTTCCATGTTGCGCTGGCGATGATGATCACAACCCTGTCAGCGCTGGCGGCGGTTTTTATCGGTCTCTGGCTGACCGCGACCGAGCTCAATATTACCGCGATGATGGGGATGACCATGATCGTCGGCATCGTTACCGAAGTGGCGATCTTCTATTACTCGGAGTATCAGAGCCTCGCCGAGGAACAATCCGAATGGGAACGTCTGATACTGGCCGGCCGAAACCGGATGCGACCGATCGCCATGACCACCTTCGCGACGATCTTCGCACTCGCTCCACTGGCGTTGGGAATCGGCGAGGGGTCCGCGATGCTGCAGCCGTTGGCGATCGCGATTCTTTCCGGTTTGATCGTTCAGCTCCCGTTGGTATTAATTGTGCTTCCGGTTCTTCTGACACTATTCCGTTCCATGAAATCAGCGTTCATGATCCGTCAGGAGGCTGTTCGAGAATAGCGATCGCAGCGAGGGCAAGACTGATTGAGTCAGATTTTTCGATCATTTG
>DEII01000161.1:0-5815 GCA_002352385.1 Methylococcaceae bacterium UBA2778 | reverse complement strand
TTCTCGGACAGCCTCCTAGATGGCTCCATCCGCAAGGACGGGAAGAAACTTCTAAAACGCAAACAATCTTAGTTGCATGGATTACAATAAAATATGAATTAGGTGTGGGATAATTGAACCGAGAAAAAATCGTGTTGACTTGTGACATATTCATCCGCAGTTACTGGAAAGACTTAGCTTGGTTGGAGTTCTGCTTGGCCTCGATCCAGAAGTTTTGTCGAGGTTTTCGTGCGGTGATTGTTGTGGTTCCCCGCTCTAGCCGGCCTTGGTTGCCGGCGAATTTCGCTTTTGCCGAGGATGTGGAAATCTGTTTTTGCCGCGACTATCGGGACGATTATCTCGGACAACAGGCCACTAAATTGATGGCGGACAGCTTTAGCGACGCCGATTTCATCTGCCACGTGGATGCGGACTGCATTTTTTCCAGATTTTGCACGCCAAGGGATTTGATCATAGCGGGCAAACCTTGTGTTGTGATGCGTCCTTCTGCCTTGCTGGGATTCCACTGGCCGTGGCGCAAGCCGACCGAGACCTTTCTCGGTTGGGCAGTGAGCCATGACTTCATGCAGCGTCCTCCTTTCGTATTTCCGTCCTGGCTGTATCCAGAGTTGCGCAATCATGCTGTGAGCACCCATGGCATGGATCTCGAGACCTACATCACTACCCGCCCGCCACGTGGCTTCTCGGAGTTCAATGCCCTTGGGGCCTATGCTCATGCTCGCCACCATGATCGCTTCATCTGGCTAGACAATAGTCTGTCGGATGCCGGAGAGCCGTTCTGCCGTTGGTATTGGAGCTGGGGTGGAATCGACGTTTCCACCCACTCCGAGATCCAAGCGTTGCTCGGCACGGAAATGACACGAAATGACTAATATACGGAGAGTGGACGTTGAGCCTATACAATATTCACAGCGGCCGGTTCATGCTTTCTGGTGCAGGATTCCAAGTCGGCCGAATTTCGGCGATGCGTTGACGCCTTGGTTGATCCGCCGCATCTATGGTCGGTCTCCGGTGTTCGTTTTTCCCATCGATCCCAAGCCCAAATATTTCGTTACGGGCAGTCTCATGAATTACGCGGGTCCCAATTGTATCATTTGGGGTGCCGGGATCATGTCCCGCCGCGACGTGATATCTCCTCGATCCAGCATATTGGGGGTACGCGGCCCGCTTACCCTTAAACGGGCTAATGAATGCGGCGTTGAATGTCCGGATGTTTGCGGTGATCCGGCTTTGCTACTGCCGAGACTTTACCGCCCGCAAGTCCAAAAAAAACAGGGTATAGGCATCATTCCGCACTTTTCCGATATGCCTCGACTCGCTGTCGTCTGGCGACCGTCTTCGGAACTACACTTGATCGATATCCAATCGCCCATCGAGGTTGTGATTGACCAGATCACCAGGTGCGAGTGGGTTGCGTCTTCTTCCCTGCACGGCATCATAGTTAGTCACGCTTATGGAATCAAGGCGGCATGGCTGAAGTTCCGTAATCTGCCGTCGGGAGACGGAAGCAAATTCCTGGATTACTATCTATCAACCGGTGTTGCAAATCCTTCGCCGGTCGAATCCGCTTACGATCGGATAGACTCCGATGAGTTGGAACGCCACGCCTTTCTTCCAACTGCGCTGCCAGATACTGAACGGCTTTGGCAGGCCTGCCCTTTCCGAGTCGGATCATGAACGCAAGAGAATTGTTAGATGGTATTCAGCGTGGGGATGAACACAGCAGTGGCATCCTCTGTCTGAAGCTGTTTCGGGTCACGCGGGCTTTCATGGCTGAACTGCGCAGCGACGTTGAGCGCCTTTGCCAAAGTCAATTGTCGTCGGATGTTACCCGCCCCGAACATATAACCTACTGGACAAGGCCTTTCGGCGAGGTCGCGCAGTTCAGCCTTCTCAACGCTAGCGGCCGGTATGACGATTTTTCCAGTGATCACAATCTCTCCTGTTTCGGCAAGCAATTCCATGGCGCACAGGCATATCCTGCTCTGGCGCGTTTGATTTCCGTGTTTCCTCACCTTGTCAATTTCCGCATCAACTGGTTGGGACCGCGCTCAGGGCTCTCGCCTCACAAAGAACATGCACTTATCCGCACTCGGAGCGCAACGGTCGGGGCCCGACTACGCTTTCATCTGCCGATAACCACGAATCCTTTCGCCGAGCTGATGGTGGGCGGCCGTATTTATCATCTAGACGAGAGGACGATTTACTGCGTTAACCACGGTTGCGTGCATTCAGCCAAGAACGATGGTGCACTTCCGCGTATCCACTTGGTGTGGGACATGCTTCTGACCAAACAGGCATTTGAGTGTATGTTCGGAGACAAATCCTCCTCGCTCTCGGAACTGACCCGGTTGCCAGCGGAAGAGCGCGAACTCATTCCGCTGCGAAACGAGCATATCGGCGCCTATCGGCAGCTATCGCCACTGGTTTATCCCGAAGAAAGTAGCGAGTTGGATTTCTGTGAGCCCCAATAAGGACGAACGGGTGCTTAGTCGAGAACCCCTATGAAGCTGTTGGGAACATAGTGGAAAAGCAGCATCGTCGCATACTGCTCCATCGACGCCGCCTCGCGCCAGTGGGGAAGCTCACAGCCGCGGAACAGTACGGCGTCTCCGCAGGTCAAGGTTACCGAAGCCTCGCCAGCGGCCGTTTGGAACCACAGCGGCCAAGGTTCAGCTTCCACCGTTTCATCGATCAATAGCGACATGGTGAATTCGCACTGCCGACGGTCGAGGTGGGCGCGAAGCGAAGCGCCGCCGCGGTAGGCGGATGAATAGGCATAGGTCGGCTTAACCTGCTCGCCCACGATACGGCTTACGAGGTTCGTTAATTGGAACTGGAAATAACGGGCAATCGGTTCATTGTGCCAACCATGGCGCCGCTCCACTTGACCGTCGCCGAGTTTCCACTGCCCGGAACCGATCAGCGCCCGATAATAGCGAGCCAAGGCGGCGATCTGCACGGGATGGATCAGGGAGCTCAGACTGCAGAATCGTTTTGACGCTATTTCCTTTGCAACCCGGTTTACCATCTTCTCGCCTTCGGCGTGGCGTCTAGCAAATGCGGCAGTAGTCACTAAGATATCGGCCGCTTTCAGTTGTGTCTCCAAATCGGGAGTTATGGATTCCGGCGGCTTTCGTCCTGCTTTAAGCCCCATAAATAACCAACTCTGATTGCGCCTTACCCAATATGGATAGAGTACGTTAGTCCCTGCATCTTCAATCCAAAAAAGAGGGTAATCCGTCAGAAATCGGTCTCGGAACCTAGTGCGGCGTAACAGCGGCAATGGCACCGTCTGGCCGAGTTGAAAATGCAATGTAGGATTGACGACCAACTCCCCGCTTTGAATCGGATTTGGAGTTTCCTCAATCTCATCGACAAAGCACGAAAACCGAATCTTGGCGCCTTCCACCGGGTGCAGAGGCGGGGACGGCACCGCATGGTCGGTCAAGTCGCGGAGGCGGCCCATGATCGGACCGAGGCCGGCGAGCGATGATGCGCGGAAGTCTGGATTGCTCCGCCATTTGATGGGGGATGGCGGTGAAGTCGTAGTACTCGATAGCGGCAGCGGACGCGACAGTTTCGACTCCAAGCCCGGATCGAAATCGACTTCCATGAATTGGCACAACCGCCGCACTACGGCCTGCGGTGCTGCAACCAAGTCAGCATATTCGACGACCGTCCATCGCTCGCGAGGAATTGCCGTGAGATCGTCCAAAATTTGCGCGTTTGCCGCGCGCCACTGGAATGTTGCAATGTCGGATAAGGCTGCCCCGTTCAGAGAACGCCACCCCGTTGGCAGCAGGAAACACCAGTGTCGGCGATCCCAAGTGGGGAGGTCTTGGATATTAATGAACCCCCCGTGCCGCCAGGCTTCAATCAGGCTGCTGATGGTTTGGCGGGCATCGCGGTGGAGAAAGATGAAGCGGGCATCCGGGAAGACGGCGTTCAAAAAGGGAATCCGTAGCGCATTTTCCGGCGTCTTTTCCAGCAGGCGGATGCACTCAGGGCGAGCTTCGACCGGAAGATCGAGATAACGGAGTCTGAGATGATTGCGTAGGTCCACCGTGAACCCGGCGTACGTAGCGCGCCTAACGTCTGCTACGGCGTCCATATCGGTGAGTTGGTGCGATTCATACTGCCGCTTAGCCGGGTGCAAGCCGGGAATTCCTTCAATTACACCGCGGCTCTCCCCGCCAATGGTCCATAGCTGGGATGCGCAGGATAGGAGTTCATATAGCAGCGTGCTTCCCGCTCGAGGCGAGGAGACGATGAAGATCGGCCGATCAAAAAAAAACCGCCAGCAAGGCATTCATCGATTCTTCTTAGCTCGGATGACAACGCTAGGTTTTGGCGCAGCAAATGGGCTGCGGGATCGGTTGCGGCCGGTTCTCTGGCGAACGCTTCCGCATCCTCCTGCTCTTCGAACAGATAACGGCCCGTCAATCCTCGCCTGTCCATCCGCCAGTGTCTGGCTAGAAGCCTTTTCGCGACAGGTGTGGGAACAGCGGACACCGTCAGCCAAAGCGGGCGTGTCGCGGGCGAAACTAAGCCCTCGCACCGCAAGGTTAGGAGGAACAATGACCACATCCAGAAGTTTTACCCTCCGTCTTACGATGAATCCAGCCGTTCACGGTAAAGCGGCTGTCCTCGAAGGTTCGACTCGGCACCCTCACCGGTAGTATCTCATGTTCGTTAACGCTCGGAAAAAACACGATCATATCCTGTCGTGGCGACAGAGTTTGGGAAAGATCTGTCGGTACATACTCGTCTTCGACCTTTTGCGCATCGAAAATGCGGAACTCGCCGCCAGAGAAGCGGCGTGGCTCTTGATGGAAAAAATAAACGAACGATAGTTCGCGGGTGTCGTCGTCGCCGCCATCTTTATGCATGCGGAAATAATCGCCGTCACCGCTTGCAGTGATTTGGATTTCGATGTCCCTCAGCGGGAAGGCAGGATGGTCGAGCCGGGTTAAAACGGACGAAAGGACTTCCTTCAGATGCTCCGTAAATAGCTTTTCGAGGCCACCTAGATTATCCAGTGTTTTCGATCGGCGTAACCGCTCATTGACAACGGCCTTCTCTGACTCGCGATCGATCACTGTGCCCAGTTTGAAATCCGCTTTATGCTTTAACACATGCTCGAAGAGCTGCTGCCGAGCATCCCCTAGGAAGTTTTCCAAGGTCACAACGAACCGCTCTGCCGGATCTACAACTCCCCATCGTCCGGTACCGGATGGGACGCCGCCTGGCTTGCTCGCGTGGCCTCCTCGCACCAGCCGAATGATTTCCGGGATGCTATTGAACAGCATCCACTCAGCTCTCGAACCGAAGTACAGCGTTTGGTGGAAAAGCGCATTCGCCTCCAAGATTTCGGAAGAAAGCTGGTGTGCCAACAAGTCGGGCGTATCGATTTTATCCAGCCCCAGCTGGCACAGGAGCTCACAGGCGCCGATACGGTACGTGAAATAACGCGCATTTTCGGTTAGGAAAACATCTTCGTATTTCTTAAATCCACGCGATTCAAGAACATGATGGGCAAGCACTGATCCTTCCGCGACAAGATAGTTCACTTCGGCGTTCGGGCTGGTAGCGATGGATTCAAGCACTTCCTTGTAGAGGGCAGAAATCAAACCAACGTTGGTTGCATCCTCGTCCGTTACATAGACTGGGCTGATAGCATAACTTTCATCCATAATAGCTTGTATGTCACATAGCGCGCTAATATGACGTGCGCCTACTCCCCATGGTGGCCATGGACGATCGCGAACAGTTGCAAAGATTTGGGCATCGCCATCCTGTATTGTTGGCAGGA
>DEII01000074.1 GCA_002352385.1 Methylococcaceae bacterium UBA2778 | reverse complement strand
TCCGCATCGGTCATGATGATGATCCGATGGTAGCGCAACTTGTCCGGATCGTACTCCTCCTTGCCGATACCGCAGCCCAGCGCTGTGATCAGCGTGCCCACCTCCTCCGACGAGAGCATCCGATCGAAACGCGCCTTCTCGACATTCAGTATCTTGCCTTTCAATGGCAAAATGGCTTGGGTGCGACGATCGCGGCCCTGTTTCGCGGAGCCGCCGGCCGAGTCACCCTCGACGATGAAGATTTCCGAAAAGGCCGGGTCTTTTTCCTGGCAATCCGCCAGTTTTCCCGGTAAACCGGCGATATCCAGGGCGGTTTTCCGTCTGGTCATTTCCCGGGCTTTTCGGGCAGCTTCCCGAGCCCGCGCCGCTTCCAGCATTTTGTTGACAATCTGTTTTGCATTGCCCGGATTTTCCAGCAGAAATTCCTGCAGTTTCTCGTTCATGGTCGATTCGACCAACGGCTTGATTTCGGAAGAGACGAGCTTGTCCTTGGTCTGAGAAGAAAACTTGGGATCGGGGACTTTGACGGAAAGCACCGCTGTCAGGCCTTCTCTGGCGTCATCCCCGGTGGTATTGACTTTCTGCTTTTTCAGTGCCGCCTGCGATTCGATGTATTGATTCAAAGTCCGGGTCAGTGCCCCGCGGAAACCGGCAAGATGGCTTCCTCCGTCGCGCTGCGGAATATTGTTGGTGTAGCAGAAGATATTTTCCTGATAGGAGTCGTTCCACTGCATGGCGACTTCCACGCCGACGTCATCTTTCATGGTGTTGAAATAAAAGACTTTGTCGAACAGCGGATTCTTGTTTCTGTTCAAATGCTCGACAAAGGCTTTGATGCCGCCTTCAAACTCGAATACGTCCTCTTTGTCGGAACGTTCATCGGTCAGAACGATTTTGACTCCGGAATTCAGAAACGACAATTCACGCAGCCGTTTGGCGAGAATGTCATAATGAAATTCGATGTTGGTAAACGTGTTGGCACTGGGTTTGAAGGTAATGGTCGTCCCTGAACGATCGGTTTCACCGGTTGCTTCCAGAGGCCCTTGCGGTTCGCCGTGCTGGTATCGCTGCTCATAGATTTTGCCGTCGCGCTTGATCTTCAGGTGCAACTCTGCCGATAAGGCATTCACGACCGAGACACCGACGCCATGCAGGCCGCCCGATACTTTGTAGGCATTGTCGTCGAATTTTCCGCCCGCGTGCAGCACGGTCATAATAACTTCCGCTGCCGACCGACCTTCCTCCGGATGAATATCGACCGGAATACCCCGCCCGTCGTCGGATACAGTCACCGACTCATCGGCGGCATGGATGGTCACGTGAATCTCTTTACAGTGCCCGGCCAGCGCCTCATCGATGGAGTTGTCGACGACTTCGAACACCATATGATGGAGCCCGGTGCCGTCATCGGTATCTCCGATATACATGCCGGGTCTTTTTCTGACGGCATCCAGACCTTTTAATACTCTGATATTGGAACTGTCGTATTGCTCTTTGATCGCCTTCATTCGTGTAATCTCAAGTTGGTCAAGCCGGCATCACTTGCCCCTGTTTCATGGTAAACAGGGCACAATCGAAGCGTGCTTGAGTGCAGGATAATTGGTTGGTCGTCGAGGTAATAAACACCTGTGAGTCGAGCTGAGATAAAAATGCAAGAAGGGCCGATTGGTTGGGTTTGTCCAGCTCGGAGGCCAAATCATCGATGAGAATACAGCCGCAACGGCCATGCTGCTCATTCAAAAGATGAACCTGTGCCAGCTTGAGCGCCAGTACGATGATTTTCATTTGCCCTCTCGAAGCAACGCTGTGTGCCGGCCGGCCGTCGAGCAGCAGCAAAAAATCGCCTCTGTGCGGTCCATTGTGCGTGTATCCATATTTGATATCCTTGGATCGGTCTTTTTGTAATTTGACAAGCAATTCGGAGGATGAGTCCCAACCGGCGCAATGTCTGATATCGTAGTATTCAATGCTTAAAAACTGTTCGATAATTGGTACAAAATGGCGCTTCAAATGCTCGATATAGGCTTGCCTGCGCTCGGCTACGATCGTACCGTAGCAAGCCAGTTCATGATCCCAGGCATCGATTTCCTGATATTGTTGGTTCTTTAGCAGTGCATTTCTTTGGATGAGCGCCTTTCTGTAGCGCTTCCACTGATCAAAAAATGAGCTCTCCATATAGAACAGCCCCCAATCCATGAATTGCCTGCGGTCATGAGGGGCACCGTTCAAAAGCGCATGGCTGGCCGGATCGATCAATTGAACCGGCAATGCGTAAGCCAGATCCGATCGGCTTTGGGCTGCGTGACCGGCGATTCGGATTTTTTTTTTTGCCGGTCGATCTCAATGCCAAGCTGAACCCGGGTACCCGTTTTCTGCACGGACTGACCGGAAACCATCAAGGCATCGGCATCAAAATTGATCACCTGATTCAATTGGCTGGTGCGAAAAGAACTGCCTCTTCCCAATAGGAAGATCGCTTCCAACAATGCACTTTTTCCACTCGCATTCTCACCTTCGATCAGGTTGACTCGAGGTGATGGGACCACCGTGGCACGTTTGATATTGCGGACATTACAGACCTCGAACTTCGCAAGACTCATGATAGCAGATAGCCATGGCCAATTCTGACACTTGTTCGGGCATTCAATCGTGCCATTTACAAATGGACAGGCATCACGATAAATTTCAGATTGTCGTCCATGGGGTCTTCAACGACACAGCACGTATGGCTGTCGGTAAACGATAGGCTGACCTCATCGGAATCGATATTGGACACCGCATCCAACAAGTATGAGACGTTGAAACCAACGAAGAACGGCTCGCCGTCATAGTTAATTTCCACCTCTTCTTCCGCCGCCTCCTGTGCCGGATTGTTCGCACTGATCTTCATCAACCCGGAAGCGATATCCAGGCGGATTCCCTTGAATGTTTCGTTGGACAAAATTGCCGCCCGGCTCAACGCCTCCCGAAACAACTGCTTGCCGATTCCAATGACTTTTGTGACAGACGTGGGAATCGAACCTTTGTAATCCGGGTATTTCCCCTCCAGCAGTTTTGTTGAAAATACAATGTCACCGCCCCGCACACAGAGGCTGTTCGAAGCAATCTGAACCGTTATCGGCCGTTCCGATTCGTCCAGCAGCCGATACAATTCCATTATGCTTTTCCTCGGTATGATCACCCGTTTGCTCGCCCCGACGACGTCGCTTAGTGTTTCGCTGTACATCGCCATCCGATGCCCGTCGGATGCGACCGCCTGAAGACGGTCATTCTCTATTTCAAAAAGTAAACCATTCAAGAAGTGACGCACATCCTGAAGTGCCATGCAAAAATAAGTTTTGCCGAGTATCTTCTTGAATTTGACCTCATCGATCCGAAATTCGGTATCGTACTCCTTGCTGCTGAACTCCGGATAATTACCGGCCGGCAGTGTACTCAAAGTAAAACGGCTGCGGCCTGAACGAAGATACAATTTTTCATCTTTCAGATCGATCGACAGCTGACTCTGTTCGGGCAGCAGCCGGCAAATATCCATCAACTTTCTGGCCGGAGTGGTAATTTCACCGCCCTGATCCACAGGATCGACAGCGGTCCTCGTCACCAGTTGAATTTCAAGATCGGTTCCTGTCAATACAAGCTGATCGTTTGTCATTTTCAATAATATATTCGACAGGATAGGCAGTGTTTGTTTCCGTTCGATCACACCGATGATCGTTTGTAGCGAAGGCAGGAGGTTTTCGCGACTGACAGTGAACTTCATTGCATGAACCTTATTTTTAACCAGAAGATTTCATAAATTTGCGTCGATATCGCGCAGGATATTGGTTTCACGAGGAATTTTTTCTTGTGGAATCAAGAGACAANNTTGTGAAAGATTCGGGTTGAATCAATGCGACAAGGTGCGCAGCAAATTCGAGAAATCCTCCGCAATTTTGCTGTCACTTTCCTTCAGTTCGGCGATTTTTCTGCAGGCGTGCAGCACAGTGGTATGGTCCCTTCCACCAAAAGATTCGCCAATCTCCGGCAAACTGTGATTGGTCAGCTCTTTGGCAAGCGACATCGCGATCTGTCTTGGTCGTGTAACGGAGCGTGTTCGTTTGCTGGATACCAAGTCGGATACCCTGATTTTGAAATATTCAGCCACTGTTTTTTGAATATTGTCGATATTGATCAGCCGGTCTTGCAAAGCAATCAGGTCTTTCAACGCTTCCTTGGCAAAATCGACGGTAATGGGTTGTCCAGTGAATTGCGCATTGGCAATGACCCGGCGCAACGCCCCTTCCAGTTCGCGCACATTCGATCGAATTCTATTACCAATTAAAAATGCGACATCATCTGGAAGTTCTATGCCTGATTGAGACGCTTTGGTTTTCAAAATGGCCACGCGTGTTTCCAAATCGGGCGGTTCGATGGCAATCGGCAGCCCCCAGCCAAACCTTGATTTCAACCGCTCCTCGAGCCCCGCAATCTCTTTTGGATAACGATCGCAGGTCATGACAACTTGATGCTTTTTTTCGATCAGCGTGTTGAATGTGTGGAAAAACTCTTCCTGCGACCGTTCTTTTCTTGCGAAGAATTGTATGTCATCGATCAAAAGCGCATCGAGGGTACGGTAGTGCTGCTTGAATGCATTGATCGCATTATGCTGCAAGGCCTTGACCATATCGGCAACAAACGTTTCCGAATGAAGATAGCTCACTGTTGCTGAACGATTTCCTGCCAGAATCATGTTTCCGATCGCATGCATGAGATGTGTTTTTCCAAGCCCTACACCGCCATAGATAAACAGCGGATTGTAAGCAAGCCCGATATTTTCTGCGACTTGCATCGAAGCGGCTTTGGCCAGCTGGTTGGATTTGCCTTCCACAAAGTTCTCGAAAAGAAAGGCTGAATTCAAATTGCTGGAGATGCTTTTCTTCCTTGCCGGCTTCTTTTTTAAAGATGGAGTCGAGCTGTTGAAAGCCACACTGGTGGATTTTTTCGCTCCGATTTCAAGCACAATTTGGGGGGGCGATGCGGCTGTTGATTGACCGGATATGGTTTGTTCGATCTGTTCAAGGAAATGTTCTTTTACCCAGTCCAGTACAAACTTGTTTGGTGCCAACAACTTCAATTCCGAATCGCTTTCGATGACTTGAAGCGGTCGGATCCAGGTGTTGAGCTGTTGAGCTGGAATCTCATTCTCCAGTTTTGTTACGCAATTGTTCCAAAGGGTGCTCATTGCCGTAGGGTCTGTTTGGTTCCGGACCGTTATGTTGTTGATGAATGTGTGCTATCAGCTTGCAATGATCAATGATGCTTCTTTCAGAGAAGTTGCGAACAGCGTCTCCCTGACAAATAAATTAGCTATACTGTTATCCTTTAAAGGAATAAGAGAAGAAAGGCAACAAATTATTGCAAAATAAGAAAATTTTCTATGTTTATTATTAACTTGCCGTTTATTCCTTGTCAATAAGCATTTTATCATAAAAAACAATCAATTATGTAGATGATAAACCTGTTGCAACAACTGTGCAAGCCCGTTGAAGAATTGTGGATAAAGGGAAACATCAATCGCTTCCCTTAGTTGTCCACAGGCTTGTCCACGCGGTAATGAAGCTTTTTTCAACAGTTCAGCGTTCATCGCATCGGTTGACATGGATTGGTTCAAGACTTTAAAATTGAAAAGTTTTTCACTCGCTTTTCCTACTAAGCGATCACATTTTTCAGGATACAGATCATGAAGAGAACGTTTCAGCCGAGCAGAATCAAACGGGCCCGAACCCACGGCTTTCGTGCACGAATGAGTACCAAAGCGGGGCGGCGTGTGATTAACGCCCGTCGGGCGAAAGGACGAGCGCGATTGGCGGTATAGCGCGACATGAAATAATCTGTCTGGATCGTGCCGGGTTTGGTTTATGAGGTTTCAACCGGTTTGGCGGGCTGTTTGACTGCTGCTGCAACGCCTAAAATGGACAAACGGACCGGCAAGTCGGTCTTATTATTCCCGGATGCTGGTAAAAAGACGAACGATCACTCTTTCCCCAAGAGCTATCGACTGTCCAAGTCTGCCGATTATGCGTTTGTGTTCGCCAGACCTGCTAAATCGGCAGATGGGATTTTTACCGTACTGGTGAGGCCCAACGAAATCGGGCATGCCCGATTGGGTCTTGCAATCTCCAAGAAAAACATAAAAACTGCAGTTGCCAGGAATCGGATCAAGCGCCTGATTCGAGAGAGCTTCCGTCAGCATCTGTCCTTTTTGAGGAGCGTCGATATCATCGTCTTAGCCAAGCGAGGAGCTGATAAGAAGAATAATCAGACGGTCAGAAGGTCTTTGCAAGCGCATTGGAAAAAACTGGTTGGCTAGGAGGCTGTCCGAGAATAGCGATCGTAGCGAGGGCGAGCCCTGAGGCCGCAGTAGATCAGTCTGTTCTCGGACAGCCTCCTAGGGGCTCTCGCACCATGTTTTCTCCGTTCCTTACCCTCGGTCTTTATTCTTGACGGGATAAGGAAAAGAGGAATTTCTCAATCATCCTGTTGAGAAGTTACGGAAAAGATCGCCGCTTTTGTCTCGCCGACGGCCTGGCCTGAACAGCTATGGATCCGTTTGGCCGAATACTGTACGCAGCCACAGCCGGAATTTCTTATGAATGCCGCGCCTTGCATGACACTAGGCGACGGCGATCCTGTCCCGGAGAATTTTGGAAAAAACAATGGAAAATCTCAAATTTGTACTTTTTGTTCTATTTTGCTTATTGCTTTTAATGATCTGGGAGGCTTGGCAGAAGGACTATGGGCCAAGACCGGAGACGGCCGCTGTTGAGCAAGGCAAAATGCCCGAAGAAGATCTTCCTGATGTGGCCAGTTCTCTTGCCGAAAAGACTGAATCGTCAACGGATGCGACGCCGACTGCTGCCGATGCTCCACCGACAAAACAAAGAATCACGGTGGTCACCGATGTGATCAAGCTGGAAATCGATACTTACGGAGGCGACATGCGCCTTCTCGAGCTGCTTGAATACCCGATTTCTCCGGATAAACCCGACGTCCCATTTCGGCTGCTGACCGATATTCCTCCCAATCTGTTCGTAAGCCAGAGTGGACTCCTTTCAGGCGGGGGTACAGCGCCGAATCATCAAAGCCGTTTTACTGCCGAGACGACCGAATACCGGCTCCAGCCGGGCCAGGACAGCTTGCAGGTCGTTCTACGATGGAGCGACGGTGCCGGCATCGATGTGAGCAAGACCTTTCTGTTCCGTCGAGGTCAATACCTGGTCGAGTTGGAGCAAAAAGTCATGAATCGTTCCGGCCGTCTCTGGCAGGGCAGGCAATATGCGCAGCTGCAAAGAAAAGACGTGGAGGACGAGAACAAGTCCATGTTTATTCGGACTTATACCGGTGGTGTCATATACAACGAAGAAGACAAGTACGAAAAAATCTCGTTCGAAGATATGGCGGAGGAGAATCTCAGTCTGGATGCAAAAGGCGGTTGGAACGCCATCATCCAGCACTATTTTCTGGCTGCCTGGATTCCGCCGGCCGACGAGATCAATCACTACTACACCAAAGCGTTGCCGGATCAGCGATACATCATCGGTGCCCAATCCGAGCAGAAAGAAGTAGCATCGGGAGAAGACAAAATCTTCAAGGCCCGGTTCTTTGCCGGTCCAAAACTACAGCATGACCTCGAGAAGATTGCCCCGGGTTTGGAGCTGACCGTCGATTACGGCTGGCTGACAGTGGTCGGCAAACCGATTTTCTGGCTATTGGAAAAATTTCACAGCCTGACCGGCAATTGGGGGTGGGCGATCATGTGTGTCACCTTAGTCATCAAGCTGCTGTTTTTCAAACTTTCGGAAGCCAGCTATCGTTCCATGGCGAAGATGCGCAAGCTGCAGCCTCGCTTGCAGACGCTCAGAGAGCGATATGGCGATGACAAGCAGCGCATGAATATGGAGATGATGAGCATGTACCGAACGGAAAAAGTGAATCCGTTAGGGGGCTGTCTTCCTATCATGGTACAGATTCCTGTGTTTATTTCGCTCTACTGGGTTTTGATCGAGAGTGTGGAACTCCGTCAGGCGCCCTTTATTCTCTGGATCACCGATCTGTCCGCCAAAGATCCATTTTTCGTTCTGCCGGTGCTGATGGCGTTGTCCATGTTCATTCAGCAAAGGCTCAATCCGACACCGATCGATCCGGTACAGGAAAAAGTGATGAAGATGTTTCCACTTGTATTTGGCGTATTTTTCATGTTTTTTCCGGCCGGGCTGGTGTTGTACTGGGTTGTCAACAACACCTTGTCGATCGCTCAGCAATGGTATATCACACGGCAGATTGAAGGGGCTGATAAACCTGCCTAACCGGGATGTTGGCGCAATGCGCTGCTTCATTGGATAACGACACCATCGCCGCAATTGCCACGCCGCCGGGAAAAGGCGGCGTGGCAATCATCCGCATATCAGGACCGGACATTCGCCCGGTTGCAAAAGGCATCCTCGGACAACTGCCGAAGCCGAGGTATGCAACCTTTCTTTCTTTTCTGGAACAGGACGATTCGGTGATCGATACCGGGATCGCGCTCTATTTTCCAGCGCCCGCTTCGTATACCGGCGAAGAAGTCCTTGAGCTGCAGGGGCACGGCGGCACCGTAGTGATGGATATGCTGCTGCGCCGTGTGTTGGCCCTCGGCGCACGATTGGCGAGGCCAGGTGAATTTACCCAGCGGGCTTTCCTCAACGACAAAATCGACTTGGCGCAGGCCGAAGCGGTTGCCGACCTCATTGACAGCACTACGGAGCAGGCGGTACGATCCACCCAAAAGTCCCTGCAGGGGATGTTTTCCAAGCGCATTCACGAACTGGTCGAAGGGCTGATCGAGGTCAGAGTCTATGTCGAAGCGGCGATCGATTTTGTCGAAGAAGAGATCGATTTTCTTTCCGATGGTACTGTTGAAGCCAGGGTCCATGCGCTTCTGGCTCAATTGGAAAATATTCGACATGCAGCGGGGCAGGGCTGTCTGCTTCGGGATGGGATGACAGTAGTGATTGCAGGGCGGCCGAATTCGGGAAAATCGAGCCTGCTGAATGCGCTCGCCGGGCGCGAGGCGGCAATCGTTACCGAAGTCGAAGGGACCACCCGCGATGTCATACGAGAACGGATTCAAATCGACGGAATGCCTTTGCATATCATCGATACCGCAGGACTGCGTCATAGTGAAGACCGCATCGAACAGGAAGGAATACGCCGGGCGCGGGAGGAAATAGCGAAAGCCGACCGGATTCTTTTGCTCATCGATGATGGGCTTCGCCAGGGCGATGCGGAGCTCGCCGCCTCATTCCCACCCGATCTTCCTGTGACCCGGATTTACAACAAGATCGATTTGACCGGCACCGCCGCATCCATCGAGGAGATGTCGGCAGGGACCGAAATCTATCTCTCGGTCAAAACCGGTGACGGTATGGACTTGCTCGACGCACATCTGAAACAATCCATGGGATTCGAAGCCGAAACCGACGATATCTTTACCGCCCGTCGGCGGCATATCGACGCCTTGAACAAGGCACACCGATGTATCGAGAACGGGCTGATTCAATTGCAGACTGCTCGGGCCGGCGAACTGCTTGCCGAAGAGCTCCGGCAGGCACAACGATGCTTGTCGGAAATTACCGGTGAATTTACAACGAATGATTTGTTGGGAAGGATTTTCGGAAGTTTTTGTATTGGAAAGTAATTGTCAAGAGTGTCGAATTATGCAGAGTCGCATCGCACCAAGCCGCGAACTGACTGCGCTGCAGGCATGATCTACGGCTTATGAAAAATGGTCGATTACACCGAATAAATGAACTCGCGCGCCATTCCTGCATCAAGGTGGTACAGATTATGACAGTGGAAGAACCACTTGCCGGGATTGTCGGCGGAAAATTCGAAACGTAGGGTCTCCTTTGGAGGCACACTCACCGTATGTTTTAATGGATGGAAATGGGGATCGACGCCCGGAATGATGAGGCGGAAAAAGTGTCCGTGCAAGTGCATAGGATGCCACATCATGGTTTTATTCGACATTTCCACGAGCACTCGATCCCCTTGGTTGACGAGCAGTCGATCCGCTTTGGGATAAACCTGATTATTCATCGACCAGATATACCGGCTCATATCGCCCGTGAGATCCAGCGCGAAACGGCTCATGGGGCCTTCCGGTAAGGGGGTCGGCTCGGCCGACAGCAGCTGGCTGTAGGTTAATCGACGCGGACCCCATATGGGCCTGGACAGATCCGCCGTTGGCTTAACGTCAGGGCTGTGCAATACACCGATCGCTTGTCCGCTGCCGTCCTGGGCTTCGGCACGAATGGTAAAATGACCGGTTTCCCTCACTGTGACCAAGGCGTCGTAACATTCCCCCATTCCGAACAAGAAATGATCGACTTCAACCGGCCGGACAGCCAGTCCGTCGGCGTGGGTAATCGTCAAAGGGTGCCCGTCAATCATGAAGCGGAAAAAAGTTGACGTGCCGCCGTTGATGATTCGAAAACGAATACGATCTCCCGGTTTGGCCGTGCATGTCCATGGATCGTTGTTCGCTCGGCCATTGAGGAGAAAAGCGTTGTATTGGATATCAGAAAGATCCTGGCCCCGGGGCTTGTTTGCCGCTTTTAAGGTGCCGCTTTGCAGATCCTTGAAGATGGTGTATGGGTTGGCGTGCAACCAATCGCCAAGGAAAATGACATAATCGTGGTCATAAACAAGCGTCTCGTCAGAGGCCTCAATGATGAACGGGCCGGCAAACCCCAACTGCTCCTGAAACCCGGAGTGCGAGTGATACCAATAGGTGCCGCTTTGCAGAATTGGGAATTCGTAGACGAAAACCTCGTTCGGCTCGATCGGTACGTGTGCAACGTTGGGTACACCATCCATCGTCGCCGGGAGCAACAGGCCGTGCCAATGGATACTCGTATGCTGGTGGCTCAGGCCGTTATCGACGCGGGTGCGGAATTGGTCGCCTTGTTTTAGGCGAATCTCTTTGGCGGGAAGCATGCCATTGGCGGTAACGCCGCGTACAATCTTCGCTCCGTCAGGGTTCAAATCGGTGTGCTGAATATGGAAAACATGCTGGGGACTGTTCGGTACCGGCATGTATTGTTCCGTTTCTGCTTGCTTCGGTTGCTGGGATTCCGCGTTGGACTTGCCTCCGGTTGCGCAGCCGGTGAGCTGACTGCCTGCCAGGCCGCCGATACCCACCATACCAGCTTTCAACAGATGGCGCCGGGACATCAAAAGACCTTTGTCTTGATTGCTCATATGAATAATCGTTTTGTGGTGGACAGAGCGTCTGCTGCAGAATGCCGAGGATAAAACAACCAAAGCCAATTGACAAGATGCAGCGAAAAGGAACCAGCCGTCGGTGACTGCAACATAAAATTCCTTATTCTCAATAATAAAAAAGGAGTTTTTCGAAATCGTCCGCGTGCCCTGGGTTGGTTTCCAGAACCCATCGTGCCGGCCCGCTCGATGCGTAGACCGGGCAGGGGATACTGTGGCAGGGTTCGGCGCGATGAAAGTTGACGATGTTGCCGGCGCGATCGAAAAAGGCGATGTCCAGGGGAACAAAGGTATTCTTCATCCAAAACTGCCGGGGGCGCTCGTTCGGAAAGACAAACAGCATACCGTATCGCTGCGGCAATGAACGTCTGAACATGAGCCCTTTGGCCCTTTCTGCTGGCGTGTCGGCCAGGTCGATGTGATAGATTCTGTAGCCGTTTCGGGTCTGGATGACGGCGAAATGATTAAAATAACACCAAAGAATCGAGGCAAACAGTACCAGAAATAATCCCGGTACGACCAAGTGTCTCAAGGAGCGAATGTTAATGCTCATTGCATCTAGTGTTTGGAAACTAGGAGACTAGGAGGCTGTCTGAGAACAGACTGATCTACTGCGGCCGAGC
>DEII01000066.1 GCA_002352385.1 Methylococcaceae bacterium UBA2778 | reverse complement strand
CCGACGAGATGCGCAAGGACGGCGATACGGTGCGCTTCCTCTCCAACCAGGCCGGCGGCATTTTGGGCGGCCTCTCCACCGGCCAAGACATCGTCGCCCGCTTCGCCGTAAAGCCCACCAGTTCCATCCTCACCCCCCGAAAAACCGTCGACATCCACGGCAACGACACAGAAATCGTCACCAAGGGCCGCCACGACCCCTGCGTCGGCATCCGCGCCGTGCCGGTGGGCGAAGCGATGATGGCGATTGTGCTAGCGGATCATGTGCTGCGGCACAGGGGGCAGTGTGGGTGAGGGATGGCGGCATCCTGAATGAGCAAAGGAATAGCAATTCTTTCCTGAGATAGCGCAGATCTGAACATCGAGAGCAACGCAACATCACTCGTTGCATTTGCTATTTGTTCTTGATATGTTCCTTATTCTCATGAAAATGAAACAGCAGAGGCGCACGATCACCACGCCAAGAGCATTTGGTCAAATACGGTAAGATATCTCTCGATTAAACACGAAATGTCGTAGGGGGCTTCGGACGATGAAAACCGAGAAGGTGAATAAACCGGGACTAATTCACTTTTCCGACTCAGTGATTTTTGAGGGCGATGCCCTCACGGCTTTGCAACAGCTCCCGTATGAAAGCGTCCAATGCATTGTCACCTCGCCGCCCTATTGGGGACTCCGAGACTACGCCTTCCCGGATCAGATTGGCTTAGAGCCGACCTTGCCGCAGTACATCAATCGTCTTCAGACCATTTTCGCAGAGGCTCGACGGGTTCTTAAAGAAGATGGTGTTTTCTGGCTCAACATCGGCGACGGATATACGAGTGGTAATCGCGGGTGGCGTGCGCCGGATAAGAAGAATCCGGCTCGCGCAATGTCGGTACGACCGGACACACCCGAAGGTTTGAAGCCCAAGGACCTGTTGGGCATTCCGTGGCGACTGGCTCTCGCGCTACAGGATGACGGCTGGTATCTGCGAGCAGATATCATTTGGCACAAGCCGAATGTCACCCCCGAAAGTGTGAAGGACCGCCCGACGCGCGCCCATGAATATCTTTTCATGTTCACGAAGGCCGAAAAATACTTCTACGATCAGGAGTCGATCATGGAAGAAAACAGCTATGGCAGACGCAATCGACGAACGGTATGGAGCGTTAACACACAAGCGTTTCCCGGCGCGCACTTTGCGACATTTCCCCCGGCACTGATTGAACCGTGCGTCAAAGCATCGACACGACCGAATGATTACGTCCTTGATCCTTTCTTCGGATCGGGGACAGCGGGACTCGTGGCACAGCAGCTAGGCCGTCGGTATGTAGGGATTGAATTACACCGGGAATATGTTGAACTTGCGGCAGAACGGTTGAAAGCCGAGGAAAAGGCGATTGTGAAAGTCGCAGCCTGATGTTCAAGATTCCGGACCCGGAATTACAAATCGACTTTTCTGTCGCACTCGCCGAAATTCGGACTCAATATTTACAAGACGCACTCAGTGCGACTGTCAAGATGCTCGACATTCCTGAGCTAGACAGGAGCCTTGCTACCTTCGCCCCCAAGGCCAGCTTGGCAACGCTCGCGAGTCATGGGCTGCGCGGCGAACTCATGTTTCCAATCCCACCTTTGCTGACCGCAAACGCGCGATTGCTCGGCTATTACCGCTTGCTGTACGGATACAGTCAAAAGGAATTTTACACGACAGAGACAGGCGTTTCACGATTCCAGTCCTTGGAGAAAAGAGGCATTCTGTCTGACGCCAATGAACGACTCTTACCGGACCTTTGTCATGCGATGGCCGGCGCCGGAGCAATGCTGTTGGACGGACTCGGCATGACTCGCATTAGCAATGCCCTACTGGATGATTTAACCTTGCTCACGCTTGGGCCGCAACTTCGCGGTGGTGCGAACGTGAAGAAAGGCACAATGGGCATTGTGAAGGTATTCGATGCTATTCATGAAATCGTGAAAAACGCTGTGAAGAAAGCTAGTGCAAACCGGATCGAAATCAAGAATGCGGCCGGTCGAACGGTCTTGATCGAGTTCGCAGCGGATCCGGACATAATCATCCGCGAGGAAATGACGAAGGACAGCTATAGTGAAAAAATCGCCGTAGAAGTGAAAGGCGGTTCGGATTTCTCCAACATTCACAACCGCATCGGCGAGGCGGAAAAGAGTCATCAAAAAGCCCGCGCAGCCGGCTACGTTGAATGCTGGACTGTGGTTAACGTCGACAAAATCGACATGACCATGGCGAAGCAAGAAAGCCCGACAACGAATCGCTTTTATCGAATCTCCGATCTTATGTCAGGTAAAGGTGTGGAGTATCAGGATTTCCGCCACCGGATCATATCGCTCACTGGGATCAAAGCGCCACCTCACGGTTAGAAATCGCGGCAACGTGACGGCTAGGCCCCTACTCCTCCGCAGGGCACGGCCAAGAGGTGGGTTTCTTTAGGCCTGCCGGTAGCACGGTGTTGTTGTCGCCGCAGGCGTCGTCGAGTTGTTCTTGGGTGAGGCCGATCGTGCCGGATAGATCGGCGCCCGCGAACTGAGCCAAAAGCGTGTAGGCACCGGTTAGGTCCGCGCCGTTTAGCTTGGCCGAGGTGAATTTGGCGCGGGCGATAAGGGCCTTGCTCAAGTTCGCCCCTTGCAACTGAGCTTCGATCAGCACGACACGGCCCAAATCGGCCTTGGACATGTCGGCGTTTGTGAGGTCCGCGCGGGTAAAGTTTGCCCGCGGCAGCTCCGCCTTGCTGAGATTGGCACCGACCAAACTTGCCGCCGTAAAATTGACCCGGTTGCCGAACGCCTTGGTCAAGGTAGCAGCGTTCAGATTGGCTTGTTGGAACCTGGCTAGCGTGAGGCCTGAGTTCGCCAGGTTGGCGCCTTCGAGATTTGCGTCCATCAGATCGGAGGAAGACAGATCGACACGCTCCAAATTCGCACCGCTGAGGTTCGCGCCGCGTAGAATCAGGCGCACTTTCTGGCATCTGGACCAATCGACGTTTGGCGCCGGCCGGCTGTTGCAGGCCGCAAGGGCTTGCGCCGGTACGAGCGCGAGGAGCAGAAACGTAAGGCAGGTGAGCTGTGGGATTGTCCGCTGAAATATGTGGCGCATCTTAGTCAGCCCTTTCGATTTTCTGGTGCATCGCTGGCCACTCTGATTCCCTCACCCTGCAATACATCATCTGGCCACGAA
>DEII01000229.1 GCA_002352385.1 Methylococcaceae bacterium UBA2778 | reverse complement strand
CGGCGCCGATCGGATCTGCCAGATCATTGTGGACGACATCCGTCATGCGCAACGATGCAACGACCGCGCCCACGTACAAACCCTGCTACACGTCCTTCATCACTTCTTGCGGTCGCACCCCGAGGCGATGCCGGAGGTTCATCCCTGGACCAGGATCTTCTAGCTGCAGAGCCCCTTGGTCTAGGCCACCAAAGCGACAATTCCCTAAATGGTCTCTGGGACAGGCGTACGCATGTTGAGCGCCTGGTGCGGGCGGACATGATTGTGAAGCAGCTGTTTGCTTGGCATCCCTGCACTGGAAAGTCCCAGAAACTGTTCGCCAGGTTTTGGTTCATTGGAAAGACAGTGATTCTTCACGCGGTCGGCAAGCACATGGTGAGCTTGCGACCTTAATTTGGCTCACACAACCAGAGCTTGATTGGCCTGGCTCAATGGTCGAGGAGATCATGACCCAGACGTCAACTGATGCCCGCATAGGTGCCGCTTATGCCGCTGTGAATGTCTGGGCGGAAACACACGAGACAGAGCGTTTGTCCAAGTTTCTTGAGCGGATCATCAGGACGTCTGACAAATATTCTTGGGCTGCGACAATTGATCTTTTCCGCCTTGTCGACGAGATCACACCGGACCCGGCTTGGATCAGGGTTCTTCGTGCAATCGCAGACAAAATCCCATCCCAACCTGTTTTTTCCTCTTCCTTTATCGTGGAGAGACTTCAGACACTCCTCCCCCACAATGCGGAACTCGTTGCCAAAATCACCAACGAACTTGTAGAGAAATGGAATGAAGAGCTTGGTGATCTCCGAACTCGGACTGCTTCCTCCGCGCCCGAACTTGTTGATATCGCGATTACTCTGCATAGGCTCGGTCCGCACACGCGAGAAGAAGGTCTCCGACTGTTTGAAAATCTACTCACCATCAACGCTTATTCAGCAAAGGATACACTCGATCAAATCGACAACCGATTTCGCGATACCCCATCTGCCGTTCGCCGGAAGCTTCCGCGCAGAAACCGTAGAAGGTCACGCAGATTGCGCCGAAAGGTGTAATTTATTCGAACAGTCGTTTCCAAATAGTCTTTGGACGGCACTGCCACAGAGATTGTAACCACAATGTAACCGAGGCCCGTTTCTGGGCTATCCGCATCTCACTAGCGGCAAGAGGAAAAGGGTCAAGGTTTCAGCAGAAAGACGCAGCTCTAGGCAACTTTGTAGTATCGGGAAAAATGGAGCGGGCGATGAGATTCGAACTCACGACTTCAACCTTGGCAAGGTTGGAACCGATTTGCCCTGCAGTTTCCTCAGGCTTCCGTATTGGTCCTAACTCCTTGTGAAACAGCTAATAAGCTGTCACCCTGTTTCCCAGTGATGTCCTGCGTTTCCTTTTTTGGTGATGACCAGGTGATGACCAGGTGATGACCAATCGGGAGTGCCACTTTGGCCCAACAAAAGCGCATCCGGAAATTGACGAAGCGGGTGGTCGATTCGGCCAAGCCAAAACTAAAGCGTTACATCGTATGGGACTCCGATTTGTCCGGCTTCGGCCTGCGGGTCGAGCCAACCGGACGCAAGACCTTCATCGCACGCTACCGAGCTGGAGGGGGGCGCAGCGGCACACTTCGCCAAGCAACGATCGGCCGATACGGTACTCTCACTCCCGACGAGGCTCGAAGGTTAGCGCGCAAGACCTTGGGCGCCGCTGCGAGCGGGGGCGATCCAGTCGGCGAAAGAAAGACCGCCCGCCAGCCTGGAATGACCATCGCTGAGGTGTGTGACTGGTATCTGGAACAAGCAGAGTCCGGCCGACTACTGGGGCGACACGGCCGGCCCATCAAAGCGTCTACTATCGCCATGGACCGGAGCCGGATCGAGACACACGTCAAGCCACTAGTCGGCAAGAAGCCGGTCCGCGCTCTCACCGTTCACGATATTGAGGAAATGCAGGCCTACATCGCCGCTCGCAAGACGGCAAAGCCGAAACCCGCGCCCAAGGAAGGTGAAAACCTAGAGAAAAGACCGCGCGGTGGCATTGCAACCGGCGGTGATGGTGTTGCTGCCCGTAGCCTCGGCATGATCAGAACCATCCTTGAGCACGCGGTACGAAAAGGGCTGATAGTCGAAAATCCGGCGAGGGGGGCGCGAAGCTCGCCGACAAGAAACGGAATGCCCGGCTCAGTCTTGATCAGGTTCGGCTGCTGGGGAAAGCCATGCGAGAGGCTGTGACCGACGGTGAGAATCCTACCGGCCTTGCTGTTATCCGTTTCATCATACTCAGTGGATTTCGGCGCAATGAGGCTCTTGGACTCGAACGCAAGTGGTTACTGGATGCTGGAGGAGTCGATTTTCCTGACACCAAGACTGGCGCACAGATGCGTCCACTTGGCGGTGCTGCGATCGACGTGCTACGGGCGCTGTGCGAGCGCAGCGATGACAAATGGGTCTTTGCTGCTGACAGAGGCGATAGTCATTTCATTGGCGTACCCAAGGTTCTGGCGCGCATTTGCAACCGGGCCGCCCTCCAGGACGTTACACCACATATCTTGCGGCACACATTCGCATCAACAGCCGGCGATCTCGGATATTCCGAACTCACAATTGTTGGCCTCCTCGGGCACTCAAGCGGAAGCGTAACCGCGGGTTACGTGCATCTGGATGCCGCGCTCGTGTCGGTGGCCGACAGAGTTTCGGCTGTGCTCGCAGCGGCCCTAGATGGTAAGCCGGCTACACTGATCCTCCCCCATTGAATTGGTCCATCCTATTGTTGAGCAAAAGGAGGACTGCGTATGGCCAACAAGCGCCACAAACCCGAAGAGATTGTCACGAAGCTGCGCCAGGTCGATGTACTGGTTGGGCAAGGAATGGTGCGTGTGGATGCGATCCGGCAGGTGAGTATCACAGAACAAACCTATTACCGCTGGCGTAAGCAG
>DEII01000090.1 GCA_002352385.1 Methylococcaceae bacterium UBA2778 | reverse complement strand
GGCATCGCTATTATTGATTTAGGTACACAGGCCCGTCCCCGTATCCGTTTCGCAGATTGTTTGATCATTTGAGGCGAATAGCCGGTCCTAAATTAGCGACAAATCCGCCGGGAGCGGATTTGGATCGCTGAAAGCGACCCCAAAGGGGTGAAATACAGGGATGAATTTCATCAAAATTATTGGAAAATCCGGCCAATCAGGTTTGGCCACAGTCGATTCAGTCTATTCCCGGACAGCCTCCTAGGAGACTGTCCTGACAGTGGTCCTGAATTGGTAGAACTTGCTCGGTGGCATCATGATTTGTTGACTGGCATGCGCTACATGGGGGAAAATACATCGTTTTGCCGAGCGCTATTTTGAACTTTATGGGTCGGGCATTATCGTGAAAGAGGCCTGTGGCCGTGAATCGCTGGTGGCGATCCGCGATCTGACATTTTTTCGCGAATCGAGAATGATCTTCGACGGGGTGAGCCTGGACATTCCGGTTGGAAAGATCACCGCGATCATGGGGCCGAGCGGAACCGGAAAAACGACTTTGCTGCGCCTGATTGGCGGGCAGTTGCGGCCGGACGGCGGGAGTGTCAGCGTTGATGGGCAGATCGTTCACGCGCTCCGCAGCCATCAGCTGTATTCCCTTCGGAAACGGATCGGCATGCTGTTTCAAAGCGGTGCGTTGTTGACGGATCTGGATGTGTTCGAAAATGTCGCTTTTCCTTTGCGGGAGCATACCAGGCTGCCCGAATCGCTCATTCGCAGCCTCGTTTTGATGAAGCTGCAGGCAGTCGGTTTGAGGGGCGCACGTCATCTGATGCCCAGTGAGTTGTCGGGAGGCATGGCGCGGCGTGTTGCGTTGGCGCGCGCAATCGCCCTGGATCCAATGATGATCATGTATGACGAGCCTTTTGCCGGGCAGGACCCCATATCGCTGGGCGTGCTGGTTCAATTGATTCGAAACCTGAATGAGGCGCTTGGGTTGACCAGCATCATCGTGTCGCACGATGTCCATGAGACCGCCTCCATCGCCGACTATATTTATGTGATCTCTCAGGGCAAGGTGGTAGGGCATGGAACGCCTGATGCAATTATCCGCTCGGATTCCGAGTGGGTGCAGCAATTTTTCAAGGGCTTGCCGGATGGGCCGGTGCACTTCCATTACCCGGCGAGGGAATATGCTGAAGACCTGTATGCATCATGACGAACAGGGAGCGGGATGCGCAGGATGAGCCCTTTGTGATCGGCCGGCTGCGGCACTTGGGCCGTTTGACGCTGAACGTATTCGGCAAGTTGGGGCGCGGTGCTTTTTTTCTTTTCTGGACCTTGCTTGGAAGCCGGGAAGTACTGACCCGGCCCGGGCTGCTGATTGTTCAACTCCATTCCGTCGGTGTGTTGAGCGTGTTGCTGATCGCGATATCCGGTCTTTTTGTCGGCATGGTGCTGGCCCTTCAAGGCTATACGGTCCTTTCCGATTACGGAGCCGAGCAGACGCTGGGTTATATGGTGGCGGCTTCCCTGGTTCGCGAACTGGGGCCGGTCGTGTCGGCGCTTTTGTTTGCAGGACGTGCCGGTTCCGCGCTCGCCGCCGAAATCGGTCTGATGAAAGCGACGGAACAGTTGTCAGGGATGGAGATGATGGCGGTCGATCCCATCAAACGGATTATTGCTCCACGGTTTTTTGCCGGATTTTTGTCCATGCCGCTTTTGGCTGCGCTGTTCAGTACGGTGGGCATCATCGGCGGCTACTTGATCGGCGTCGATATGCTTGGGGTGGACGAAGGGGCGTTCTGGTCGCGGATGCAGGCCGGGATCGACTTCGACGAGGATATCGTGAACGGGGTGATCAAGAGCGTGGTGTTTGGCTTTGTAGTCACCTGGATCGCTCTGTTCGAAGGGTATGATGCGGTGGCTACGGCCGAAGGGGTGAGCAGAGCGACGACACGAACGGTGGTGCATTCCGCTTTCGCAATACTCGCGCTGGATTTCGTATTGACTGCCTTAATGTTTGGAGATTTTTGATTCGATGCGTCCGACCAAAACGGTTGAACTGTTAGTGGGCTTGTTTGTTGCCGCCGGTGTGCTTGCCCTTTTTTTCCTTGCCATGCGCGCCAGCAACCTGGCTGAATTCGGCGGCGGGGAAGGGTATCGCTTGATCGCCCGGTTCGAGAATTCGGGCGGGCTCAAGATACGATCACCGGTGACGATTGCCGGCGTCCGGGTCGGGCGCGTGCGTTCGATTTCTATCGATAATGAAACCTTTCAATCGGTTGTCGAAATGGTGATCAACCATTCAACCATTACCCTGCCGGCGGATACGTCGGCGAGCATCTATACGGAAGGGCTGCTGGGCGAGCAGTTCGTCAGCCTCGAGCCCGGTGGGGAGGAGGAGTATCTCAAGGATGGCGATGAAATCGAACTGACTCAGTCGGCGATCGTTCTGGAAGAGCTCATCGGGCAATTCTTGTTCAGCAAGGCGGAAGAGACGCCTGATGATTGACGCGGTTCTGTGTGAGCAGGGCCCGGGCAGGTATGCGCTCAACGGCTGTCTGAGTTTTAAGACCGTCGATCGGCTCCTGCGTGACTCAGCGGGTCTGTTCAGGAATTCGGCCCCTCTCGTGGTCGATTTGAGTGGTGTGGAAAGGACCGACAGCGCAGGCCTCGCGCTGCTGGTGGAGTGGATGAAAATAGCGCGACGCCTCGGACAGGGACTGACGTTCTGCGACATGCCGGAGCAGATGTTGGAGATTGCCCGTACCTGCGGTCTGGTCGATGTATTGCCGATCGTCTGAACGACTGGAACTCCCCGTTTCGAAAAATGCTTTGGGCATTGCGTGAGTCGCAACCGTGAACTGATGACCGGGACCGGATACCGGATTTTAATATTTCGATCTACTTTTGGCGATGGATAAACTGATTATCTCCGGCGGCAACCGGCTGTTCGGTGAGCTGCGCATTTCGGGCGCGAAGAATGCGGCTTTGCCCATCCTGGCGGCGACCTTGCTCTCCGAAGCACCGGTCTGTCTGGGAAATATTCCGCATTTGCATGATATTACGACCACCATGGAGTTGCTGGGGGGGATGGGTGTCCGCCTGGTCGTCGATGAGAAAATGAACATCGAAGTCGATGCCGGCACACTCGACAACTATGTCGCGCCTTATGAAGTGGTCAAGACCATGCGGGCGTCGATTCTGGTGCTCGGCCCCTTGCTCGCGCGCTTTGGCCAGGCGGAGGTTTCTTTGCCCGGCGGTTGTGCAATCGGAACCCGTCCCGTTGATCTTCACCTGGATGGTCTGGCCAAAATGGGGGCGGATATTACAGTCGAAGGCGGCTACATCAAGGCATCCGCAAGATGCCTCTACGGTCGGCGGTTGGTATTGGATCAGGTGACGGTGACTGGAACCGAAAATCTGATGATGGCCGCTGTGCTTGCGGAAGGCCGGACCTTGATCGAAAATGCGGCGCGCGAGCCTGAAGTGGTCGATCTGGCTCTGTTTCTCAATGGAATGGGGGCAAAAATCCGTGGTGCCGGAACGGATATTCTGGAAATCGAAGGGGTCGATGCTCTGTCCGGCGAAGGCATGCACTACGACATTCTGCCTGACAGAATCGAAACCGGCACTTATCTGGTGGCTGCTGCGATGACGGCGGGAAGGGTCAAGCTGAAAAATACGCGTCCTGATATACTCGATGCGGTGTTGGTGAAATTGCGGGCGGCCGGCGCCGATATACAGGTCGGTGACGACTGGATCGAGCTTGACATGACCGATCGGCGACCGCAGGCGATCTCCGTGCGCACGGCACCTTATCCCGCTTTTCCGACCGACATGCAGGCGCAGATGACCGCTTTGAACACCGTTGCCGAGGGCGTCAGCGTGATCACCGAAACCGTCTTTGAGAACCGCTTTATGCATGTCCAGGAGATGCAGCGCATGGGCGCCAAGATCCATCTGGAGTCGAATACGGCGATCTGTTCCGGCGTGGACCAGCTTAGGGCGGCGCCGGTGATGGCGACGGATCTGCGGGCATCCGCCAGCCTCGTTCTGGCGGGGCTGGTGGCCGAAGGTGATACGGTTGTCGATCGGATCTATCACATCGACCGTGGTTATGAGTGCATCGAAGAAAAACTCTCCCAACTCGGTGCTGAAATTCGCAGGGTGCCCAGATAGCACGATACGAATCATGTTGACGATCGCAGTTTCAAAAGGCCGAATTTATGAGGAGGCGCTGCCTCTTTTGGCCGATGTGGGCATTGTCCCCACGGAAGACCCCAAAAAAAGCCGCAAGCTCATTTTACGGACCAGTCGGGACGATGTTCGGCTGGTGATCATTCGGGCTACGGACGTGCCGACCTATGTCGAGTACGGCGCGGCCGATCTTGGGATCGCGGGCAAGGATGTTCTTCTGGAATACGGCGCCGAGGGGCTGTACGAGCCTTTGGATCTGGGTATTTCCCGCTGCCGGCTGATGATGGCCGGGCCGAAGGGCGTCAAGCCCAAGCATGGCCGCATACGGGTGGCGACCAAGTATGTGAAGACCGCCCGACACTTCTTTGCCAGCCAGGGGGTACAGGCTGAAATCATCAAATTATACGGTTCGATGGAGTTGGCGCCGCTGGTCGGGTTGGCGGACTGCATCATCGATCTGGTGGATACGGGCAATACGCTGAAAGCGAATGGTCTTGAGCCGCGCGAGCTGATCATGAGCATCAGCTCGCGACTGATCGTCAACAAGGCGGCTATGAAGATGAAGCATGAGGCGATACATGGCCTGATTCAACGACTGGAATCTCATGTGAGCGCACAGGCTTAAAGGGGAGGCATCGCAATATGTCACCATTCCGGATGAATCTATTGAGCACGGCCGTGCCGGATTTCGACGTGCAGTTGAACGGCTTGCTCGCATGGGACGAGCGTTTGGATGATGCGGTGCATGAGCGGGTCCAGGAGATCATCGCTCGGATTCGAAATGAAGGGGATACTGCTCTGCTGGAGTTCACCCGGCGCTTCGATGGGCATTGTGCATCGTTCGTCAACGAGTTGGAGCTTTCGCGCCAGAGTATGAATGACGCGAGGGCTGGATTGAGTCCCGAGTGTGCAGAGGCCTTGAATGTTGCAGCAGAGCGCATTCGTGCCTATGCCGAACACCAGAAATTGGAATCCTGGCGTTTTCAGGAAGCGGATGGTACGATCCTGGGTCAGCAGGTGACCCCCCTGGACCGGGTCGGCCTCTATGTGCCCGGCGGCAAAGCGGCCTACCCTTCCTCGGTGTTGATGAACGCCATCCCGGCCAAAGTGGCGGGGGTGCGTGAACTGATCATGGCGGTGCCGACGCCAAACGGTGAGGTGAATGATCTGGTGCTGGCGGCGGCCTCTCTGGCCGGGGTCGACCGAGTATTTGCCATTGGCGGTGCACAGGCGGTGGCGGCAATGGCTTACGGTACCGAAACCATTCCGGCGGTCGAAAAAATCGTCGGTCCCGGCAACATCTATGTAGCGACGGCAAAAAAGCTGGTGTTCGGAAAGGTCGGCATCGATATGATCGCGGGCCCTTCGGAAATCCTCATCATTTGTGACGGCAAAACCGAGCCCGATTGGATCGCCGCCGATCTTTTTTCGCAGGCCGAACATGACGAAGATGCACAGGCGATATTGCTGAGCCCGGATGAAAGGTTTCTGCAGGCGGTCGATGAGGCCATCCAGAGACTGTTGCCGCAAATGGAGCGGGCCGAGGTGATTCGGACGTCCCTGACTGCGCGTGGCGCGCTCATTTTGGTGAAAGATCTCGACGAAGCGGCAGCGGTGGCGAATCGGATCGCGCCCGAGCACCTGGAACTTTCGATCGAAGACCCGAACGCTCTGCTCGGCAAAATCCGCAATGCGGGGGCGATTTTTATGGGGCGCTATACCGCCGAGGCATTGGGTGATTATTGCGCCGGTCCCAACCATGTACTGCCGACATCGGGGACCGCCCGTTTCTCTTCCCCCCTGGGTGTATACGATTTTCAGAAGCGTTCGAGCCTGATCTACTGTTCGGAGGAGGGGGCCAGTCAATTGGGGCGGATTGCCTCGGTGCTCGCCCGCGGTGAAAACCTGACGGCTCATGCGCGTTCTGCTGAGTACCGTATTGTTCGTTGATATCGGGCTGGGCAAGTGGTCTCATGACTGAGCCTTCACTGACGGTGAAATCCCTCCTGCGTCCGGAAGTGTTGGCGCTCGCTCCGTATCAGGTGGCCGATTCGGCAGGGTATATCAAACTGGATGCGATGGAAAACCCGTACCGCTGGCCGCCGTCGATGGTCGATGACTGGCTCGAGCATCTGCGCGGCTGTGAACCGAATCGCTACCCCGACCCTTCCGCCGAGGGGCTCAAGGCGGTCATACGACAGTCCAACGCGATTCCCGATGCTGCAGAGCTGCTGCTTGGAAACGGTTCCGATGAATTGATCCAGATTATTTTGATGGCTGTTGCCGGTGGGGATGCCACCGTTGTGGCGCCCGAACCGACTTTCGTCATGTATCGGCACATCGCCCGTACGCTGGGGCTCCGGTTCGAGGGCGTGCCACTGCGTTCCGACACCTTCGAACTCGATATGGAGGCCATGCGCGATGCGTTGCTGCGATTTTGTCCTGCTGTCGTGTTTCTGGCTTATCCGAACAATCCGACCGGCAATCTGTTTGCTTCCGAAGAGATCCTTGAAATCGTAAACTTGGCGCCCGGACTGGCGGTCATCGACGAGGCCTACGCGCCGTTTGCCGATGCCAGCTTCATGCCCATGCTGGCCGATTACGAGCAGTTGCTGGTGATGCGTACGGTCTCAAAGCTGGGGCTGGCCGGCTTGCGTTTGGGGTTCCTTGCGGGCGCGGGCGCGTGGATCGAGCAATTGGATAAACTGCGTCTTCCCTATAACATCAATGTACTGACCCAAATCAGCGCAGAGTTTGCACTGTCCCAGTACCATGTGTTGGAAGAGCAAACGTGCCGGATATGCGAAGGTCGAGCACGCTTGTTCGATGCGCTCAACGAGCTTGATGATGTTTTCGTCTATCCAAGCCGCGCCAATTTTATTTTGTTCAAGCTTAGGCGGGCCGACGCGGACGCTGTGCATAATGCTCTGAAAGAGCAGGGTATCCTGATCAAGAATCTGAATTCGGCAGGTGGTGCATTGGCCAATTGTTTGCGGGTCACGGTCGGGACCCCGGCGGAGAACGAGTCGTTCGTTGAAGCGATCAAGCGCATTCTCTCGTGAATCGAGCGGGTGGCGACTAGGAGGCTGTCCGAGAACAGACTGATCTACTGCGGCCAAGCCTGATTGGCCAGATTTCCCGATCATTTTTGTTAAATAGGCCCGCTATTCGCCTCAAATGATCGACAAAT
>DEII01000016.1 GCA_002352385.1 Methylococcaceae bacterium UBA2778 | reverse complement strand
CGTGGATTCTCTCTTTTAGTTGCGGAACATACTCGGCGACACTTAATATGTTTTACGACACTTACATTCGCTGGAGTATATATGCATTCCGAAAACAATCAGTTGTTCACGGAGCTGTTGGCAGAGGCCGCCAACTCACTCGGCGTGCCTGTGGACAATCTGCCGGCCGAAGTTGACCAGGATGGCGCTTCCAAAATCCTGGGGCCATCGGCACGCACTTTAGCCATCTGGCGCTCGACCGGCCGTTATAATTTACCTTATATCAAGGCGGGCAGACTGGTCCGTTACCGCGTCAAAAACCTTATCGAATTTAAAATTCGCAGGATGCGGCAACATACCGGCGACTCTGCAGCATGAACCGCCCGGTGAAAATTTTTTGCGATCAATGCTTGACGGCGGCCGATAATTCGGCGTATGCTGTTTTTGCCGTTGCAAAATCAACGGCCGGAATTAGTCTTCCGAATCAGAGCGCACAAGCGCTCACTCGAAGCGCTTTTTTTACGCCCAAAATCCAGTTTTTGGCAGGCTGTATGGAGGCTCTTCGGAGCGCCGCCTCTCTGAGCGGTAAGACTAACTCTGTGCAGCCTGCCACCCTCTTGCTTAGTCTCAATGGTGGCAGCTCTCTATCTCAATCAGAGGAGTCCATCATGAATAACCAATCCCTATCGCGCCATCCGGCGCGCACACAACAACCCACGCGCCTAGCGCAAATTCAATCCAACCTCGAAGTCATCCAGGCGGCACTGTGCTCGCAGGCATCGCTATGCAGATTTGATTCTGAATCATCGGCGCGTCTGTTTGATATCGCCGGCGAAATCGAGTCCGTTTCGGATCAGATCGAAGGAGGCTGCCATGAATGACGAAAGTAAATTGAACGAGTTTCGTGCCGGCATGACCGGATTCAGAAATTTACTAATGATCGGCGAGCTGCATGCTGGTCGAGCATACGACAAAACGCTCGAATATTTTAGAACGCCTATTGATGATGAGCGATTAAAACACTTAGGTGATGCGGTCGCTGATGCTTTAATTGCAACAACGTCTGCGCATACTGTGATCGGAGCACTAATCGCTTATTGCGAAATAAAGGAGATTCCCGAAGACATCATGACAGATCTCGGTTTTACGGTTTGCGGCTTGGGTGAATTGAACGAGGTTTTGGTCGCTGAGGCTCAGCAGATTGACTATGAAATTTTGTTGCGAAAAACAATAGAGGGAAAAGGTCTGGAAAAAACCTGAAGTAACAAAAGAACCCTACTCAGCCGCGGTGCCGAGTAGGGTTCTTTTCACGCTGTGAAGCGTCATTTGTCCTAAATAAGGAGCCAATCATGCAAATCAAATTATACACAAAGTCGGGTGGATTCACCACTCCACGCCGAAAAAAACTCCCACCGTTTGGCAAACGATTCGCAGAACGTATCCTAAGTGGGCCCCCGCCATTTATCGTAAAGATACTCGTCCATGGACAGCCGAATTATCCGTGGCAGGTGATGCCCGATCCATGGAAAGCCGCGAAAGCCATCAACGAGCGCAATGACTCATTCGCCTTAATCTTGCCAAATGGCGAGCCGCCGTCACGGCTCAAATGGAATGTTCGTGGCTTGATTTGCAGCGTTCAACACTGGCCGAGTCGCGGCATGGATGGCGTGATATCGGAACTTGTTAAATGCTTACGCGATTCGGGTGCTGAATACATCATCGTTCGAGATTCGTATTATGGCTGTACAAGGGGGATTTTCTGGTGATTGAAAAAGTTACACCCGCATCGGAGCGGTTCGCGGACGGGCTGCACATACCGGAGCCATTAACAGGCGGCGGATTTGGTGACAATGCCGACGGCGCGGCATGTCGGGTAAAGAAGAAATGGACAAAGCCGACATTCACCGAAGTAAAGGATCTCGGGAGAATCGTTAAAGTCTTGGCGAATTTGCCGCCGCTGGAATACGCTCAGCGGCGCAAACCGCTGGCGAAGAAGTTTAACATTCGGGCCTTGGACCTGGATGATGCCGTAAAAAAGGAGCGAGGCGACGATAGCGGCGGCGCGAATAATGGCTTGCAAATAGATCCGCCTGAACCATGGGACGAGGCGGTAAATGGAGCTGATCTGCTGAACTCGATCCGTAAGGTGTTCAATCGTTATCTGATACTGCCGGATCATGCCGATACAGCACTTTCCTTGTGGACGGCTGGAACATACGTTTTTGATAATTTCCAAGTCTGGCCAAAGCTGCTTATCACATCACCCGAAAAGCGCTGCGGCAAAACCCGGAACATAGAGGTTTGCGCGGCCGTGTCGAGATGCGCCATGCCGACATCGAACATCACCGCAGCGGCATTGTTTCGCACAATCGGAAAATATAGGCCGTCGCTTATGATCGACGAAGCTGATACGTTTCTGAAGGATAACGATGAGCTGCGCGGCGTCATTAACAGCGGCCACAGGAAGCGGAGCGCATACGTTATTCGATGCACCGGTGATAACAACGACCCGGAGGTGTTTTCAACCTGGTGTCCGATGGTAATTGGAATGATCAAGTTGCCAGCCGATACGATCGTGGACCGATCCGTGATCATCCAACTACGCAGAAAGCTACCTGGCGAAAAAGTCGCACGGCTGGGCCATGACCTTGACGACCTATGCGAGCCGATACGTCGAAGAGCCGAGCGATGGGCAGAAGATCACGCCATGGTGTTAAAAGATGAGGAACCGGACCTGCCACACTGTGTAAACGATCGAGAAATTGATAACTGGATGCCGTTGTTCGCTATTGCAAACGTTGCCGGAGGCGAATGGCCGGAACGTGTAAGGAAAGCATTTAAAGCGCTGGTAGGTATGGACGGTGACGACGACAGCATCGGGCCGATGATCTTGCACGATATCAGAACCATTTTTGATGAGAAGCGGCTCATAAGGGTCTTTTCTGGCGAGCTTGTGGAAGCGCTCGTCGGCATTGAGGAATCTCCTTGGGGCGAATGGAAGCGTGGGCGACCGATGACGCAAAACAGTCTGGCGCGTTTATTGAAGCCGTACAAGATAAAACCAAAGCAGTTACGAATCGGTCGCGAGAAAAAGAACGGTTACGAACGATCGGTGTTTGAAGATGCCTTTAATCGTTATCTTCCTCCCGTAGGGGGTTTTCAACCCGGTACACCGGTACATCCCACGGCTGGCATGGCTTCCAGCGGTTTTCAAACCGGTACGGAAAAAAATTATGTACCAGTTGAAAAAACGCCGCAGGCCACGGATGACGCGGCTTGTACCGGTGTATCGGTTAAAAACGAGGACACTGGGGAACGTGGGTGTTTTGAGGAGGTTTTTTGATGAAATCGATCATTCAAAAGATGGCGGAAAGAGGCGTTTTAGTTTCGGTGGATCACGGCGAGCTGCGCGTTAAATCTGACAAGCAGCTAAACGATGAGCAGCGCCAATACTTACGCAACCACAAAACCGAAATCATCGACGAGCTTCAATCTGCGACCGTCTACGACCTGGATCGCCATGCAGCCGAAAAAAATGCAGCGATCAAATATTGGCGCTTTCTTCACAACGGTGTCGAGGTGGACATCGTCGGCGGCGCAACACTGACCGAGGCGGTCGACCTTCTCGGGTGCGGGTCGGACGATACTCTCGAACCGCTTATTCGGTATGACGAGCCGGACGATGACGACAGACGTCATTGTTGCGAATGTCGCCGGCTAATCCAGAAATCGATAGACGTCACGCCAAAAGCACCGAAGGCCGGAAACTTTCCATTGCTGGACGCACACCCTAAGCAGAAATTCGAAACAGCCATGATCTGCAACCATTTCGGATTCACACCGGCGAATGAGGTGCCGCGACGGTGCGAGCACTTTCGACCACTGCCGGGCGATCCGGATCAGCGGCCAGGTCGTGAAAGGTGGCCGGGATTAGATTCTTAGGAGCAATCATGAGTGAATCAATGAACGTTGCCGAAATTG
>DEII01000026.1 GCA_002352385.1 Methylococcaceae bacterium UBA2778 | reverse complement strand
TCAGGCTCGGCCGCAGTAGATCAGCCTATACTCGGACAGTCTCCTATACCGCACCTCGTGCTCTGAATCGACTAAAATCAAAGGAAATGCTCACACAAGCAGGATTGATCCCGATGCCACACCCACTCAGCTTGGAACAACTCTTCGACAGTCCTCTGTTTCAGACTTTGACAGTTCCTTCATTAGAAAAGATCCGCGCTCTCGGCGTGATCAAACACTATGCCAAGGATAGTTTGATCATCGAGGAGGGCAGCTGCCCCGAATCCGTCTATATCGTGATCAGCGGCAAGGTCAAAGTATATCTGCCGGATCACAGTGTGCACAAGGAACGTTTCAGCGATGTTTTTCTGACCATATTTGAAGCCGGCGACTGTTTCGGAGAGTACGCGCTGATCGACGGTCATCCGGCTTCGGCTTCGGTGATGACGATGGAGGCGTGTGAACTGTTCGTGGTACCCGACGCCGCTTTCTCTGAATTGCTGGAAAAAGAGGGCGAAATTGGTCGAACGGTTTATAAGAATCTGTTGCGCATTCTGACCCAACGGCTGCGAAAATCCAATCTGGAAATGGATTTCTTGTTGCCGGGCTGATAGGGAAACAGGGGCGGCGCGGGAAAATAATGAGAGGTTCACGAACATGACAATCGCATCCACGCTTAAATTGTATCTGGACGGACAGGGCGCCGATTACGATCTGGTCCCGCACCCGAAAACCTACTCCACCCATGATACCGCTCAGGCGGCCCATATCCCCGATGACCATATCGCCAAGGCGGTCCTGGTGAAGGATGCGCTGGGCTATGTCATGGCCGCTGTTCCCGGCAGCAGCTGGCTCAAGCTGGAAGCGATGGGGGAAGAGCTCAACCGCGACTTCGAGCTGGCGGAAGAGAAGGAGATCGATTTGCTTTTTCCCGACTGCGAGCCGGGCGCTATCCCGCCCATCGGGCCGGCATACGGTATCGAAACCGTTCTGGACGAGGCCCTGACGACTTTGGCCAATGTCTATTTCGAGGCCGGTGATCACGAACAGCTGGTACACGTCACCGGCGAAACCTTCAGGATGCTGCTCCCCGGTGTCCGCCACGGCCATTTCAGCCATGAAAGGTGAGGCGGCAAGTTTCCGTCTACTCTCACCGAAAGACTTCGACCAGGACATCGCCGGTCGACCCGGTCGGTGACTCGATGCCAAGATAGGCTGCAAGTGTCGGTGGGATGTCTTCAGGAGCGACCCGCCGGTGCACTTTAAGCGCTGGAACCCCCGGGGCCCCGCAATCATGATCGGAACGTGCGTGTCGTAAGGGTAGGGTGAGCCGTGCATGGCCGAGACTTGCTCATATTTCGAATGAAGAAACCAGGAGGGCGACTGGACGATGAGCACATTGCCCGAGCGGGCCGGATGGAATGAGCGTTTGACCCGTTCGATGATCGGCTCATTCCCGACTCGGCCCGACAACAGATCGATACGGGTGACCGCCAACGCGATGCCCGGTATTTTGAGCATTGCCTCCGCTGCAGCCCGTTCGACATCCGCAATATCCAGTCCGGCTGTGCTTATTCGGCTCGAATCGAGATACAGGCTTGGATTCCAGAATCCGATCACGAGATCGTCCTGCACCTTGAATTGTTTTTTCAGCTGTTGGTTGACCTGCTCGACAAAAAGATCGGGTTTGAGCCGCCCGGCGGGGATTCCCAGGGACTGTTTGTATTCAGGAACCGCATCGGTGCCGTGGTCGGATGAAAGAACCACCAGTGTATTTCTCAATCCGATCCGTCGGTCGGTGAATGTCAAAAGATCGGCCAGCGTCCGGTCGAGTTGCAGCAGATTGTCTTCGGCCTCGAGGCTGTTCGGGCCGAAGGCATGGCCGATGTAATCGGTTGCCGATAAACTCACCGCCAGAAAATCGGTGGCGTCGCTCTGGCCCAGCTTTTCCTTATCGATCAGCTCCTTGACGAACGCCACTGTCAGCGCGTCACCCATCGGCGTGAACCGCAGCGTCTTATAGAAGTCCGGTGACGCAACCGAGCCGAATGGATGCGGAAAGGTCGATCCAAGGGATTTGTAGGACTTTTCGTAAGGGCGTTCGTCCTGGCCGGCATAGGTATAGCGATTGGGCGCTTCGAGCAGCGTCCACTGCTGCCCGAGGTACCGATCGGCGTGTCGTGCGCGATTCCATTCGCTCACCCAGTCAGGGTATTTCTGATAGTAATAGGTGCTGGTAACAAACCGGCCGGTACCGCCCTCGTACCAAAACGCTTTGCCCAGATAGCCGCCGGGAATGATGGCCCCGCGGTCTTTGATCGACACCGAAAACAGGCGGGATCGACCGTTGGACGATAGCACCAGTTCATCGCCGATGGTGGTCGAAGTGAGGTTGCGGGGGGAGGTGCCGCTATGCGCCTCCGGCGCTTGGTCGATCAGGCTGTGAGCGCTGTCCTCGACGCAGTAAACGCGCCGGCCGTTGCGGGTATCAGACCATTCATTGCCGACGAACCCGTGCGCTGCTGCGTTGCCGCCGGTAAACAGCGCGGCGTGGCCGGTCGCGGTGAAGGTGGCGGCATGGCGATAATGGGCATTGGCAAATACAGCGCCGTGATCCATCAGATAACGGATGCCGTCGGCCCTGAAGCGCTCCTTGAATCGCCACGGCATGTCGCCCCGCAGCTGGTCGATCGTCAGAAACAGAACGAGTTTGGGTGATCCGGCGGCCGCGGCCAACGATGACAGGCAGAAAAGGAGGGCCAGGACAAAGGACCGAGCGCTGCGTCGTTTCATTCGTGATGATCCAGTTGTTTCGGATCACACCTTTCAAGATGCTTGTTGCAGGTCATTGGAAACATGAATATTAATGTAGGTTGGGCAAAGCGCAGCGTGCCCAACGGAGCGAGGCGAATGTTGGGCACGGCCTGTCGGCCTTTGCCCAACCTACGATCAATCTTATGGTGATTCTCGGCCACCTTGAAAGGGCTGCTGTTTCGGATCAACCTCTCATTCAAGAATGTCCGGCGTGTCGGTATCCTTTGCACCGCTCTTCAATTTCTCCCGGGCGACTTTTGCCATTGCCGTATAGCGCCGGTGCAGTATCGTCAATTCCTCTTCTTCCAGCTCTTCCAGATCGAGCAGGGCATTGTGAGCGCCGTCCATCGCTCTGATAATCTCGTTCAGCTTCACCTGAACCGCTTCGGTGTCCCGGTTTTGTGTGTGTTGAATGAGAAACACCATCAGGAAGGTGACGATCGTCGTCGCGGTGTTGATGATCAATTGCCAGGTGTCGCTGAAGCCGAATACCGGCCCGCTGATCACCCAAATAAATATGATGAAAATGGCGCCATTGAAGGCGATCGGCTTCCCTGTCAGGTGCGACGCTATCCGTGCGAAACGATCGAATTGCGCGTTCCAATAATTCGGGTTTTTGAACAGAAATTCATAGCCTCGGTTGAGTTTTTTCTGATATTCGACAAGATCTGGGTTTGTGGACATGTTTGCGCCTCTTTAATTGTTTTTTCTGTCAGTGACTCTTCGTAAGAGCGGTTCTTGTTGATTGTGTGCCTTAGGGTAAGGACATCGCCTGATGATTTCAACCACGGTATTGTAACCATGTTGTTTCAATAAGCCCATCACCGGAGGCATTCGTATCGGGACAGGCTCTGTTCGGAGATGCCGGGCGGGATGTCCGTCGTTGCTTATTGACGCGCCATTTCCTGTCGGCAGGGATGGCCTTTTTGGCGTCCATTAAAATATAATAATCGTTGAACTTTCAAAATTTCGGGTCAACAGCCCGAACCACATCGGTCGAACAGCCGGAGGATACCCAATGCTTGGCGAACATCACGACATCGAAAACGAATTTCCGGAATATCAGCAGCAGATCGAAGAGCTGAAGAGGATCAATCCTGCTTTTTTCGCCCTGATGAAAGAGCACGACCAGCTGGACAACGAGATCCGCCGGCTGGAAGAGCATGCGCAGCCGGTCGGCGACACTTATATCGAAGAGCTCAAGAAAAAACGAGCGTTCCTCAAGGACCGGGTGTACGAAATGCTGAAGCAGTAACAGCGCAGACAGGGAAGCGTTCTTTCGGCGCCTAATGGCAGCGCCGCCTATAATCCCAAAGCCCGTGCACGGATGTGAATTGTTTGGTGCGCACGGCGCACCCTACGCTTTGTTCTGTTGGAGATGCGGGATGTAGGGTGCGCCGTGCGCACCATTTCGAACTTTGCAACGGCTTGATATCATTGTTAACCGAGCAAACGTAGATTTCATTCACGGGTATTGCACTTAATCCGGCGACTGTTTTCCGGCGAACTGCGCCGTTACCGCTTCTGCGTGATCGGCCGGCAAACGTGCGACGACCTCGACCTTGTCGGAGAATGTCTGTTTGACGATTTCGCCTTGCAACTGCTTTAGCTGATAGTCGAGCGGCTGCAATTGGTTGTATTCGATCTGCAATGCGATATTCCTGTATTCGACATAAGGGACGATCGAGCTGCCATCGATGACCTTTTTTGCGGTACCGCCGTATGCTCTCGTCAGGCCGCCTGCGCCCAGTTTGATGCCGCTGAAATAACGAACCACGGCAAGCAGAACGTTGATGAGATCCTTGCCTTCCAAATGCTGGAAAATGGGTTTGCCTGCGGTGCCGCTCGGCTCGCCCGCATCGAAGAATCGGGAGACGATACCTTTGGGTGAGTTGAGCCGGTAGGCAAAGGCGATGTGACTGGCGGCCGGGTAGTCGGCCCGGAGTCGAGACAAGACCTCGATCAGCTCCTTTTCGTTGCTGCACGGTGCAATGATCCCGATAAAGCGGGATTTCTTGATGATCTCTTCGACGCGGTGGGTCGATTCGACGCAGTACATGCGGTTCTTTTCGTCAAAAGAACATCGATCCGATCGGCACGCGCGGCGCACCCTGCAATCGGATAAAGCCGCCGCGCCGTCAGGCGACCGTGACCTCGCCTGACAGATAGACGTCCTGAATCGCGTTCAACAAGCGGACCCCCTCGGTCATCGGTTTCTGGAACGCTTTTCTTCCGGAGATGAGCCCTATGCCGCCGGCGCGCTTGTTGATCACCGCGGTGCGCACCGCTTGGGCAAGATCGTGGGCGCCGGAGCCGCCGCCGGAATTGATCATCCCGGCACGGCCCATATAGCAGTTGGCCACCTGATAGCGAACGAGATCGATCGGGTGTTCGCTGGTCAGGGTGGAATAGACTCTCGGATCGGTTTTTCCGAAATTCACGGCGGGGTAACCCTGATTGGTCTCGGCCAGCTTCTGTTTTACGATGTCGGCATCGATGGTTGCCGCAAGATGGTTGGCCTGTCCACTGAGGTCGGCCGAAGTATGATAATCGATGCCTTTAACTACAAAAGCCGGATTGCGCAGATAAGCCCACAGGACCGTTGCCATCCCAAGTTCGTGCGCATATTCGAAGGCCTCGCTGACCTCCTGGATCTGGCGCCGTGAAGGTTCCGACCCGAAATAGATGGTCGCGCCCACCGCAACAGCCCCCATGTCGAAGGCTTGATCGACGCTCGCGAACAGCGTCTGGTCATAAATGTTTGGATATGTCAGCAGTTCATTGTGATTGATTTTCGGGATAAATGGAATCTTATGGGCGTATTTGCGCGCAACCGAGCCGAGGACACCGAGAGTCGAAGCGACCGCACTGCAGCCCCCTTCGATGGCAAGCTTGATGATGTTCGCGGGATCGAAATAGGCGGGGTTGGGTGCGAACGAGGCGCCGGCGGAATGTTCGACCCCTTGGTCGACGGGCAGGATCGAGAGATAGCCGGTACCGGCCAGGCGGCCATGGTCGAACAGCGCCTGCATGCTGCGCAAGACACGTGGCGTGCGGTTCTTCTGACTGACGATGCGATCGACGTAATCGGGGCCTGGAAGGTGCAGCATATCCTTCGGGATTGTAGTGCATTCGTGCGACAATAGGGTTTTCGCTTCATCAGCGAGCAGGTCTTCGATCTGCGACATGATTTGTTCCCTCCGCGGGTGGTGTAGATGATTGCATGGTGCCTGACGCGTCGTCAGACCGACCGATCACATCTGTGACTGCAGATAATTGTTCAGGCCGACTTTCTCGATCAATGCGAGCTGGGTCTCCAGCCAGTCGATGTGCTTTTCTTCGCTTTCGAGAATCTGTTCGAACAGTTCGCGCGAGACATAATCCTGCACGCTTTCACAATATTCGATGGCTTCCCGCAGCAAAGGCGCCGCCTGCTGTTCCAGTGTGAGGTCGCAGCTGAGCATCTCCTTGGTATTTTCACCGATCATCAGCTTGCCGATGTCCTGCACATTCGGCAGCCCTTCCAGAAAAAGGATGCGTTCGATCAGCCTGTCGGCATGTTTCATTTCATCGATCGACTCATCGTATTCATGGTCGTTCAGCTTGCTCAAGCCCCAGTTTTTATACATTCTCGCGTGCAGGAAATACTGATTGATCGCCGTCAGTTCATTGGTCAAGGCACGGTTGAGATAGTTGGTTACTTGCTCGTTTCCTTTCATGCGGACACCTCGTGGCTTGTCGATATCGGAAACTTGGATTATAGAAATCCCGACCCTGCAAGTCAAAAATTTCCATGTATAAGCTATTGATTTAACATGGCAAAAAAAATGTTAATCGGATTCGTTCGCATTTGTATCATGCGGAGATGGGAGCGCCGCGATAGTACGGCAGCCGGTTTGCCAAGGCAATGAAACGACGCGGCAGGGGAGTGCACCAGGAAAGATCGGGAATTCACCACGAAGGACACGAAGAGCATGAAGGCCCCCCCATTTCTTCGTGCTCTTCGTATCCTTCGTGGTACAAAACGATACCGCGATTGGCATGTGGATCGCGACTGGCTGGATTTCCGACTTTTCTCTCATTGTAAGAACAAATCTATCCTGTTTTCAAATGCATTTGTTGGTACGATCCTTGAACAACTGTTGTAATATACATGAACAAGGATAACCCTTTTCGCAGGGCTGTCAAAATAGAGCAAACATCGATAATTTATGTAGGTTGGGCAAAGCGAAGCGTGCCCAACTTGAAACCTTTGGAGTCCTACATTATGCAAATCACCGCTGAACAGAGCCATCCCGCCGAGCCGATTCGGTTATCAATTATGGGTATGCGCTGCGCCGGGTGCGTCAAAAGCGTGGAAGATGCGCTGAACTCTGTTGCCGGCGTTCGTTCGGCCAGCGTCAATTTTGCCGACCACTCAGCGACGATCGAGGGCGATGCGCTGCCTGATCTGTTGAAGCAGGCAGTCCTAGCGGCAGGCTATGATGCGGCGGTGATGGAAGGGTTGGAAGACCTGGAAGAACAGGAGGCGGTGGAGGAGCAGCGTTACCGGAGCCTGCTGAAAAAAGCCGGCGTTGCCGCGGCGTTCGGCCTGCCGCTGATGCTGGGTGGCCATCTGGACCTCTGGCCCGAACTGGGAACTCCCGCCGGTTCCCGCTTCTGGTCTCTTGTGGCGATCATCACCCTGGGAGTCATGTTCTATTCCGGCGGCCATTTCTTCAGAGGCGCGATCCAATCGCTGCAGCAACGGCAGGCGAATATGGATACGCTGATTGCGCTCGGCACCGGATCTGCCTGGGTCTATTCGACGATTGTGATCGATTTTTCCGGCACCTTGCCGTCGCTGGCCAAGCACGCCTATTTCGAAGCGGCCGTCATCATCCTTGCCTTCATCAATTTGGGTGCCGCTCTCGAAACCCGTGCACGCGGCAAGACCTCCAGCGCAATTCGCCAGCTGATCGGGCTGCAGCCACGCACGGCCCGGGTCGTGCGTGACGGTGAAGAGGTCGATGTGCCGATCGAGCAGATCGGCTTGGGTGAAACTTTGCGGGTGCGTCCGGGTGAAAAAATCGCTGTCGATGGCATCGTGATCGAAGGGCATTCCAGCGTGGACGAATCGATGCTGACCGGCGAGCCTCTGCCGGTCGAAAAGAGTGAAGGCGGCGAAGTCGTCGCCGGCACCTTGAATCAGCACGGGACTTTCCTGTTTGAGGCGACCCGCATCGGGCGCGATACCTCGCTGGCGCAGATCATCGAAAGCGTGCGCCAGGCGCAGAGCAGCAAGCCGGCGATTGCCCGCCTGGTCGATCGCATTGCCGCGGTGTTCGTTCCGGTCGTGGTCGTCATTGCTGTGTCGACTTTTTTCGTCTGGCTGGCGTTCGGGCCGCAGCCGGCGCTGGGTTATGGGTTCGTGACTGCGATGACGGTGCTGGTGATTGCCTGCCCGTGCGCATTGGGGCTGGCCACACCGATTTCGATCATGGTCTCGGTGGGGCGGGCGGCGCAGGCCGGTATTTTGATCCGCAATGGCGACGCCCTGCAGAGCGCCGGCAAGCTCACCTGCGTCGTGCTCGACAAGACCGGGACGGTCACCGAAGGGCGCCCCACGGTCTCGGCTCTGGAAACGCGGGAAGGCTGGTCCGAGGCGCGCCTTCTGCAGCTGACAGCCAGCATCGAAGCCGGTTCCGAACATCCGCTGGCCGGTGCGATTCTGGAGGCTGCCGAAGCGAAAAAGCTGGAGCTGCTGCCGGTCGACCATTTCCAGGCGATTGCCGGCCACGGCGTATCGGCCGAGCGGGATGATCAAAGAGTGCTGTTCGGTAATCTGGCGTTGATGAAATCCAATCAGGTCGAACTCGGTGACTTTCCGGCTCGAATGGACGATTATGCGGCCAAAGGGCAGACGCCGATGCTGCTCGCGGTCGATGGCCAGGTTGTCGGTCTGGTTTCGGTGTCGGACCCGATCAAATCCGATTCGAAGCAGGCGATTTCCGATCTTCAGGTGCTCGGCGTCAGGGTACTGGTGGTCACGGGCGACAATGAGACGACCGCGCGGGCGATCGCCAAAGAGGCAGGCATCTCGGAAGTGCGTGCGCAGGTTCTGCCGCAAGACAAGGCGGTGGTGGTGAAAGAACTGCAGGATCAGGGCGAGATCGTCGCCATGGTCGGCGACGGCATCAACGATGCGCCGGCGCTGGCGCAGGCGAATGTCGGCTTCGCCATTGGCACCGGCACTGATATCGCCATCGAAAGCGGTGATGTCGTCATCATGCAGGGCTCACTGTGCAAGGTCCCGGAAGCGATTCGGCTCTCGCGCGTTACGCTGCGGAACATCAAGCAGAACCTGCTGGGCGCCTTCATCTACAATTCGTTGAGCATTCCGATTGCCGCCGGACTCTTGTATCCGGCGTTTGGCATTTTGCTGAACCCGATGATCGCGGGTGCGGCGATGGCGATGTCGTCGGTCACGGTGGTGACCAATGCGAACCGCCTGCGCTGGCTGTGATTTGGTTGCCTGCGGAACAGCCGTAGGGTGCGCCGTGCGCACCAATCAATCTAGGATATGACGCAGCACCATGTCGGTTGAGGCCATCCCGCTCGCCAAGCTGGCGCTCGCTTTCGCTCCCGTCCTGGTGGTCGTGGTCATTTTTTACAGATGGTCTCTGAACGCCCCGAATGCGCTGTACGCCCTTGCACGGATGCTGACTCAGCTTCTGCTCATTGGCTATTTCCTGGTGTATCTGTTCGAGTCGGATGATGCAGTCCTGGTCGTCGCCGTTCTGGCCGTCATGGTGTTCGTCTCCAGCTGGATTGCCCTGAGGACGATCAAGGTTCAGCGGCGAAAATTATACCTGAGCGCGCTGGCGTCCATTGCCTTTGGCGGCGGCATCACTCTGCTGCTGATTACCGAATGGGTGCTCGATCTGACACCGTGGTATTGGCCGCGCTATATGATTCCGCTCGCCGGGATGATCTTCGCCAATGCGATGAACAGCGTCAGCCTTGCGGCAGAACGCTTCATGGCGGAGACGGAACGGGGCGTCTCGTATGATCAGGCGCGTCGGATCGCTTTCCACGCATCGATGATTCCTGTGATCAACTCGCTTTTCGCCGTCGGGCTTGTCTCTCTCCCCGGCATGATGACCGGGCAGATCCTCTCCGGCATCTCCCCGCTGATCGCCGCCCGCTATCAGATCATGGTAATGTGCATGATCTTCGGTTCGGCGGGCATCGCCACGGCCTGTTTTCTGGTTTTGATCAAGCGGTATGTCACCGATTCCGCGTCGATGTTCGTGGAACCTGGACCTAAGGCATCTGGAAAAGAGTGACGCTGGTGCGCGCCGAACGGGGCGTTGCCCTGCTGCCAACAAACTCAATATGAGACAGAAAAGTCTGGGGCAAAAGCTGCCTTCGTGTAGACTTTAAACACCCTATCTCCACTCTCCTTCCCAAGCGGCTGTTTTTGAAGCAGCGAATTCGCGGAGAATAAAGTCCATATGCTCGATGGCTTCAAAGGGCATATGAACACGTCCAAATACGCCAGGATCGCCAAATGCTCGCCCGACACGGCGCTGAGGGATATCCGTGAGCTGTTGGAGCGCGGCATCCTCGTCCAAAACCCCGGCGGCGGTCGCAGCACGAGCTATCGCCTGGCAAAAATCGAAGAACTCGATGGATGAATGGGCCTTTCACAAGCGGTCGTTTTTCGGAGATGCGGGAGAGGAAATACTGTTGACTTAACCCATGTTTGCCACGCTGTTTTATTTATATAGAAAAAACAATTGGTTACAAGG
>DEII01000087.1 GCA_002352385.1 Methylococcaceae bacterium UBA2778 | reverse complement strand
TAGATGGTGTTGATGGCGGTGTGGTGTCAGACTCGGCTATGGTGCAGGCACAAAAAGCCTGGTTAGTGGTCTATTAAATAAAGACATGCCGGCTATTGTGTTGTAGACGGTTGCAAACGTAGAATGATAGTGACGATCATAAAACCAAATAACTTGGATACGATCTAAATCCTATCCTAACAAAGACGGGTGATTGACCATGTTAACTTGTTTCGATGTTGCAAAATACTTCCTCACGCTCGCGGATGACGACGCTTCCGATTCAATTTCAAACATGAAGTTGCAGAAGCTGGTTTACTATGCGCAAGGCTTATATCTAGCGTTGCATGGACGACCGCTCTTTAATCATGAAATCGAAGCATGGACCCATGGCCCGGTCGTGCCTGATCTTTATCATTTATACAAAGAACACGGATCGGATCGAATCCCATGCCCAGAAGACATCGATTTTTCGATCTATGACAATGACACAAAGGAATTTTTAAACGAGGTATATGATATTTTTGGTCAATATTCGGCATGGAAGCTGCGCAATATGACGCATGAAGAACCGCCATGGAAAGAAGCCGCACCGGACAACGACGTTATTTCGCATGATTCAATGAAACAGCACTTCAGGCAATTTGTCGTTGAAGAAGAGACGGCTTAAAGGCACTAACCGCCCGGCTGCCAAAAGCAAACATTTTAAGATTGCCGCATCCGCTGGTCGTTCGCCTGAGCAACTTCCGCCGATATTTTCTCTTCGGCACACCCATCGTGGCTATTCAGTAGAACAACTCGATAAGTCAGAAAAAGCCGCTTTTGCCGACACTTTGCATACGCTTAGTCAATTGACGTGGAACCAATTGCATAGTTGTCACCGGCACAAAAATGGATACGAGAAGATAGAGAATGTAAAAGCACCGATTCCCAAAGGAATCACGGAAGACGTAACGTTTATCGCGTTCCGTTTCGATGGCAAAAAACCGATGGTGGGCTTTCGTGACGGGGATATTTTTCACATTGTTTGGTTTGATAAGGATTATTGTGTTTATGACCACGGCGGTTCTTAATCAATAAGCCACAACCCGGCAAGACATCAATCATAATGCAAAAAAGCCGGGCGTTGTTGGCCGCCCGGCTCTCATTCTTAAACAACGCCGCGAGGAGAGCGGCAACTTTCAGTATAGGTCAGATTCCAGCTTTTTCAACAGGCCGCTCGACAGCAACCAAATGCCCGGCGGTTACGCCACCTCGTCGGACAGCCTGCCGCGTCTTCGCCTGGCCTCTTCGGACGCGATCTCCCCTTTGATTCGTCGCGCAAATTGTAGTTGAGATCGGCTAGGCGAAGACGCAAGGATATCGGCCGCATCGCCCAGCATTTCGAATAGCCGCCGGCGTGCCACCAGGTAGTTGTACAGACTCGGAATGTCGTGGTTCATTTCGTATATGCACCCGGCCAGCGTAGCGCTCAGAATGGCGTCACCAGTCTGATCGACAAAGCGATCGACGAAAACGTGTGGGACGTAAACTTGTGGTGCTTCATTCACTGAACTCGGCCACCAGCGAGTCGTAGAGCATCTGGCGCTGGGAATCGATGATCTCTATCATGACAGCAACTTGATTCGCGTTAAGGCCACAGTTGATCTCAATGCGATCCGGCAAGGTTTCCAACCCAAGCGCCAATGCCTTGAATGTGGTTGACCGCTCGGTGGTGACATCATCGATGGGGACCAGCCGGCCTTGTGCAGCTTCCAGTTTCACGCGCTCATTTTCCGCACGGTAATGTTCTAGCCTGTCTCTCGGAGACCATTGATCCGGATCGCCGCCGATGGCGGCCTTTTGCAGCGCATAGCCCGCAGGCGTCGTAGTAGTTCGTGCTTGGTGTGACGGGTGACTTATTGATGATAAGATTGCTCAATGACTGCCATAATCGTATCAATCGTCTTTGTCGCCGGACTAGGTATCAGCGTATGGCTATGGGCCGTCGAAGGGTTTGCGTCATTCTCGGTGATGTTGATCCTCACGGTGTTGGTGAGCGGGTTTGTCGGCTTTGTCTTTGAGATTGCCGCAGCTATCGCGCGCTGGGTGCGCCGGTTGTAGGTGGCACGCCGTGAAGCGGTAAAGCGGGTGGAAAACCGCAGCCGGTAGCGTGCCGAGCCGCGTCACCCACGAACCACGGCACACCGGCTGGTAATCAATTTGGTAGGTGAGACACGCCCCAACCGCCCGCATCCTGACGACAAATATTGTGACGGTAGGGGCACGTCACGCCTTAAGCTATGACGGGTGAATTGAGCGATCCTGTAGGGTGGTGCCGGCTGTGTATTCATCAACATCGAGCCGTGCAGCGGTCGCCACACTCTGGCACTTGGCAACCTCACGTTGAACGATTGCCAGCTCGCCGCCGTTAAGCCTCGGGACCCGCTCTCTGATTCTTCGCGGAATTTGGCCGAGCACATCCGAAATTTGAGCGCAGGTTTTGTGCAGGATCCATTGCAGCAGATCGACTGGAGCGAGTTCTTTCTGAAGCTGGTTTAATTTCAATTTCTTTAGCCGGGTGTCGGCTCGAAGGTTCAGAGCGCGTTCCCGATCGACGTCGACACCTGTGCTATCCGGTTGCTCAACTTGCTTGGTTCGCAATCCGCGCAAGTAGCGGATGTAAGACAGACGGCACGCGTCAACATCAAGACCGCCTCGGCCTTTTCCAGACGGCAGAACACCACATTTGAACAACTCTTTGACGCGCCTGGTGCCCAGATCGATGTGTTCTGCAATTTCGCGCTGTGTCGCCATAAGGTGAAGGAACCGCCCTATAGAAAATTTTCAAAAATAGCGGAAAACCGCCGCGTGAACGTACCCACACAGCAAGACGCTCAGGAGGACCCGTAACCCATTAATAACAAAGGGGAACGATGTGCAGGCATCAGTGAGCGTGCCCCCCGGCTCGTGCCTCGTGTGCTTCAAGCCCAATCCAAATCGCATTGATCCATGCGTCTGCATTACGAACATGTAACGGTATACACACCGGTTTGCGCTGTATAAGCCCGCTATCATTGCGCCACGCGCATATCCAGTACCGCGCGGTGATGGGCGCCTTGCCATCCCGCTGCATCGCTTCCACCTCGCCGGGTAGTGGTGTGCGAAAACAATATTGAAACACCGGGTTTACTTCGAAGAACCGACGATCCAAAGCCTCACCGAGCGCGATCACGTTCACGATATACACGGTCCGCAATAATAGTGATGTTACCCGCATTTTTCTTGTAAGCCATGAACGATTCAAAATTTAGGAACTCGGCCCGCAGCTCCGGCGAGTCGCGCCACTCGGCCCGGATCTCTTGAATCAAACCGCTGTCCTCGAGGGCAAGCTCGGTTGGTGCGTGCGCGAACGTTTCCGGATCAAGACACGCGGCGATTGCGACAGGCTCAGTCACAACATCGACAAACCCGAGTCGGTGGGCCTCGCGCCCATTCATCCATGTTTCGTCATCCATCATTGAACTGATTTTTGCTACATCAAGTCCAGTCTTACCA
>DEII01000029.1:10413-12939 GCA_002352385.1 Methylococcaceae bacterium UBA2778 | reverse complement strand
TCGCGCCAGTAGCTCCCCTGCTGACTGCGTGTCACAAAAGTACCCGCGACTCAGAAGCGAACTGATCCTGATTAGCAGGTAAGGAAAGGTCATCAGACGCGCCTTGGTAGGGCCTCCGGCGATATTTGACGCCCTCGATTTTTCTCCCAATGAGTTCTCGGCGACGACAAAGTAGATCGATTGGAAATCCGTAGGCGGCGTTTCCGTGAAGTAAGCATCCATCGTCGAGCCGATCTGCTCGAAGCCTCCGGGAAGGCCGAGATTATCTCTCAGCGAAAGAAGCAGATTGCACAGACCCTCGGTCGGCGTCTGCAATTCACAGATCGGATCAAGCTTGCCGTCAATAACGTCCTGGATCGTGAGCGTAATATCGGTTCCGGGAATCTTGATTTCCAGGTCAGGCGGGAAGTAACTCAGGGCCGGCCGGACGGTAGCCCTGAAAACCAGATACCGGGCCGCGACAGGCACGGGTTCCCACGACAGGAGAACGTTGCCGCCAGGGGCGTTCACGGATTCCAGGTTCTGTGGACTCCCATCGGGATCACGGTCATGGCCTTTGCCCTTATCATCCTTATCGTCATGGTCATCATGTCCATGGCCCTTGCCGGGTTTATGTCCGCGATGCAGCCACACTTCACCTCCACCGTGCGGTTTGGCGCTGCCGACAAAGATGCCTTGCTTAGTGACCTCGAGGCTTCTTCCACCATAACGTATGGCTTGACCAAGGCCCATTTTGGTAAGCGGTGTCCAGTGAACGCCGTCCGGTGTCCGATAGAGATCGAACCCGAACTCGCCGATAAGCGGGAGCATGGACTCAACCGTAGGCAGTATTTTGAGCGCGACACTCCAGTCCCAAGTCGTCAGATACAGGTTGTCTTGAAAGGCACCCATTCTCCAGAAATGGCCGTTAAAGAAGTTGCCGAATCCCGTACCAAATCCGCTCAACGGGGCCTTTAGCCCGTCCTCGGTAAAACGCGGTTCACCCGTGACCAACTCCCAGTTGTCATCCGGATCGATCCGGATCAACTCGGTCGGGCGGTTTGACCCCACATACAGTTTTCCTTGAAAGACGCCCATGCTCAGGGCGTTCGGTGACCGGAACTGTTCGGGCAGGCCGGCACCATCGGTCACAATGGGAGTAAAGTTCAGCGGTGGATCGCCGCTGGCATCGGTTTTATAGACGCCATAGCCATTGGAATCCGGATTGACACCGCTTCCAGTAATGATGTAGAGGTAATCGTTATAAGTGGAAAGCGTCCAAATCGGGAACTCGGTTGCGGGCGGGCTAACCTGCTGCCAGGCGTCGTTCCCCCTTGCGGGGTCGGCCGACGCGACCATAAAACCGACGCCAATGTAGTCGCTGGCGGTGGCGTACAGTTTTTTCTTGTAACTGACCAGCGAACGGAAACCGCGCGGCTTCAGCTCGGGCGGTGCGTTTTTCACAATATCACCCAGGAATGTCCCCGGATCATTTGGAATGGGCGCCCAGTCACGTCCATTGACAGACCGAAGAATCCGCGGTGGTGGAAAACCGCGCCTGTCGTAGGGTGGGATTTTCTCATATAGCGAAGCCGCTGAGACTCCTCCTACGTATAGCGCGAGCGTCCCATCCGGCTCTTCAAACACGGCCATGCCGCGGAAACCGATATCCCGCGCGGTAAATTTCGTGGGCCTGCGGCGCAGATTCCAGGCAATTGGAATGTCTTCAGGGGATTTGTAAACGAGCTCCCATTTGCCTTGTTCTTTGTTTTTATGATGGCCATCCTTTTTATCTTTACCGCCCTTATTAGGGGTAAACCTCCAGATCTCGGCTGAGAGTTCAAGATCCCGCATGTCGGGTGGACATGGGTTAGACAGCGGGGGATAGACCTTAATTCCAACCTGAACCTCCGCGGTTGCATAGCTCGCACAGTCCGGTTCGCGCCCGGTTCCGACGTAGAGCTTGCCTTTGAACCACTTCATGGACCAGATCCAGTTGTTGTGGATATCTCCCAGGCCGGAAAGGGACTGCTGACTGAAATCGGATGCGATCAATGACCGGTCAAAACTGATCCGATGATGGAAAAAATAAAATGTGTGGATACCGAACCGGCTATGAAAGTGATTTGCTTCGAAAACCCCGAGATCCTGCGCGTATGTCTCCGGAAGCCGGCTTCGGTCGAGTGTCACGAGTCCGTCATTGAAGGCTCCGCCTGTCAGGCCACTGAGAATTCCGCCGGTCACCACGGTCAGGGGATTACCCTTTGAGGTCGTCCCGGCAGCGGTAAAATGCGGTATCCCGGCCTTGGCGAAGATCGGGTCCGCTATCGCCCGGAATGCCTGGACGTTGGGCGTTCTCAGGGCGGCGATGCCTGGGGTCAAAAGACCCAAGCGTCGCGCCGTCGGACGTCCTGGACCAAACGCCCAGTCCGCCAGTTCGCTGCCCTGGTTCGGAGCGGCGATAGTGAAGACCGCCTGGACCAGGTTCGCAATCCGCTCATCCAGGCCATAGTCATAACCATACCTGTGCTTGTCGTCATCGTCGTC
>DEII01000029.1:9427-10323 GCA_002352385.1 Methylococcaceae bacterium UBA2778 | reverse complement strand
GTCATGACCACGGCCATGTTTGTCGTCATCGTCATGACCACGCCCATGTTTGTCGTCGTCATCATCATCATCACAGCCGTATCGGTCATCCTTGTCATGCCCACGGCCATGCTTATCGTCTTTGTGATGACCACGGCCACGCTTGTCGTCGTCGTCATGACCACGGCCGTGCTTGTCGTCATCACAGAACACAGGTGTGAGCATGGCCGCTTGCGTGTCGAGCGCGCCCTTCGAAAGAGCGATCACGTAGAACTTGTCTACATCGTAGTATTTGGCCACCTTGGGAAACAGCGACTTCAAGACGATGGCGTTGTTGCGAATAGTGTCGTCGTTCGCCGAGCCGTCTCTATTGATATTAATGAAAGCGGTCCGATAGCCGGACACGAAGGCGAGCTTATACATATTGTTGCCCACCCACCAGTCTGATGCTTTTCCTCTCAGACCATGGACGAACACCAGCACAGGTCCTTCTGGGTCCGAGGGAATCTCGCCAAAGAATATATTCCGGGGGAAACCCGGTTTTGGCACCGGCAGAAATGGATCTGCCGCCGTGGAATTAATGCTGTCGTCCCCCTCACCACCTGCGCCATCACCCACTTCGCCGCAGCTCGTCAGACCAATCGCCAGCGTCACCACGGTAAACAGCCAGACGATGCCATGTCTGCTAAGCAAACGAATATTAAAGGTGTGCATAGACCCCCCCCGGTTCCTATTCCAAAAAATCACCCCACGCAATTAAGAATAGATCAGAATCGGCAAATTGCTACTTCCGATTGCGCAATAACAGGGTATATTCCTGGTTAGTTCAGGGGTGAATGGCACGTCGCTTAAGCGGTTTCTTAATCGATGTAGGGTGGGTTAGCGTTTTTTGCGCGCCCGAACGAAGTGACAAAGTG
>DEII01000029.1:0-9343 GCA_002352385.1 Methylococcaceae bacterium UBA2778 | reverse complement strand
CACCAAGCGTCGCGTAGCAACACAACACTTTTTCAATGAGTGCCTAGCAGCACATCTGGTAGGTGACGGCACAAACTGCGTGCCTAACCCACCCTACATTTTGGCTTACAGTTCAGGGGTGAAATCCGCCGGTGAGTCGCTTCAGGGTCGGACCAGAATGACCCACGGTCTGGGAGGAAGTGCCGTCGCACGATGGCATATCCATCGGTTGACCGATGGCATAATCAAGTGTGGGACAAAGTCTGAATGGTGCACGAAATTCTATCGTGCACCCGACTTGGGCCATGGCGTGGTTCGTCGCCTGCGTCGCTGCTAGCCGGTTGGAGGCGCTGCCGTCTGTATACTGTCCCGGCCCTTGATAGGTACTTCGTTGATGGTTTTACCCTTCAGAGTGCCCTCCGTGTCACCGGGCTGAAAACCCGTTTTCCGGATTTCGAAACGGCAGACCAGATCGGCTAGCGCGTCACTATTGACGTCCTCGACCCAACAGTTAGGAATAGCACCGCCATGGCGATGCAAGGAGTCTTCATTCCCGCTACGGCCAAAAGTGAGGGAGCCCCGATCCACCACGGACGAGGCATCGAAGGCGGCAGTCGACAGTATCGCCACAGGGATCTTCCCGTTGCTCTTGGTATTTACCCAATTGGGATACCTGCCGGGTTTGATATCTATCTGGACGGCGATGAGGGCACGACGTCCGAACACCACATAGCTTTGACCGGCACTTTCGCGGCCATCCACATCGGCGGGCGGCGCACCAACGACCAGATCATCGAGCCCGTCGCCGTTGACGTCCCCGGCCCCGGCGACGCTCGCGCCGGCCTGGTCGCCGAAAGCGATACCATTGACCAGGAAACCATTGCGGCCATTGAGCGCGATCGCCTCGACCGTGGCCGGAAAGCCCTGATCCGAGCCGAACACAACATAACTTTGACCCGTGTGAAAGTACGTGTACTGCGCCCCGATGAGCAGATCATCGAACCCGTCGCCATTGACGTCCCCGGCCCCGGCAACACGCCTGCCAGAGTTGCCGAATGGCGCAATGCCGTTGACGACAAAACCGTCGGTACCATTGAGCCCGGCCGCCTCGACCGTGGCCGGAAAGCCCTGATCCGAGCCGAACACGACATAACTCTGACCGACGACCGTGGCACCGGTACGGTCACCGAGCGGCGCCCCGACGATGAGATCGTCCAGGCCGTCGCCGTTGACATCCCCGGCCCCGGCAACGCTCCAGCCTGAGTAGTCAACTCCAACAATACCGTTGATCACAAAGCCATTGTTGCCAGTGAGCTCGGCCGCCTCGACCGTGGCCGGAAAGCCCTGGGCCGAGCCGAACACGACATAACTCTGACCGGCGTAATAGCGAGTACCGGCGTGAGCGTTTGGCGCCCCGATGATCACATCATCGAGCCCGTCGCCATTGACGTCCCCGGCGCCGGCAACGCTCGAGCCGGAGTCATCATGTCCATAAATCCCGTTGATCGCGAATCCGTTGGCCCCATCAAGCCCGGCAAGCTCGACCGTGGCCGGAAAGCCCTGGGTCGAACCGTACACGACATAGCTCTGACCGGCACCTGATCGACCATTCGCATCAGCGCCTGGCGCCCCAATGATCAGATCATCGACACCGTCGCCGTTGACGTCCCCGGCCCCGGCGACGCTCCAGCCGGCCTGGTCACCGAAGGCGATGCCATTGACCAGGAAACCATTGCTGCCATTGAGCGCTGCCGCCTCCACCGTGGCCGGAAAACCCTGGGCCGAGCCAAAGACGACATAGCCTTGACCGGCGAATTCGAGCCCGTTGGGGTCAGCGCCTGACGCCCCGATAATTACGTCATCGAACCCGTCACCGTTGATGTCCCCCGCCCCGGCAACACTCGCACCGGACTGATCAGCCGCAGCAATACCGTTGATGACAAAGCCGTTGCTGCCATTGAGCTCCCCCGCTTCGACCGCGGCCGGAAAACCCTGGACCGAACCGAACACGACATAGCTTTGCCCAGCGCCGGCTCGGCCATTTGGATCAGCGCTTAGCGCCCCAATGATCAAATCATCGACCCCGTCCCCATTGACATCCCCGGCCCCGGCGACACGGCCCGAGGCGTCCCCCGCCATAATGCCGTTGATGGCAAAACCGTCAGTCCCATCCAGGGCCGCAAGCTCAATTTTCCGCGGAAACACGCTGGCGGTAACCGCCGTTGCGATAGCGATCAACCCTATGGCAGTGACGACCCGAGAAAGTGTCATTGGAACTGGACCGATCTCTTTTATGGCTTTGGTTTCACCCTCCATGTCTCGCTCCTTTGTGCTTTAGTTCAATGGTGGATATCCCATCGCTCACATAATCGATTACCGGCTTCAGGTTTAACGTCCACCCGTGACTCGTTTCAGTATCTGGCCAAAATAGACCTTCTCAAACAGCCAGTTGGGAAGAACGCGGCGCAACGCGAGAACTGATTTGGCGCGATTGCCGATGACATAACGAAGCGCAGGGCGGGGTTCCGTGAGCGCACGATGCACAGCCATGGCCACCTGCCGGGGAGTGACGGTGGCCGATGCTACAAGAGAGTCGGCGAGCGTTTGGGCGCGTTCGAACCAATCCTGATACGGGCTGCTCCCGTCTCTTGCGCCGTGTGCGACGCGATTTTCACGGTCCCATATGTCGGTTCCGACGATACCCGGTTCGATGATACTAACATGGATATTCAGCGGAGCGAGTTCGAGCCATAACGACTCACTGAATCCTTCCAGCGCGAATTTGCTGGCCGCATAACCGGTCGAGGCCATTGAACCGATCCGTCCGCCGATGGAGCTCATCATCACAATACGTCCATTCCGCGCAGGCCTCATCACCGGAATGACTTTGCGGGTCAGCGCCATGGCACCGAAAAGATTCGCTTCGAATATCTCTCGAATCTCCTCCAGAGTCAGGTCTTCAAAGTATGCAAGGCGGACGATGCCGGCGTTATTCACCAGGGCATGAATACAATGATCCCTTTCCAGAATAGTCTCGATGGCTTGCGAACGCGAAACCTCATCCGTCACGTCAAGGCGCACACAATGCAGGATCCCGGCCCGATGTGCCGCTTCTTTTTCGAGTTCGCTTGCGACACCTGGATCCCGAACTCCTGCCCAAACGCGAAAACCTTTCTCTGCCAGGGTTAGAGCGGTCTCACGCCCAATGCCTCGAGAGGCTCCTGTAATCAGGACGTTTCGCGTTGTTTTCGGATCCTTCGATTGCAAAACACCACCTTTATCGCACTCCGAGACTGAGCATGGTTTAGACTTGTCTCTTTCAGCCGCAGAATTCAGTCTCCTTACTCCATATAACCCAGCTCTCTCATTCGTGCTATGAGCCGTGCTTCCTCATCTGACGTGAGCTGAGTCTCCGTTTTTGGACTCTGCCACTCCGCGGCCTTGTAGACCGTCCGCCCACCCACTTTGATGGGATCATCAGCCAGGGCGTCCGCTTCAAAGATGCGCTCTGGGACCTTCCCATCCAGGTCTTCCGGTACTTCAATCCCGAGGGTGTACAGGACCGTCGGCGCCACGTCCACGATCGACAGCTCTTCCGCGGTCGCACCAGGCCGGATTCCCGGGCCTGAGGCAATGAACACCCCTTCAGGTCGGTGGGCTCCGGCGATCTGATCCCGGCGCGTCAGAATTTCTGAATTCGGTAATATCGATACCAGGCCGCCGTCGCGCGTCGCCAGCGTCAAATCCGGGGCCAAGGGTTTGAAAGGCCCTGAGAAGGCCTCGTCTCGCGTCCAGATTTTCGTGACAATGGGCTCGCCGGAGTCCGGGTCTCTGACTTCCAATAATCGAGCGCTTAACTCCGAGATGAAGGGATAATACTCCGAATCCGCAAGCCCTCGGTCGTCACCAGAATTAATGAAAATCCCGTTACTCGTGGGAGTGGTTGCAAACGCCTTTGTCTTACTCCAATCAAGCTCAAAGGTATGTCTCGCGACGTGCCCTACACCTATCATAGCGTCACCATGCTCCGCATGGTTTGAACCGGACCAGGTAAGATAGCCGTTTTTCTCCAACCAGGCATTTACATTGAAGACCTCGAACGTCGGCCCGAAGCCGTGGTCCGAGACCACAAAAATGCGGGTTTCGGGTCCGACCAGCTCAATGATTCTTCCAATCAGCTGATCCAGGCGCCTGAAATAGTCCAGGCAGGCCTCGCGAATTCGTCGGTCCCGCTCCGTAGTAAGCGTGTGTGCAAAAGCCGGATCTACAAACCTCCAACACAAATGTTGGAGTTTGTCGACACCGTCAAACAATACCGCCATCAATTCGCATTCATCTTTTTGCATCAAATACTCAAAGATCTTAAACCAGTTCTCTTCGCGGCGTGCATGCAGCTTGACCCAGTCGACATATTCATCTTCCGGACAGCCCTCGATCGCCTTATCCTCCAGCTCGATGTCGATTGCCAACTCGCGCAGGTTAAAATCCGGGAGATTGTCAAACTCATTGACGAGGCCTTCCGGGTGACATGCCAAACGCATCAACTTCCATGGAATCCACCCAGGAACGATAAACCCGGGGACCTCCGGCGGAGGGTACATCAATGGAAAATTGAGACTGGTAACCTTCTTTTGGTGGCGTGCAGCGATGGACCAGATCGTTTCGGACCCGATATCCTGAAAGTTGGTAAAACGAATGTGATGGTTGTCAGCGGATTCGCGCCGGAAAAAATCAAAAACGCCGTGGTTACCCGGAGTGCGCCCTGTCATCAATGATGTCCATGCGGGGGGCGTAAGGGGCGGCACGACGGATTTCAAAATCGCTTTCGTGCCAGACCCCATCAAGCTGCCCAGAGCAGGCATTACTCCGTCAGCGATTAGAGGATCAAGCACGGTAAAAGTCGCACCGTCCAGACCCAGAATCAGAGCTTTCATGAACAGGATACCTCCATCTTTTCCTAACTAAGTTATTCTTCCACACATTTCGCCCGCTTACTGCTAAGGCGGGCCCTGAGCCGCCAAGCCGTCTGGCTCGAGCCCGAAGGCCGTGTTGACTCCGTTAAACCAGAGCGATTACTTGACAAATCTTCGAATTGCGCAGCCTCATCCCCTTCGCTCACCATTTCATATGCTAATCGGAACTTGGATGGCAGCAATGCGCCTGAATCCAGACAGCCGGATGATCAGATTTTGCTCTCGCAGCATTATTCTCCCCTAGCCACGTAAAGGCGGTTTATTTTGCATTCCGCAACGCTAAGATCAGCAGCCCTCCCCTATTTGTGTCTCGATCCGTTCGGAAACCGCACGGATCATAATGGCAACGTCATAAACGCTTATGCCGAGCTATCCTAACCGAAGACTTCGGCACAGTCTATCGTCTCGGCGAAACAGGATCGGCGCGGGCACCGATTCAAACCCCCAATCCAGTCGCAGTCATCCTGCATTCGCGCATCGTTTCTCCGCCCTTCGCCGTCACCCCCACCGCGGTGCGCCCGCAATGCTTTTTCGGCAGACGCGGCCGGTGTGGGTCCATCTCGGCGTTGAGCCCGGAATGATGGAGATTCTCGCGTCAAATGCAGAGCGCAACTGTTTTGCCGCACGGGTGGCGTCACGACGAGTCCCAAGGGAACGATGGAATCGCAAAGCACGTCGGTCGTAGCAAAGCCAACGGCCTTGGTCGCAAGGACTTCGATGTTTCGGCTTTAGAGGTGCATGGCCGGATGTCGGCAGGCGACGCCGCTTACGATTACCTGGGTCCGAACGATTCCAAATGGCCATCGGAGAGCAAAATGATGAAACGCTGGCCGATAAAAAAGGCAAGCCGAAGGCGTACCTACCGGTCGAAGGTGCGAGAATACTTCCGTACCGAGCGCGACGGTACATAGACTGTTCCAGTCCAGTACTTTACAATCGGAACCGTGTTGCACTGTCACTCGGCTGTACGTCCACACGGCTGTGTAACGGCTCGGCCACGCGGCAGGCAAAGCGTATTCAGGCAACGCCTGGCGCGTGGAATCTCTAATCTGGAAGGCGGTCAGTTATGCACAAACAGTATGGTGATTCGGAAAGAAATGAGATCATTGTTGTCTCGGGACTGCCTCGGTCCGGTACGTCTATGATGATGATGATGCTGGACGCTGGAGGTATCGAGATCTTGACCGATAACGTGCGCACGGCTGACGTGGACAATCCTAAGGGTTACTACGAATTTGAGCGGGTAAAATCCCTGTCTAAAGGCGACACCCAGTGGTTGCCGCAGGCCCAGGGTAAAGCCGTTAAGATCATCTCTAGCCTGCTCAAGTTTCTTTCTCCTGAGTATCGTTACAAAATCATCTTTATGAGGCGGCGGATCGACGAGATAATGGCATCTCAGTCCAGAATGATCGATAACCGCCAAGAAAATTCTGCTCGAGTTCCGGACGCGGAGATGTCAAATCTTTATGAGAAGCATTTGCAAGCTACCCTGGCATGGCTCAAGGGGGAAGACTACATCGAGCACATAGAGATTAGCTATAATGACATTCTTCGCGAGCCCGAGAACACGCTTTCAGCCCTGCCTTCATTTCTCGAATACCCGCTTGATACAGATCGAATAATTTCAACGATCGATCGATCGCTTTACCGTCAAAAGAGCAGCGCCTAACCGGTAGCGTACGGCCTTGCAAGAGAGGCCTCATGCCCACACATGGCTAAACGGCGCGTAAACGGGTGAGCCGAGACGGGCCTAATGGCAATGCGTTAGAAAATCTGACAACTTAATGTTGTTGGCCGATCTCCATCAAGACGTGCCTGCCGCTAGGCCGAGCGCGCTGGAAACCACGTTTCACACCGTGACGGATGGCCACGGACTGTGCTGACAGCGAAAGCGCCCACCGCCCGTGATATCCTAAGACCCGCTGATCCCCCTTCTTCCACCGTTTGTCTCTGCCTCGTCCTGCACCGATGGCCACCGTGCCGATGTTGCATAATAATGGACCCTATAGATCGTTGACCGCCTCTTCATCGTCCTTGGCCAACAGATCCGCCTGATGTCGCATCCATACCATATTTCCTTAACGATAGTTCTGTATGGTTTTGGAATCGAGCTGAAACGACAACCCATTAAGGCAAACATCCTTACGGAGGAGGTACTGCTTATGAGACGCGCTGGCTGTTTCCTGATCTTTTTTTTCATCCTGCTCTCTCCGTTGATCACTGTCTGTGAAGTACTTGCCGCGGATACGCGAACGCACGGCATGCTGATCATTGGCGATGATATGGCAAATGAAATCTTTCATGTTGGGCCGGGTGATCGACATTTTCATACCGGCCCCGTGGTCATCAAAAATTCTGGGCTACTTTTGGTGCAGGAAGGAGAATTTCATATTGATGGAGATGATGCCCAGATTGCTGTAAAGCACAGCGGCAAAATGGTTTTTGTGGATTCCTTTTTTCATATGAAGCAGTCCTACATCAATCAGCATACGGTGGCCGCGACTCAGCATGGAAGCATTGAATTTTACCGTTCGACTATAAGCGCTGATGGTTCCATCGATTTTTACGTATTGAACGACAACTCTAGATTTCTTGCGGAAAATACTACATGGCTCAATTGGTCCACATGGTATCCCTCAGATCAAAGCTCGCTCACGCTGAATAACGTGACCTTTGCCGGTGATATCGTTATCAGTGATGCGCCAACTATCACTATAAAAGACACCTCTCACGTCATGCCCTGGTTACAGTTTCCCCGGGGGGCTTGGGTCAATACAAGTTTGCCGAAAGGGTCGCCTTTCCGATGGTCTCCTGTTTCAAAAACTATCAATAACAGTGTACCCGGATTTTTCGGTATTCCCTGGACCCTGGAAATTACCAATACCGCACATGTGCTATGGGGCATCCAATCCATGCCAGGCAGTGATGTGACGATCCGCAATAGCGAACTGGCTTCTGCCCTTTTCGCATTTATGGGGAACGATACCTTTGTCGCACAAGGTGACTTTAAGAACGATACTTTCTATCGTGATCAAACGTTCTCGTTGGCACCAGACAGAAAGTTAAACCTGGTAAATACCCATGTGAGATGGTGGAAGATCGATCCAAGAGAACGTGTAGATTTCCGCGCGAGCGACATCATTATTGCCGAGATGATGTTGCATAACAACGCGAAAGCGCGCGTCACGAATAGCATTTGTGAAGGACAGACGGTTCATGTCGGGACTATGGACAGCGCGTACCTGCACTGGAGAGATGGTCAGATATTGACCCATGTCAGCGCATGGGGGTCTTCAACCATGGTTCTGGAAAACACGATTGTGGATTGGACAAGACAGAAAATTCTCGGCACTATGCCTCAGCCGAATCTGGCACATAATGCGTCGCGTTTATATTGCCTCAATACCGAGTTCGTAGATGGACGGGATCGAGATTACAAACCGGATTATCTGCCAGAGGCAAAGGACTCTGCTGTGGTCATGTATGAAAAGATCAATTATCCGGTATCCGGGGCCGCTGTCAGAAAAGGCCTTGTGAATGTATTGGGTTCAGCCTGGATAGAGACCGGTGCTGATAATCTTTTTCTTATATCGTTTGATTCCTATGAGTTGTCCTATCAGCGTGATGGCGACCAAAATTGGACCGTGCTCGAAAGTTCGCGCATCCAAATGAAAAATCCCGGCAGGCTCGCCGTTTGGGATACCCGGACTTTATCCCGTGGCAGTTATAAGCTCAGACTTAAGGTCTACACCAACGGATTTCCACCGAAAGACCCTACCGAGAACTTTCCTTTAATCGTGGACAATATTGTAGTGCGGTGAAAATGCATTGAGCGGCACTGCCAATCCCACTATGGCCCGTTGCCATCCAGGATGCCATTCTCATCCCGGTCAATACCCATGCGATTGCCGGAACCCGGTGGCACGCCCATGATGCTCAGGATGTTACCGGCCTTGATTTTCACTGCGAGTTGCAGGGAAGTAAACGGACCCACTCCGGTCTTGTCCGCGACCCAATCATCGGAGGCAGGCCGATACAACAGGCCTCGGACCTGACCGTCAATCGTCCCTTTGGCGATGAGGTCGATGTTGCCGGTTTTCGCCTGGCCGACAAGTATCGCCCAATTCTTGAGAATATCCGGGTCGCTGATATTGGACTCCCGCAGCGTGATGGTATAACCAACGGCTGGGGCCATCCCCGTGTCAAAGCACATCACGAAGGCCTGCAGGTTGAGTTTCTTCTCCGCATCGTCGCGGAAGTTCTCGAAAACCTGGCTGGACAACAGGAGGAAGAGATTGGGCATGACGCCATCGCTGTTCAATCCAAAGCCGTCGATCGTCTCTGTTTTGCCTGGCGTAAAATTCAGTTTCTTGTAGATATTGCGCAGGTGC
>DEII01000179.1 GCA_002352385.1 Methylococcaceae bacterium UBA2778 | reverse complement strand
GTGGGGCGGACCATTCCATTAGAGCAGATGAGTCCATTTTTTTCTGGTTCCCACGGTCCTCCGTGGGAACCCATACCAGCGCCGGCAAGAGAGGCCGATATGCATCCCTCACCCAACGCCAGTGAGGCCTGCCTTCTGTTTCCTGCCTTCTGTTTCCTGTCTTCTGTCCCCTGTCTTCTGTCTGAGGTGCATCATGTTTGAATCCGCGGAGCTCGACCATAAGATCGACAACGAGACGTTCGATCAGCTGATGCCTCGATTGCGCGAAGATCTGCTCAATGCGCAGTTCGATCTGGTGGAGGCGAAGGAGTTTCCGGTGATCATTCTGATCGCCGGTGCCGACGGTGCCGGCAAGGCGCAGGCGGTCAACGGCCTCAATGCCATTCTGGATATTCATTATGTCAGCACCATTGCGCTGGGGCCGCCCACCGAGGAGGCGCGTGAACGGCCGCCGATGTGGCGCTATTGGCGGGCGCTGCCGCCAAAGGGACGGATCGGCATCTTTTTCGGCTCCTGGTACAGCGACCCGCTGCGCGACCGGATTCTGGGAGTGACCAAGAACGCCGATCTGCACAAAAGTCTGGAAGAGATCAATCGGTTGGAAGAGATGCTGGCCGATGAAGGCGCATTGATTCTGAAGTTCTGGTTTCACCTTTCCAGAGAGCAGCAGAAAAAACGGCTGAAAAAGCTCAAGAAAGACCCTACCCGCTACTGGCGGCTGGCGGACAGGGTGTTGGACAGCGTCAAAAACTACGATCGCGCTCTGTCGGCGGCGGAGCATGTCGTACGGCTGACCAGTACCGGCTATGCACCCTGGACGGTGATCGGCGGCACCGACAAGCGCTATCGGGGCCTGATGATTGCCAATACCCTGCTGTATGCGATCAGTAAGCGCCTCGAAAAGCCCGAGGTGGAACCGGTGGCACCGGCGCCGATCATCACCGAGCCGGTTGATGAGAAAAGCCTGCTCAGCAGCCTCGACTTGAGCCTGAAGCTGGAGAGAGACGACTATAAACGGCAGCTGAAGCGCTGCCAGCGGCGTTTGAATCATTTGTCGCAGCAGGATGGATTCCGAAAAAAAGCGGTCGTCGCTGTCTTCGAAGGCAACGACGCCGCCGGCAAGGGGGGCGCCATTCGCCGCGCGACGGAAGCGCTCGATGCCACCTTGTACCGGGTCCATCCGGTTGCGGCGCCGACCGAAGAGGAGCGGGTCCAACCCTATTTATGGCGGTTCTGGCGGCGTATTCCACGCCTCGGCCATCTGACCTTCTTCGATCGCTCCTGGTACGGGCGGGTGCTGGTCGAACGCGTCGAAGGGTTCTGTTCGGAAGCCGACTGGCTGCGCGCCTACGCCGAGATCAACGACTTCGAGTCGGAGCTGGCGCGCCACGATATCGTGGTGGTCAAGTTCTGGCTGTCGATCAGCAAGGATGAACAGGAAAAACGGTTCAAGGCGCGCGAGGAGATCGGCTACAAGCGCTATAAACTGACCGACGAGGATTGGCGCAACCGCGAAAAATGGGATCTGTACGCCAGGGCGGTCTGTGACATGGTCGACCGCACCAGTACCGAACGGGCCCCCTGGACGCTGGTCGAAGCGAACGACAAATGCTTTGCACGGATCAAGGTGCTGAAGACGCTGCGTGAGCGGATCGAGGCGGCTCTGTAGCGGACCGAGAGATTACCGGATGCGTTCGTCGGAAAGATGTTCTGTGAGGTGAGGTGACTCCGGTTTGACCAACAGGCCGCCCCGGCCGCTGAGAAAACTGGCGGTTTTGGCTTTGGCGTAACCCAGGCCGAAGCGCGCCAGTCGGATGATGTGGGTGGGGTATCGAAGCACCATCGACGCGAAATGGTGGGTCACGCGGGGCTGGCGGTAGAAGGCGATGAGCAGCCGCTGATATTCGCGGTCCAATTTCTCGACCGTCAGGCCTTCGGGCGCCCAGACGAAATTCATTCCGTTCATGCGTCGCCAGTGTGCGTCCTGGATGCTGGTGCCATACAGCTCGCGATAGATCGGGGACCCGGGATAGGGGGTGAATTTGCTCAGGTTCATCGTTGTCATCGGGATGCGCTGGACGAATGCCCGGGTCATGCGGATGGTCTCCGGCGTTTCGCCCGGATAGCCAAGTATGAAGAGCCCCTTGCAGCGGATGCCGGCTTCGTGGGACCACTGCACCGCCTGCTCGGACCGTTCCACCCGTGCTGATTTCTCCATCTTTTTCAGCAGTTCGTTGGAGCCTGTCTCCAGCCCGAAGCTGATCTCCCAACAGCCGGCCTGCTTCATTCGTTTAAGGATGTCGGGTTTGACCGTATCGACCCGGGCGGCGCAGCTCCAGGTCATGTTCAGCCGGGCCTCGATCAACAGTTCGCACAACGCCATGGTGCGCAGGCGGCTGGCCAGGAACAGGTCGTCGACGAAGAGGATGTGGCGGATGCCATAGGTCTCCTTGAGGTGCTTCATCATCGCGAAGACCTTTTCGGGAGAATAGGCGCGCACTTTGGCGCCGAAAGTTGATGTATCGCAGAACTTGCACAGGAACGGGCACCCCCGGGAGGCGGCGATGCTGGCGACGGGGCCTTTGGGGTAGTCGAAAATGGCAGGAAGGTAGGCGTCGGGAAAGTTCGGGAGCAGGTCCCAGGCGGGCATGGGGAGCGCGTCGAGGTTGTTGACCAGCGGCGCCTTGGGGGTGGGGATGACCTGATTGCCGTCGCGATAGATGATGCCGCGGACGGAAGAAGGCATCTCACTTCGGTCGAGTACCGGCAGCAGCTCGCTGAGCACCTGTTCGCCTTCGTTGGCCACAGCAATGTCGAAGGGGCGAAACCGCTCCATGGTTTCGATCCCCATCGACGAGATATGGGGGCCGCCGACGATGATCGTGATGCCCGGCAGTTCCCGCTTGACGGCTGCGGCAATCTCGGCAGCTTGCCAGACCGCGACAGTGAACAGCGTGATTCCGACATAGGCCGGTTCGGCATCGATGATACGCCGGGCGATCTGTGTCGGATCGAGGTTTTCGATGTCGCTTTCTATGATGGTCGGCGAGTAGCCGTCGCTGCGTACCTGCGCTGCCAGCTGCAGCAATCCCAAAGAAGGTGAGCGATTGGTGATATGACGGACGAAATCGTAGCCTGGGGCGATGCGCTCATAGGGCGGGTTGACGAAAATGATCCGGCGTTTGGACAGTGTTTTCATCAGGGCAATCGCATTAAAATTT
>DEII01000059.1 GCA_002352385.1 Methylococcaceae bacterium UBA2778 | reverse complement strand
ATGGGTTGGCCGAATATTTACACCTTGAAAGGGGTGGACTGATTACCGTCACCCGCGAAGGCGAAAAAACCCTCGAGTTCGTCGGCTGGCAGGGGCCTGCTCGAGACGCCGGCAGACTTCGTAGCCATCCATCTCCGGCATCGATACATCCAGAAGAACAAGATCGGGCGTATCGCCTGCTCCCCGTTGCACGCGTCCCCATAAAACGATCATCTCAGTTAGAGTGTATTCGAATCCACCCAAGGCGATCACCGATCTTGGTATTGACTTAGCGCCTGTGCTTCAAGGCCGCGATGCGCTCTTCCAGCGGCGGATGACTCATGAACAGCTTTTTCAATCCATCACCCAGCCCGCCACTGATGCCGAAAGCCGCAAATTCACCCGGCAGATCCTGCGGTTCGTGTGCGCGCTGCAATGCGTGAAGTGCGCCGATCATTTTGCCCCGCCCCGCCAGCCGGGCGCCGCCGGCATCGGCGCGGAATTCACGCCAGCGAGAGAACCACATCACGATCATGCTGGCTAGGATCGACAAACAGATCTGCGCAATGATTTGAGTGACATAGTAACCGATGCCGAGACCGCGTTCGTTTTTCAAAATGACGCGGTCGACCACATACCCGATGATGCTGGCGAAAAAATAGACGAACGTGTTGACGACCCCTTGAAGCAGGGCCATCGTCACCATATCGCCGTTGGCAACGTGGCTAATTTCATGGCCGACGACCGCTTCGACTTCATCGGCGCTCATCGATCGCAGCAAGCCGGTACTGACAGCCACCAACGCGTTGTTTCGGTTCATTCCGGTGGCGAACGCGTTGGGGTCCGGCGCGTCGAAGATGCCGACTTCAGGCATTCCGATTCCCGCCTGCCGAGCCAGCCGATGCACCGTATCGAGCAGCCACTGCTCGGTCGAATTCGACGGCCGTTCGATCGCATGGACGCCCATCGATCGTTTCGCCATCCATTTGGACATAGCCAAAGAGATGACGGAACCCGTCATACCGATAATTGCCGACACCACCAGCAGAGCATTCAGATCCAGATTGACACCTTGTTGATCGAGTATGCTGCTGAGCCCCAACAGATTGAACACGATACTGATCACAACCAAAATCGCTGCGTTGGTGGCCAAAAACAAAAGAATTCGCATAGTAAGCTTTCCTCTGTAAAACAGAAAAAGTGAGAGAAACAGTAACAATGATAGAATATGGGGTGATGAACGGGGATTTCAAGGGATTTGCGGAAAGGTTCTTTCCTCTTACAATGCTGGCTGGCCCTTTGTGCATAGGGCCAACGTACCACCCCTTTCAAGGTGCTTTCAAGCCATTGAAAAGATGAATATTTATGTAGGTTGGGCAAAGCGCAGCGTGCCCAACGGCTCGGGCGGATGTTGGGCACGGCCTGCCGGCCTTTGCCCAACCTACTATTAATCTTTTGATGATTATCGGCCACCTTGAAAGGGTTGGGCCAACGTACTCCCCATCGCACAATCTCTGAAACGATCGTCGCGGCTGAGCAGCTCGCCCTCTTTCCACGCGGTAACAATACACCATGCCAAGCAAAAAAAAACAGTTCGAACTGCTTGAAGAAGCGACGATTTATCACGGCTTCTTCGATCTTATCCGCTACAAGCTCCGGCATACGCTCTATAAGGGCGGGTGGAGCCAGGTCCAGGAGCGTGAGCTGTTTCAGCGAGGCAATTGCGTGGCCGTCGTCCTATACGACCCCGTCACCGATGAAGTCGTGCTGATCGAGCAGTTTCGCGTCGGCGCAATCAAATCCCGGGGCGATCGGTGGCTGCTCGAAATCGTCGCCGGCGCCATCGAGTCCGGCGAATCGCCCAGCGAAGTCGCGTTTCGCGAGGCCGAAGAAGAGGCAGGCTGTGACATTCAGGAACTGATCCAGATCAGCGAGTTTTATACCAGCCCGGGCGGCTCGTCGGAAAAGATCACTCTCTACTGCGGGAAAGTCGATGCAAGCAACCTCGGCGGTGTTCACGGCCTGGACCACGAGGGTGAAGACATACTGGTCAGCGTTGTCAGCCTCGACGAGGCCCTGGAAAAGGTCAACACCGGAAAGATCGAGTCGGCGATCCCCATCATTGCGCTGCAGTGGCTGGCGCTCAACCGGGAGAGACTGCGCGACGAATGGGAAGCCGTGGTGCTTGAATGAAGAGAATTAACCACCGGGATCACCGAGTTGCACTCGTCATTTTTTCTTTTCGTCGAGTGCAACTCGGCGATCCCAGAGGCCGAACACACCCCTCTGATCCTCTAAGAAAATTCAATCATGCCCCAAGTTGGGCCGGTGGGATGCATCATGCTGCCGACGGTCCTGCCTACGAAGGAAAGCAATTTTCCCTCGCAACTGTTTTCTTGAGAATGACCGTCAAGAATAACTATGTTGTGAGATCAAGCGCATATATAGCCGAATTTTCTTTGGAAAAGCAAAGGCAGTAAACCACTGAAACAGCAGCATGATGTTTCTTCGGCTGTGCAATTATTTAGTAAGTGTTCACCCCCCTATGCAG
>DEII01000172.1:16359-35527 GCA_002352385.1 Methylococcaceae bacterium UBA2778 | reverse complement strand
AATACGGGGCGGACCATATATGATCCCTGTTTCCTGATCCCCGACGGCGGAACCGCTTCGCGTTCCGCCCTACACCGATGTATCGGTGATACGCTATAAGACGCCCATCGACGGTGCCAGCTGATCGATCTGATCCAGAAGTTTTTTGTAATCGGGTGAGTCGGTTCCGGCGTAATTGAAATTCTTGAACAGTCCCGTCAGCCGGGTGAAATAGTCGCGTGCCTGATCCTTGTCGCTGAAGTTGAACTCCTGCCCGACCAGGCTGTAGACCTTGGTGAAGGTCAGTTTCTGCCGCTCCAGCGGAGCGGAGGCATCCACCGGATCGAACGCATCCTGCTGCAGATAGACCATGTCGAGAAACAGCGCTTTCTGGTAGGTGACAAAGTCTTCCAGGGTCACCCCTTCCTCCCCGGTGACCTGCATCATCTGCAGCACCGCATCCCCTTTATGCAGCAGATCGATCATCTTCTGGACCTTTTTGGTCCATCCCGGCTCGATCTCTTTCTCGAACCAGGCTTCGAGCTGCTCCAGATAACGCGACCAGGAGATCAGCGGGTCGACAGAAGGATAGAACCGTTTATAGGCGCGCTCGGCACTGAGGCCCAAAAAGGTTTTCACCGTTCCCAGCGTCGACTGTGTTACCGGCTCTTCGAAGTTGCCGCCGGCGGGCGAAACGGTGCCGATCATGGTCAAGCTGCCCACCGCGCTGTCATTGGTACGGATCACCCCGGCGCGCTCGTAAATGCCGCGAATGGACGAATCCAGATAGGCCGGAAACGCCTCTTCACCGGGGATCTCTTCCATGCGGCCCGACGTTTCGCGCATCGCCTGCGCCCAGCGCGAGGTGGAGTCGGCGATCAGCAGCACATCGTAGCCCATTTGACGGTAGTATTCGCCCAGAGTGATGCCGGTATTAATCGATGCTTCGCGCGCCGCCACCGGCATCGACGAGGTATTGCAGATGATGATGGTGCGGTCCATCAACGCCCCGCCGCTCTTGGGATCGGTCATTTTCGGAAATTCGGTAATGGTCTCCACCACTTCCCCGGCGCGCTCGCCGCAGGCAACGACGATGACGATATCCACCGCCGAGTATCTGGAAATCAGGTTCTGCAGCACGGTTTTGCCGGCGCCGAAGGGACCGGGGATGCAGCAGGTCCCGCCGCGGGCGATGGGAAAAAAGGTATCGATCAGGCGCATCGTCGTCACCAGCGGCTCGCTGGGATAGAGCCGCTCGGAAATCCGGCGGTCGAGCAAAGCTTGGGGCAATGGGCGCCGAACCGGCCACTTCTGCACCAATGTCAAAAGCCTTTCCCTGCCTGACACGCTGCGGATTCTGGCTACCGGATCGTCGACCGTCACGGTGCCTTCCTGAATCCAGGTCACCTCGACCTCGGACGGTTCATCGAAAGGAATCATGATCTTGTGGGTGTAGCGTCCCTCCTGCACCGTGCCGATGACGGCACCGGCGACCAGGCGGTCGCCACTGCGCACCGTCGGCACGAAGGACCATTTTTGGTTGCGGTCCAATGGGTCGGTCTCGGCGCCTCTGGGCAGAAAATAGCCGTATTGCGAAGCGAGGCTCTCGAGCGGGTTCTGGAGACCATCGTACACCTGCCCCAGCAGCCCCGGCCCGAGGCTGACCGAGAGCATCTCCTGAGTCTGTTCGACCGGATCCCCAACTGCGACGCCGGCGGTATTCTCGAATACCTGCGCATCCGCAGTGCGCCCGCGAATTCGCAACACCTCCGCCTTGAGCTTCTCCTGGCGACCGCTCTCGCAGCGGGTCGGGCAGATATAGACCACCTCGTTTTTCTTCAACGGCGCCGGCCCCTGGTCGGTCATTTCCGCCTCGATGGTCACGATATCATCCTGAACCGCGGAGACGCGGGCTGTAAACTTGGTGTTTTCCATGCGTTCGATACCTCAATATCAGGAAACAGGAATCAGGAAACAGAAGCGCTCTTTCCTGGCCGGGAATGCATTCGCACGCAGAAGCGCGGAAACGAGGAAAAAAGGCCGGACGGACAGGCGGCCAACATCGGTCCGCGACAGTTCTGATCCCTGATTCCCGGTCCCTGTTTCCTGTCATGCAAACATCGAGACGTAATAGCCCAACGCCGATTCCACCATCCGATCGAACCGTCGTGCTGCCGCCTCACCATTGTACCGTGACCAACGATCGATCACGTCCCAGCGAAGCACGTAGACCACCACTGCTTCGAAATCGAAATAATGGTCGCCGACGACCCGCCCGTAATAGTCCCACACCTGATTCAAGAGCAAGCGCTCCAATGCCAGGGAATCACTCTCTTCCAAAAGCCGGTCTGCTTCGGGCAGCCAAGGGTAGATTCGCTCCACTCCGAATGACGGTTCATGCCAATGGGTTTCGATCATTTTCATCCAGGCGCCGTAACCCCACTTCGAGCCGGCCGAAGGCACCGGGCGCCCCAGATGGCGACGGCGAAGAGCGGCCACCACGGTACGTATCTCCAGCCGCCAGCGAACGATATCCTTGATGAATTCGTTGTCCAATCGATCGCAGGTCTGTTTGCCCCGTTCGATCATTTGGGCGTCGGTCATCTCCATACTCATACGATCCCAATGCAGCAGCTCCTCGATCAACGCCAGATCGATCGCATCCTGAGGCTCCAGCATCTGCAGACGATCGTCCAGCTTCAGGCGGGAAATTGGCGTCTGCCGGTTGGCGAACAATGACGGGACGTGCGGCGGCAAACTCGCCATCAACGTCACATAGCGATCGCTCATATTATTTGACGATGCCCTCGAGCAGTGCCCGGAAACGCGGCTGCAGGTGCTCGAGCAAAACCGCGGCGATCGCCTCGTCGGTGAGGTCGACCTCCACGTCGCCGTCTTTCAGATAGACTTTGAGCCCGCCGGTGATATCACCGGCGGGCTGATAGGTGATCCCCTCGCGCAGCAGGCTGGCCATGACGGAGAGCACAAAATGCGCCATCGTACCCTCCTTGAGCTCTTCAGGATTCTTGCGCAAGTCGTCGATGCCGATCACCGCCTCAGGGAGCTTGATGGTAAGCCGCTCCTCTCGATCCAGTCCGGCCTGATCTCTGGCGCGCCCGGCGACCTGAAGCACCAACTTTTCCATGAACGGCTCCGGCGTCATGATCGTGCCGACCAGTCGGCGAACCTCATCGCCAAAGCGTTCGGTAATGGTCTGTCTGAGCTTCAGGTGTGCATCCCGGGCTGCCAGTTCCAACGCATCTCTGCCCGCTGCCTTGAAGGCTTCGGTCTCTTTGCGAGCACTGGAAACGATCTCCTCGGCCTCTTTTCTCGCCTGTTGCGTGATCGAGGCGGCTTTCTGTTTCGCCTCTGCAACAATCGCCTCCGCCTGGGCTTTGCCTTTACCGACACCCTCTTCACGTAGCCGATCGATCAGCGCCTCGACCCCGTAAGACGCATATTGGCTCAAATCCGCCGTCTCTTTTTCTACCATGTGAACTTCCTGAAGTTGTGACTAGGAGGCTGTCTGAGAATAGCGATCGTAGCGAGGGCAAGACTGATTGAGTCAGATTTTTCGATCATTTGAGGCGAATAGTGGACCTATTTAACGATAATGATCGGGAAATCTGNNGGCTTGTCCGCAGTAGATCAGTCTGTTCTCGGACAGCCTCCTAGCCCGGCATTCCGCCGGCGATCACCAGCGCAAAAACAAAAGCGAAGACAGCAAATCCCTCGACGATGGCGGCGGGAGCCAGAGAGAGACCGAAAATCTCCGGTTTCGCTTTGGCCGCGTTGATGGCCGACGCGCAGGTCTTGCCTTGCAGGATCGCACTGTACAACAGCGCCAGACCGGCGAAGATGCCGATGCCGAACATCGCCGGCCCGGTTTCTGCGGTCACCGGCCGCTGCAGCGTGAACATGACGACAATCCCATAGATGACCTGCGATGACGGCATCACCGAAATGCCGATATAGCGCCCATAGCCGCCTTCGGTCTCCAGCATGGCGCCGATCGCCGCCTGACCGGCGATAGCGCAGCCGATGATGCTGCCGATCGCACCCAATGCCATAACGCCGTACATGCCGGCCCAACCCAGTGCCACAACGAACTCGTTCATTCGCTAATCTCCTTTTTCGAAAAAGCCTTGAAAGGATAGCCCTCGTCGGACAACCCCCAGTTAAAGAATTCGATACAGTTCAGCCGCATCCCGTGCACCACCGCGCTCATCAGGCTCAACAGGATATTCATACCATGGCCGACGATCAAAATGAGCAGACTGAACAGCAGTCCCAGCCCCTCCGCCTCCTTGGCCTGCATCGCCAGATTGTTGAAGGTCAGCGCCAACGAGGCGCTGGCCAGGCCCAGCGCGAACAGGCGCAGGTAACTCAGGACATCACCGAAAATCTTCGTGATATTGCTCAAGCCTTGCAGACCGTCCAGAATTCGCATGACCACATCGGTCGCCTTCTTGATCGGGCGAACGCTGCTGAAGAGAAAAACGGCCGCCAGTCCCAGACCGATCTGCCACTTTCCGGTCGGCGACACCCATTCGTGGGGTTCGTCGAGACCTTCACTGATCCAGAGAAAAAGTCCGCCGACCATAACCATAATCCAGCCCAGCGGGGCCAGCGAGGTCAAACCTTCCTGGCGCAAGCCCCACGCTTTGTGAAGATTGGCAAAAGCCAGATGAAATATGCCGACACCCACCGACAGACGCATCATCGTATCGAAGTCATTGACATCCAGAATCTTCAGTGTGCCGAACAGTGACGCATCCGGGGGCGAAACACCGAAATAGCTGCCCACCATGATCCCCCAAAGAAGGGAACTCGAGACCAGGGCCGCGGCGAGCACCCGCAAGCGTCGGCCGGTCGGCGAATGCCCCATACGGCGCCAGTATACAATCAGAAGGGCGCCGAACAGCGCGGCATAGCCCGCGTCCGACACGATCATTGCAAAAAAGAGGGAAAAGGAAAAAAAAACCGGGATCGCCGGATCCCAGTCCCAATAACCGGGCGTCTTATAAAAACGGACAAGATCTTCGCCGGCCGCGAGTGGTTCCGGGTTCTGAAGCAAGGTCGGCGGCGTCTCCGCAGGGTCGGGATCTTCCGCCAGCGCAGCGAGTCCATGCTGGTGCGCCAGCGCCAAAATCGGTTCCAGATCGTGCTCCGGCGCCCACCCTTGCACAGCGAAGACCTCATGGGCGTCCATCGTCTGCTCCGACGCATGAATCAGACCGGCCTTGTCTTCCGCTCTGGCAAGATTCCTAGTGATCAGATAGATCCAGCGGGTCAGCGATTCGCGCTCGGCCTGATTGTCTTCCAGTTCGATTTGTGATCGGTTGAGCCGGGCTTTCAGCTCACTCAGCGACAACGCCCCCGTATGCGTACGCGCAACCGGCATCGACCCCGTCGGAGGCTCATCTTCGGCCACGACGACCACATGGGCGAAGCGGCTGTCGCGATGAACGATCTGCCAGACAGGAATTGGGAACCGGGAATCAGGGATCGGAATGGATGCGTCGATCTCCTTATCCCCTGTTTCCTGATTCCTGTTTACTGATCCCTGTTTCGGTAGCTCCCCAAGCTTTCCCAGCGGCACGATGTAGAACCAAAGCTTGAGACCAGCCAGATCCTCGGCCGGGGGCAATTTGAAATCCCCCCACGGCTCGACCTCCTTGATCCGCGCGGCCAAAAAGTCACAGCGGTCGGACAGATCGCGAATGTCCTGTTGGACGCTCGATATCTGCTCGACACACCGTTCGAGGTCAAAGTGCTCGCCCTCTCTGACCTGATGGCGTTTATGCGGGCAGTCGGTCAGAAATTTGAGTGCTTTATAGGCCGACTCAGGATGCTCGGGCGCTGCCTTCTCCGGTTCATCCGGCGGCGGGCGCATCGATACCAGATGAATACAGCCCAGCGCCTGCAAGCTGTCCAGGACTTTTTCCTTTTCATCGATCAGCCCGCAGACGGTGACTTTTTTCAGTGCCGTGATGCTCATGAGCGGGCCTCGGCAAGACGCTTGTTCTTCGCCAGTTTGGCGTTGATGACACCGGCGCGCTCCATATCGGAAAGGTAGATCTTGATCCGCTTGATGTTTTTCCGGGTTCTGGGAATCAACACCTTGTCGAACAGGTTCACCCGCTGGGTGATGGTCCGAACGGCGGCATTCAGAAGAGCCAGCCGACGCTCCTCGATCTGAACCCGAATCCTCAGGATCAGCATCTCCTTAAGCTTTGCCGCGACACCATCCACCCAGTGAGGCTTGGCCAAAAAAGAGTAATCGCGGATGACGATTTCCACATTGTTCAGGACCGGAAGATGAGCGCCCATGATATTCTCCCGCCCCAGGTCGACGGCTTTGACCACCACGAGATCTTTCAAGTCCACCTTATCATTGGAGAACATCGGCAGCTCCTCCGCCACCGTACTAAGAAACTCCTCGATATCGGTTTTTGTCCGCGCCAGCGCCTGCGCTGCCCTCGCACGCTGACTCATCAATTCCTGGCGCTTGAGATCCAGCGAAGGAAGAAACTGTTTGTAGGTCTTGAGATGCGCGGTTTCGCGACTGAGCGAGGACTTGCTAAGCTGCAGCCTGGCCATGCGCGGACTCCTGTTGTTGCTTCGGGTAGTATTTGTCCACCAGCGCCTGCTTCATCAACAGCTCCTGCGGCTCCAAACATTCCGCTAGCGTTTGCCAGCCAAGGTTCAGCGCCTCCTCGAGAGGAAGCGAAATGTTGATATCCATGAAGCGCTCGCGAAACAGCCGGCCGAACTTGAGCAGCTTCTCATCGAAGGCGGAGAGCTCGAACGCCATCGCCTGCTTCTGTTCCGCATCCCGTGCGCCGGCATAAAAGCGGACCATCGTGTTCATGATTTGGGAATGATCCTCCCGCGTCACCGTTCCGATCACATGCTGCTTCAAGCGGGAGAGCGAACCAAACGGGTCGATGACGCCGTTGTGAAGATAAAACTGGCCCTCGGTGATGTAGCCCGTGTTGTCGGGCACCGGGTGGGTGACATCATCGCCGGGCATCGTCGTCACTGTAAGAATCGTCACCGAGCCGGCACCGGAGTAGTCGCAGGCTTTTTCATAGCGTCGGGCCAGCTGCGAGTAGAGATCGCCCATATAGCCGCGGTTCGACGGCACCCGCTCCATGGAGATGCCCACCTCTTTCATCGCATCGGCGTAGGCGGTCATGTCGGTCATCAGCACCAGCACGCGCTTGCCCTCCTCCACCGCAAACTTCTCGGCGACGGCAAGCGCCATGTCGGGCACCAGCAGCCGCTCGACGATCGGGTCGGCGGCAAGATTGCAGAACATAACGGTGCGGGCGAACACCCCGGCATCCTCGAACGCGGTGCGGAAAAAATAGTAGTCATCGAAAATCAACCCCAACCCGCCGAATACGACGATGTCGGCATCGGCCTGGATGCCGATGCGGGCCAGAAACGGATTGAAGGGTTCACCGGAGACCGAAAAGATCGGAATCTTCTGACTCTCCACCAAGCAGTTGAAAACATCGATCATGGGAACGTCGGTCCGGATCATTTTCGACGCCAGCACGCGCCGCATCGGATTCACCGAAGGTCCGCCGATAGGCACTTTGGGATCGTCCGCCAGGTCCGCGCCGCCGTCCATCGGGTCGCCCGTGCCGTCGAACACCCGTCCCAGTATGTTTTTCGAATAGGTCACCTGCATCGGATGGCCCAAAAAATGCACCGTCGAGCGCGTGGAAAACCCTTTGGTTCCGGAAAAGGCCTGCAAAGAGACCTGGTCCCGGTCGATGCTAATCACCTGGGCAATCGAACTCAGCCCGCTCGGGTCCTTGATCAGCGCAAGATCGTAGAGCCGGGTGGCCGGCCCCGACGCTTCGGTGCCGGCCGGGGCATGAACCTTGAGGATGTCACCGACGATGGAGAGTATCTTGGTATGACGGATGAGGGTTTGGGTCATGCTGGCAGGAATCCTCGTGAACGAACATCGCAAAGCAGTAGCGGGTATGATAACCCAGTCAGGCGCGAATTCAACCCTATGCGACTGATCCTCTAAAATAGGCTTTCTTTCTGGTTCCACGCTCCGACGTGGGAACCCATGCCGGCCCGACGGACGGGCAGGCCAGGACCGTAGGTTGTTGGTGAGGAACGAACCCCAACAAATCACCTTATCTCAAACGAGGCAGAGCATTGCAGCAGCACACGAACCCGACAACACCATCGACAAGATCCATTGGAGGCGGCCCTGGAAGGAGCAGGAATCCTTTCTATCCCGGCTTTCCAAACAGGGCGGTTTCGACCACCGCTTTTTGCTGCTCGATGTGTATGCTGAACGAGCCGACTGCAGGCGTGGCGGAAAGTGGGCGTCCCGCATAAATGAGTTTCATTTTCTTCCCGAGGAGATGAAAGAAGCGGTGCCTGATTTGAAACCACGCACCTTGGTTTTGAGGCTCTTCCTGACACCAGACCAGCTCCTCCATCTTCGAGTAGCGGTTGAGCTCTGCCGTCAGATCCTCGGTCGGGAATGGATACAACTGCTCGATACGCAAGATAGCGATATGTTCGAGCTCTTGTGCCCGGCGGGCATCGAGCAAATCGTAATAAACCTTGCCCGAGCAGAGGATGACGCGTCTCACCTGTTTGGGATGGATATCGTCCACCTCGCCGATAACCGGCTGGAATCGACCCTGGCAGAGTTCTTCCAGCGATGAAACCGCAAGTTTGTGTCTCAGCAGGCTTTTTGGACTCATAACGACAAGAGGCTTGCGGTAAGAACGCAGCATCTGGCGGCGCAGCAGGTGAAATATCTGGGCTGGCGTGGATGGTACGCAGACTTGCATGTTGTGTTCGGCGCACAGTTGTAAATAGCGTTCCAGACGTGCCGATGAATGTTCGGCGCCTTGCCCCTCGTAGCCGTGTGGCAATAGCATTGCCAGACCGCACAAGCGGCCCCATTTGGCTTCGCCGGAGCTGATAAACTGATCGATCACGACCTGGGCACCGTTGGCGAAATCGCCGAATTGAGCCTCCCAAATGACCAGCGTGTCCGGTTCCGCCGTGCTGTAGCCGAATTCGAAGCCGAGTACGCCTTCTTCGGATAGAAGTGAGTCATAAATATAAAAACGGGCCTGGTCGAGAATCAGATTGTTCAAAGGAATATAGGCTTCACCATTGATCTGATTATGCAGAATCGCGTGGCGGTGGAAAAATGTGCCGCGCCCAACGTCCTGTCCGGTGAAGCGAACGTTTTTTCCTTCCGTGACCAGCGTCGCATAGGCCATATTTTCGGCATAACCCCAATCAATGGGCAGCGCACCTGCAGCCATTTTGCTCCGGCTTTCCATGATCTTCGCGACCCGTGGGTGCAGCTCGAATTCAGGTGGCATCTCAAGAAGTTTGTCGGTCAGGGAGCGAAGCCGATCGATCGATACCGTGGTATCGCACGGTGTTGTCCAGTCGGTCCCAAGGAATTGACTCCATTTGACAGCATAAGGATTGACCACATCCGTCAGGATCGGGCGCGAAACCGTTGCCCCTTTTTCCAAGGCTTGGCTATAGTCCGATTCCATGGCCTGAACATCGGCTTCCGTCATAATGCTCTCAGCGATGAGCTTGTCAGCATAAAGATGGCGCGTCGTCGGATGCTTGCGGATTCTTTTGTACATCATCGGCTGTGTAACGGCCGGTTCATCGGCTTCGTTGTGCCCATGGCGCCGATAGCAGATCAGATCGATGACGACATCCTTGTGAAATTCCATGCGATAATCGATGGCCAGCTGCGTCACGAACAGTACCGCTTCCGGATCGTCTCCATTGACGTGAAAAACCGGGGCTTGAACCATGTTGGCAACATCGGTGCAATAGAGGCTGGATCGGGCAGCGAAGGGGTCGCTGGTGGTGAAACCGATCTGGTTGTTGATGACGATATGGACCGTGCCGCCGGTGGAATAGGCCCGCGTCTCGGAGAGGTTGAGTGTTTCCATGACGACGCCCTGGCCGGCGAACGCCGCGTCTCCGTGGATCAGGATCGGGAGAACCTCGGTTTCTGCATTTTTCCCCCGGCGGTCCTGCCGGGCACGGACGGAACCTTCCACGACCGGATCGATGATTTCGAGATGGGATGGGTTGAATGCAAGAGCGAGGTGGACCGGACCGCCCGGTGTGTCGATATCGGAGGAGAAACCCAAATGGTATTTGACATCGCCGGAGCTTCCGGCAATTTCATGGGTGCCTTCAAACTCTTCGAACAGCACGCTGGGCTTCTTGCCGAGAATGTTGATGAGAACATTGAGCCGGCCCCGGTGCGCCATACCGATGACAGCTTCCTGAATCCCCTTTCCGCCGGCGCGCTGGATGAGTTCATCGAGCAAGGGAATCAGAGACTCCCCTCCTTCCAGCGAAAATCGTTTCTGCCCGACATATCTTCTGTGCAGATATTTTTCGATTCCTTCGGCTGCTGTGAGCAGAGTCAACAGCCAGGCTTTTTGTTCGTCGCCGACGGCAATTCGCCCCTGGGTTCCTTCGATTCGGTTGGTGATCCACGAGTTGATGCCGATATCGACGATATGCGAGTATTCAAAGCCGATGGTGCCGCAATAGGTCTCTTTCAACAGCGATATGATTTCCCGTAGTGGCAATTGTTCGGCGCCGTAAAGCGTTCCGGTGTCGAATACTGTATCCATGTCCAGATCGCTGAGTCCGTAGTAGAGCGGATCGAGGTCCGGTACGGGAAGCCGTAGGTGGAGATTCAGCGGGTCGTTGTCCGCCTGTTGGTGTCCGCTCACCCGATATTGGTTGATCAGGCGGGTTACGGAGGACTGTTTTTGCAGAAGTTCATGATCCGGTGCGCGTTGAACAGCGGCCGGACGGATGAGTGACGGCGCTGCGGCGAGTCGTAAAAAGCGGTCTTTTATCGGGCCATGGGGTGTTTCCAGTCGCAGATCCCCGCCATTTTGCAGCGCTTGGAATTTTTTACGCCAAGTGTCGCCGACCGACTCGGGTTCTTGAAGAAACTGCTCGTACAAATCTTCGATAAAATCGGCATTTGCACCAAAAAAGGCCGACGACTCTTTGAAGTGCCGCAGCAGGCTGTCTGTTTTCATGCCAGTTTTTTCCTCATTTCCAGTATGTTGCCGTCTTTGACTTTTCGATAATCGACTGAATCCATGAATGTTCGTATCAAAAAAATGCCCAGTCCTCCCTCCTTGGGCTGGTCCAGGTCAGGGTGCGGGACAGCGTTAAGATCAAACCCCTGACCGTGATCGTAGACCTGGACGAACAGTTCGTCTCGGTGGAACTGGATTTTTATGCGTACCGAGTGGTTGGATGAATGTGATCCTGCATATTTGATCGCATTCGTCACCGCTTCGGTCAAAACAAGGTTGAGTGTAAAGGCAAGCGCATCGCGGTCGCCATGATAAGGGTCCAGCGCTTTAGCAATTTCCTCACCAATATTCCCGATAAGGCTGAGATAATGTGTCCGGGATGGAACAGTCATATCGACCTGAATGTCACTCGCGGTGGACACAAGCACTTTTCATTGGCAATGGTTTCAAAAAAATCACCGAAGCACGCATTGCTTGGCGCGGTTCGATGCAGCCAAGGGGATTCGTTGAGCGCGTGTTTGCCCAAGTCGGCCGGCGCTGCATCAGACGAGTCTAATGATAGTAGGGCACGGTCTTGTATTCAAGGTGGGTGATGGAACCATCGCAGCACCGCATGCATCCAGCCCGCCCGACGGACAGGGTCAGGCGAAGCGGGAATGTTTCCGGACGCCCTTCGTGGATGAAACCGCTGCTAAAAACCGCTGCAATGCGAATGGTTGTCACATCATGATGCGAGGCACCGCCGACAACAGTGTCTGGGTATATTCGTGATGGGGATTGCCGCAAATTTGAGCTGTGGCTCCCCGCTCGACGATGCGGCCACGATACATCACGGCGGTTTCATCACTGATGTATTCGACGACACCAATATCGTGGGTGATGAACAGCAGGGTCAATTGCCGGCTGCGGCGCAGCTGCAGCAGCATTTGCAGGATCTCCGCCTGGACGGAAACATCGAGTGAACTGGTGACTTCGTCGCAGACGATGAATCTTGGATTCAGCACCAGCGCCCGCGCAATTCCGATGCGTTGGCGCTGACCGCCTGAAAATTCATGCGGATAACGCCACAGGTAGCGCGGCTCCAATTGCACCTGGCGGAGCGTCTGGCGCGCGATCTCCAGCCGTTCTTCTTGCGAGTCGCCAATGCCGTGAACGGCCATGGGCTCCGTCAGAGTCGTTGCGATGGAGAGCCGCGGATTGAGTGACGACATGGGGTCCTGAAAAATGATCTGCATCCGGCGGCGATAGGGGCGCATCGCTGAGCGTTTGATCTGTGTAATGTTCGTGCCGGAAAAAAAAATATCGCCTGCGGTCGGTTCTATCAACCGTAAAATTGCCCGCCCCAACGTGGTTTTGCCACAGCCGGATTCACCAACCAGGGCAAGAATCTGCCCTTGGCTTATCTGAACGTCGACCCCATCGACCGCCTTGATATGATCGACCGTACGGTGAAGCAATCCGCGTTTGACCGGAAAATAGACGCGCAACTGACGTAAATCGACCAACGCCTGCGCTGCATCATCGCTCTTCGAATCCCACGGTTCGCCCGGTACGGGCGGGGTTTGCACTCGGTGCTGCTGTCGTTGTTGTCGGCGTTTAAGGTTTTGCGGCAGGGATGCCAGCAGTTGTTTTGTGTATGTGTGTTTAGGCTGTTTCAGTACCTCCATCAGGGTCCCGCTTTCGACGATTTTTCCCCGATGCATGACAGCCAGGCGGTGTCCGATTTGACACACGACGCCAAAATCATGGGTGATGAACAGGATGCCCATGTGGTTGCGGGCCTGAAGATCCTGCATCAGGTTCAGGATCTCCTTTTGCACCGTCACGTCCAATGCGGTGGTTGGCTCATCGGCAATCAACAGGTCCGGCTCGCATGCCATGGCCATGGCGATCATGACACGCTGCCGCTGGCCGCCGGACAGATGGTGAGGATAATCGTCGACACGGCGGGCGGCATTTGGGATTCTTACCTGCGTTAGGGCGTGAATGGTTCGCTCACGCGCCTCCGCATAGCCCATGTCCGGGTTGTGCAGCTGCAGCGCCTCGATGATCTGATCGCCGATGGTGAATACAGGGTTCAGCGACGTCATCGGTTCCTGGAAGATCATGGCGATGCGGGAGCCCCGTATCGTGCGCAGCTTTCTTTCCGGCAGCGTCAGTGTATCGATATATCCGGCGGGATCGTGCGCACCACGCGGCTGTTTCAGATAAATGCTGCCTGCCGGGTGCGAGCTTATTCCCGCCGGCAGCAGCTGCATGATGGAAAGGGCGGTGATCGATTTGCCGCTGCCGGACTCACCGACCAGGCAAAATGTTTCACCTTCCCCGATATGAAAGGTGACATCATCGACTGCCTCGACCGTTTTACCGGCGCTGCGCAGATAGGTTTTCAGGTGTTCGACTTTGAGCAGCATGGATAGTCGCTGAGGCGGCCTTGAGTGGTTCGGTGCGTGCCGCCATATGGGCGTTGATCGTTGGCGCGAGGAGCCTGAGAATGCTGACCGTCAAAGAACTGGTGAATTGATAGTCCTCGGCCTCCGGCCCGTCGACAAAAGCCGTGATCACGCCAAAATAGCGTTTGCCGATAAAAAATGTAAACGTTGCCGTGCGGTTGACGGCTCTGGATGAGATCAAATGTCCCCAGCGATTGAACCGTTTCACCCGATTGTCACCGGAGCCGGTTTTGCCGCCGACTGTGATCCAGGACCCATCAGGGTTTTTGAATGCCCCATTCACTCTTCGGGCGGTGCCCCTGCGCACGACATCGGTCGCAACACGGCGGACAGCCCGCGCCACCTCGGGCGCCAGTACCTGTTCTCCCGCCTCTTTGTGCGGCTCGAAAATCGTGTGATACGGCGTGCCTTCGGCCAATTTCAGCCGGGTAATGGAGATGCTCGGTCGGCGAACGCCGTCATTGACCAGTATACCCATCAACTCCGCAAGCGCGGCAGGCCGGTCGGCGGAAGAGCCGATGGCGGAAGCGTAGGATGGAAGCAGTTTGAACGGGTAGCCCAGTTTCTGCCAGTAGGGCGTCATGCGTGCGAAGGCGTCTTGTTCGATGCGCGTGCGCAGTCTGATGGTCCGGGCGCCTTCCTTGCGCGTCTTGAACAGCCATGATGACGCCAGACGGCGGGCTTCCGTGCTTTTTTTCAGAAGCGTGTCCCAGCTGATCTCCGGGTCTTGAAAAAACGCGTTCGCCGTCCAGACTTCCAGTGGATGCTTGCGCAACAGATAACTGTAATCAACCAAGTCGTAGCGAGGCTTTCGATAGCGATCGAACAGATTAAAGGCTTTATCATAGGGATACTCGCCTAATTGCTCCTGAAGCCAAGCCATTACCTCGCCGTCATCTGCGTCCGGGTGCCAGGCGTAGTACAAAAGGACCAGGTGGCGCAGCGAGTGATCGTTTTTTCCCAGCAACAACGAGACCGCTTCCTCCGGCTCATGGCGACGGTATTTTTTGTAGTAGCGCCATAAAGCCTTTCTGCTCTCCTTGTCGGCGATCTCTTCAAGAAATTTGCGGCGCTGGCGGTCTTTGGGGTCCTTGATCAATGCCTTCGCGTCATAGGGCAAGCGTGCTCGATGGTAGCGCACCAGATCACGCATCAGGCGAATCAGCGGCAGGTTGACGGATCGATAGGTGGCTTCTCTGACGGTCAATCGGCGCTTGTTGTCGCTCTTGCTGAAGTTGGCAAAGGTGTGCAGTCCGCCGCCTGTATAAAATTGTTCATAGGGGCTGGCCGAATATTTTCGTGCAAGTGCTTTGTCGAGAAATTGCTCGAGGGTGATCGACGGGTTGCGGTTCAATGTTTTGATCGTCCAGCCGGTGATCGGGTCGGCGAAATGAGGAGGGCGGGCGGGCAGTGCCCGGGTGGAAAGCGGCGAATACTCCTGGTAAAGCTGATAGACGATGTCGAGGTAGTGCGTCACCGTGCGCAGCTTGGCGGTACTGCCCAGATCCAGCTTCATGCTGCGGTTGATATCGAAAGGCTGATTGATGCTGTCGGCGGTGACTCGGACGAAGTTGCCGTTCGGCGTGCTTTCATACAGCAGGAAGCTGTATACGACCCAGCTTGGGTCACCGGTCAGCAGCATGCGCTTCCCTTTCAATCCATGCCTTCTGAGAAAATCTGGATCGTGCAGCTGATGAAACAGCGCTGTCACCTTGTCCTGCAGGGTGGAATCGATGGTGCTGTCGACCTCCAGATAGAGGCGATCGAGGTCATAATAGTTGTGGACATCGAGCGAACGGCTCAGTGTCGATCGCAGCGCATTCACCGATTTTTTCGTGGCCAGCGTTCTTTGCGGCGCTTTGAAACGCGTCGGGTTGGTAGAAACAGAGACCGCATCGAGCTTCTCGGCGAACGACCGTGTGATGATGCCGTTCGCTACCATCAGGTTGATGTAGGCGGATACGCGTTTTTGCAGTGCAGCAGGATTCCGTTTCAGGTAATAGGTTGGTGCACGAACCGAGCACAATAGCATGAGTAGTCTTTTATAGATTTGGGCCTTGTGTTCGTCATCGGTGTTGGAGAAAAGCACCTGGCTTACGTCATCGAGCGACAATCCGAACCAGGCCTGGAGCGCTTGTCCGAGCCCATAGATCTCGCCAAAACCGGGAACGGCCGCGAACGGCGCGGAGTTGATATAGTCGACGACGATGGTTTTTCGGGCCGCCAGGGTATTGCTGCCTTCACTGTAGACCTTCAGGCTGGCGCCGGTGATCTGACGCAGCTTGTCACCAATGCCTTCCGTTCTGCCCTGTCCTGAATAGCGGAATTTTTCCAGCTGGGTGGCGAGCGTGCTGCCACCTTCCCGCTTCACCGGCAGACCGATTTTTCCGGCGCCATACAGGACGGCTGCCTTGATGAACCGTTTCCAGTTGATGACCGGGTTGGTTCGCAGATCCGGCGGATCTTCGAGGTTCCGATCTTCGATGAACAGCAGCGCTTTGGTGATAAGCGGCGGTATGTCATCATAAGACCGGTAGGTTTGCATCTGGGAGGTGGCATCATAGATGCGTTTACCTGCCGCGTCCTTGATCACCAGACCGACGATGGGTGGTTCCTGATAAGGGGGGGCAATGCCTTTTTCGGCGATGGCGAGCAGCTCGGGTGAAAACCGTGACTGCTCGATGACGGCGAAGCCCCTTTCTTCCAGTCGCCGTTGGAACTTTCCGATGCGGTTGTATCCGCGCTGCACGTTGAACGGCCCTTCGGTGGGAAAGGCAATCTTGTCGCTGGGCCCCGGTTCGACCGTATAGACCAATTTTTCGGCAAACTCGCTCAACAACATTGATTGCAATGCGGATGTTTTTCCTTCGTACCATGCCGCCGCGCAGAGAGCGCTGACAAACACCAGCAGGAAAAGCCAGCGCAGCAGGTGGAAGCGATGCGTTTTGCGTTGGGGCTGTACTGTAGTCAAATTGTCGTACCGGTCGTTTCGTTGACAGTCATTTGTCGACTCATGGTAGTGGTGCCGAACTCTATTTTTTTAAATAGGGATCGATCGAGTCGCGCAAGGCCTCACCGATCAGATTGTAAGCGAATACAGTCAGAAAAATCGCGCCACCTGGAAAGGCCGCCATCCACCAGTTGAAACTGGATGACTGAACCGCCTGATTGAGCATTTGCCCCCATGACGGTTCTCCGACCAGCCCCAGCCCCAAAAAGCTTAATGTAGCCTCCGCCAGGATCGCTGAGGCGACGCCGAAGCTGGCGGCCACCAGGATTGGCGCGATGCCGTTGGGCAGCATGTGCCGGAACAAAATCGAGTACAGCGGCAAGCCGCAGGCAGTGGCTGCCTGTACGAAGTCCTGTTCCCGCAGCCGCAAAAACTCGGCGCGAATATAACGTGCGTAGCCGGTCCATCCGGTAATGCCGATAATCACCATCATGATATACAGACTGCGCCCGAAAAAAGCAACAAAGGTCAACAATAAAAACAGCGTCGGAATCGCCTCGAAAATTTCGACAAGGCGCATACCGAAAATATCCACATTGCCTGAAAAAAAACCCATAAGCCCACCGATAATGACGCCGATGAACATGCCGATTCCAGTGGCGACAAAGCCGATGCCAAGTGCAATCCGTGACGCATGGATCATTCGGCTCAACACATCGGCGCCGTTTTCTTCGGTGCCGAACCAGTGCCGGCGGGCGGGGTTGCCGAGCGGCGGTTCGAGACCGGTGTCCCCTTTGTCACGCAGATAGTCCTGCGGTGAATAAGGGATCGGAGCATGGATGACCCATTGATAGCGGCCTTGCGCTTCCTGTTCCCGATACTGTTCGTAAATGGTCAGCTGCGGCGGGGAAATCATCAGATGACTCAAGATGCTGGTCAAAACCAGGGTGATGACAAAGATCATCAGCTTGCTGCGAGCGCTCATCCGCACCAGGACAAGGGTGGCGCCGGTCAGAAAAAGGACCAGCAGGGTGACATCGGTTGCCGTGAGCGAAGCCAAGGCCGGGCTGCTGATATGGCCATCGGAAGAAAGCAGCAATGGGTGACTGGTGGCGATAAAAGGGGCGAACACCGCCGCGACCAGGAGCACGCCGATCCATACGAGTCCGAAGCGCGCGCCCCAGCGGGCGAAGGTTTCCCGCAGCACCTGATGAACATATGAGGGAATCCGTGGCTGCGGAATGGCTGCTGTACCGGCGTTACTCATAACTCACCCGGGGGTCGGCGAGGGCGTAGAGCAGATCGGCGACAAGATAGCCGAGGAGGGTCAGTATGCCGCTGATCAGGGTAATTGACAACACCAGTTCGCGATCGCGGGTCTGCACCGATTCAACCGCCAGTTTGCCCATCCCTTCGATGCTGAAAATGGTTTCGACGATGACCGATCCGGTCAGCAGCGCCGGCAGCAGGCTGGAGGAGACCGTAATCAGCGGCAGCAGGCTGTTGCGAAACACGTGCCGCCACAATACCTCTTTTTCACTGACTCCTTTGGCGCGCGCCGTGCGGGCATAATCGGCCTGCAGATTCTCGAGAACCGAGCTGCGGGTGAGCTTGGAAAGCGCTGCAAAACTGCCGTAGGATAGGCAGATGATGGGCAGCGTCAGGTGCCACAGCCGATCGAGCAGAAAACCGCGGGTCCACGTCTCATGAAAAATTTGTGTGGCGACACCGATCCCGATCATCATGCCGATCATGCCCATGAGGCCGGTTCGCAGCGCCTGAAAATCGGTTGCGGCAATGAGTCCGAAGAGGCCGCCGCTTACTATTGGCAGCAGCCCGTAAAGCAGGCTGTTTTTCGCGCTGCCGGGTAAAGCACAGACCATCAGAACACCGAGCCCGGCGCCGATGGGCGTCATCAACAGGATTCTGACGGTGCGGCTGCCGGCCCGGCTCAACAGGATCAACAGCGAGCTGAGAACGATCATGGAAAGAAAGAGCACTGCAACATCGCGGAGTGATCTCCAGTGCGGCAGAAAAGGCATGTCCAGTGCCTGGCGGCTGCTCAGCCCCGCGGTGGGGAACCAGTGCCAGTATTGCACATTGGCAAAGAAGCCGATCAGGAGGACGCCGGTCAGCATGGTCGGTATCGACCAGAGACCGAGCATCATCATGCCGCTGGCGACATCGAACGCTTCTCCGCGTTTGGTCGCTGCATACACCCCGACGCTGATTGCGACGATGTAAATCATCGGAATCGACAGCACATTCAGCAGCAAAGTGATTGGAATCCGCTCGAGCAGCAGATCTATGACCGGGCGTCCATAACGAAAACTTTGGCCGAGGTCGGAGCCTTTGCTCCAGGAGAAGCTTTCGATACGGTTACCCGCATCGAACGTGAAACCGATCGGCGAGGCGTTGTTCAGCCATCGCAGGTATTGCACCGGCGGCGGGTCATCCAGTCCGTAGATGCGATTGTAATAGGCTTCGATCTCTTTTTTGGCTTCCGGATCGAGATTCTGTCCCTCGATCAGGCTCTGGGCGCTGATGCCGCCGGGGGATGCGGCCATGACGATAAAAACCACCAGGGTAATGCCCAGCAGCGTAGGAATCATCAACAGCAGTCGTCGCAGGATATAGGTCGTCATCTCGATCGAGTCTTAGCCCGAAGATTTCATAAATTTGCG
>DEII01000172.1:9161-16303 GCA_002352385.1 Methylococcaceae bacterium UBA2778 | reverse complement strand
CAAGCATAATTTGTGAAAGATTCGGGCTAGCGTCCGTATTTCTGTTCATCTTCCGGGACATAGATCTCGACCGGTACGATTCCCAGATTCAGGCCCAGTTTGGTCTTTTCTAGGTCGTGCAGACGCCGGGCGATAAAGGCCAGGGTCTTCCTGCGCACCAGAAATGTGTACGCCTGATCCTCGTAAAGGATCGCCTCGGCTTCCTGCCACAGCGGCATGCGTTTTTTCTCGTCGACAGTGGCGCGCGCGCGCTCGATCAGTGCATCCAGCTTTTTGTTGCTATAGCCGATGTTGTTGTTGCCGCCGTCCGCTATCTGGCTGCTGTGGAAAATCTGGTGCAGGTCGCTTTCGATGCTGCCGGTCCAGCCCAGGGTGATGGCATCGAAGTCGCGTTTTTTCAATAGGTCCAGCATGACGGACCATTCCGTGGGCTTCGGTTTGAGCAGTATGCCGGCCCGCGCATACAGATCCTTGAGAAAAAGCACCATCCGTTTCGTGTCTTCATTCCCTTGGAAATAGACGAGCTCGAACTCAAAGGGTTTGCCGTCGGCATCTTCCAGAATGCCGTCGCCGTTGCGGTCTTCGTAACCGGCCTGACGAAGCAGTTCACGCCCTTTTTCCGGATCGTACGGGCGAGGCTTGAGACCGGGATTGTGTTGGGCGCCGCGTGGATTAAAAGGGCCGGATGCGGGTTCCGCGTAACCCAGAAAAATTTCATCGATGATGCGGTCCCGGTCGGTCAGATAGGTCATCGCCTGACGGACCCGTTTGTCGGCAAAGCGCGTCGGTTTGTCGCGGCGCTTTTGGTTCCAGCCGATGTAACTGTATCCACCGGTCGGACTCATATACTCAAAATGTTTGGCCTTTTTCTTCAGTTCGGGATCGCTCTTGAGTCGGTCGTACTCGCGTGGCCGCGCGCCATAAACGTCGATCTCCCCATTGCGAAAGGTGGTGAGGCGGGCGCTGTCATTCTCGATGACCTTCCAGAGCAGGCGGTCGAAGCTTGGCTGCACGGGACCCCAGTAACGCGGATTCCGTTCCAGCTCGACAATGCCCTTATCCGGCGTCCAGCCTGTAGGGTCGGATAAGCGGTAGGGCCCGGAGCCAAGCAGCAGGCCTTTGGATTGGTTGAACGTGTTGGGCTGTTTCAGGTAAGGCGCATAAAAATGCTCCGGCAGGATCGGCATTGTACCTGCCAGCGCCAGAGCATCATAATAGGACTCTTTGAACTGGAAAACGACCTGGTGTTTGCTGATCGGCTCAACGCTTTCGATTTTACTGTAATAGGCACGCTCCCGTGGAGCCCGTATCGCAGGATCCATAATGAAGCGAAAGGTGAAAGCCACATCGCCGGCTTCAATCGGCTGGCCATCCGAAAACTTTGCTTGATCGCGTAGTTGAAAAGTGATCGTCAGGCCGTCGTCACTGATCTGCCAGGAGTGGGCGACCAATCCCTCCCACTTCAATGTTTCCGGGTTGCGTATCAGCAGCGATTCGAGCACATAGCTTTGAATTTCAGCGGAATAGGCGTCTTCGGAGATAAACGGTGTGATGCTTTTCAAATTGACGCCGAACGACTGAACCAACCAGTCGCTGTCGCTGTAGTCTTTTTTCTGCGTGGCTTGCCAGGCGCGGCGGAAGGCGGGTGGAATCGAATCCTGCCTGTTCTTAACCTGTTCGCCGCTGACAGGCGCGGCGTTTCCCTGTAGCCGCTGATCGAGCGACCGAATCGAGCTTTTCAGGTTGCGCAGATCTTTGGCCTGTTCATCCATGATTTTCTGCATGGCCGCCATTTTTTCCCACTGCCTATCCACCATATACATTGCCGACAGCAGTGTGACAAACAGGAGCGCAAGAGCGCTGAAAAGAAAAAAATCTTTAATCGTAAAACGCTGGTCCATAGGGATAATCAAAGGTCAAGGCACGGTGTTCGTCACACAGTGTTGGCCGGCAGTTGGAGAGCGGCGCCGGGTGAGTCGCACCGTACGGTCGATGCGGTGTAGGAAAAAAGATCGTTAGGGAGTGGGCGGCAATCGATGGATGTCGTGCGGAGCCAATGCCGGGATGTTGGAATCCAGGCAGTGCAATAGGCCTTCATTTTGGGTTGGATGGCACCTCCTTAAGGCGCGAGCAGGCTCGTGGGAGCTGCCATTGATATCGTACCAAGCAAACCGCTGGCGTGAGAGCGGCGCCGTGGACGCCTCCTCCGGTGCGGCCGGGCGTTCATCTCAGCCGACCGGCTCGGAGAGGTACCGAATCCGCCACCCAACGAAAAGATCCGGGGGAACATTCCGTTGTTGTGCCAGGCCACGTGAGCGCATCCCCCAAGGCCCACTCAGATTTTCCAGATAGCCAGCTTTTCACCTTTGCGGACCGTGCTGCGGCGGCCCATGTTATTCCAGTCGCGGACCTGGCGCATACTGACCGAGTATCTTCTCGCGATATTGGAGAGCGTATCGCCCAAACGCACCCTGTGATAGATTCTGCGCCCTTGTGAGCGGTTGGCCACCGTCTTCGCCTGCGACTTCTTGGTCCAGATGGCCAGTCTTGCACCCTTGCGGACAGTGCTGCTACGGCCCATCTTATTCCAGCCGCGGATCTGGCTCAAACTGACCGAATATCTTCTCGCGATATTTGAGAGCGTATCGCCCGAGCGCACCGTGTGATAGATTTTGCGCCCATGTGAACGGCTGGCCGCCACCTTGGTCGGTGGTGTCTTCCTGGTCCAGATGGCCAGTTTTTCACCTTTGCGGACGGTACTGCGGCGGCCCATCTTATTCCAGCCGCGGATCTGGCTCAAACTGACCGCATATCTTCTCGCGATATGGGAGAGTGTATCGCCTGAGCGCACCGTGTGATAGATTTTGCGTCCATGTGAACGGCCGGCTGCCACCTTGGCCCGGGATGTTTTTTTCGTCCAGATGGCCAGTTTTTCACCTTTACGGACCAAGCTGCGGCGGCCCATCTTGTTCCAACCACGAACCTGGCTCATCGTGACCGCGTATCTTCTCGCGATGTTCGTCAGGGTATCACCCCTTCGAACGGTATGAACGACTCTGCTGAGACCTTTCGATTTCGCCCTGGTCGAGACAATGCTGCGTTTTTTCGCTGACGCCAAACGGGTATGGGCCGGTCTGCGGTATCCGGTGTAGTACGATAACGCCTTCGCGGGGACCGGGATCATCAACTGTTTGCCGGAATACAGCCTTCCCCGGCGAGGAATTTTGTTGACCTGGCGGATCAGCGCGGTTGAAATTCCATAGCGTTGCGCGACTCGTCTCAGGGTTTCGCCTTTGTCGACGATGTGCCTGTTCCACCGAACCAGGTCATCGCGAGAAAGCCGCGCCAGCCCTCTTTTGAATCGCTTGCTCTTCTCGACCGGAATAAGGAGGCGGTGCGGGCCGCGTGGATCTGTCGCCCAACGGTGATAACCCGGATTAAGCTGATAGATCGTATCGATCGATACGCCCGCCAGTTCGGCTGCCAAGGCAAGGTCGATCTGGTGCCCGACGTCGACGATTTCGAAATGCGGCCGGTTGCGGATCGGTTTCAGCGCGATGCCGTACTGGCGTGCATTCTTAAACAGCTTGGCGACAGCCAGCAGGCGGGGAACGTAGGAGCGAGTTTCCCGGGGCAGCTTCAAAGACCAGAAGTCGGTGGGCTTGTTCCTGCGCCGATTTTTGTCTATCGCGCGCTGTACTCGGCCTTCGCCCGAGTTGTAGGCAGCCAGCGAAAGCAACCAGTCACCATTGAAGTCGTTATTCAGTTTCTTCAGGTAATGAATGGCAGCCAGTGTCGATGCATGGATGTCGCGGCGTCCATCGTACCACCAGTTCTGTCTCAACCCATACATTTTTCCGGTTGACGGAATGAACTGCCAGATACCGGCCGCATGTGCATGGGAATAGGCGTTCGGCTGAAATGCGCTCTCGACCACGGGCAGCAACGCGATTTCCCCGGGCATTCGATAGTATTCGATCTGTTCTACGATGGAAAAAAGATAGGGTTCGGCGCGGTTCTGAATTCTTTGCACATAATCCGGGCGTCGCAGGTATATCTGTAATTCCTGCCGGACCTTTTTGTTATTGTACTCAGGCAGCTGATAAAGAGAAAACATGCGTTGCCATACGGTATCATGGTTCCCTGATATCGGATACGAGCCGCTGTGAGGCCTCAACCTGTGAGAAATGCGCGACGAGGAGGAGAGGCGATCGAGATCGTTTTCCAATTTCGCAAAGCCATCGCTCTTGGAAACCGAGCGGTTTCCTTTGCCGGGCGTAGCGTATCGGTGCAGAATCTTATCGATGGAGCCGGTTGAGGGCTTTACCGTCGTATGTTGAGCACAGGACGTCAGAAGCAGAAGCAGCAGACATACTGCGCCAAGTCGAAGTACGTACAGAGTTGTCTGTGTCATAGGCCTATCAGGGAATCGTGTCCGTTTTTTACAACGATTATTTCTGATTTCGTATGAGCAATTTCATGAAATCGTTAGTCAATTATAGCCGTATTCAAAACGACCGCAAGGCTTTTTGTGAATGGTACAATACACCAATCGGACGGATGTTGCGCAACAGCGAAACGAAATTTCTAGCCCGCACGATGAATATTACTTATAAGCAATTGATTTTACAGCTCGGTTCGCTCGGTTGGGAGTCCTTGTTCCTGGATGAAGAGATGTTTTGCAACTTCGTTGTGATCGATCGGCAACGCTGTGGCAATTTGCGGACAAAAACGATTGTTGCCAACATCCATGAACTCCCCATCGCAACAGAGAGTATCGATGTGGTGATTATGCCGCATACCCTGGAATTCGAATCGGATCAGCATCAGGTTTTGCGCGAGGTCGAGCGTGTGTTGATCCCGGAAGGGCAATTGCTGCTGCTGGGCTTTAATCCATGGAGCAGTTATCGAGCGTTTCATTACCTTTCCGGGAAAAAGAAGCGAGCACCATGGAGCGGCCGTTTCCTCAGCCGCCACAGAGTGCTCGACTGGTTGGGTCTGTTAAACTTTGAAACGGAGCTCAGCGCCGGCTTTTACCTGAAGTCGTCCGCGATCGTCTCAGACGTATTCGAGCACAGGGTGTCGGCTTTTTTTTCGATTGCCTATGCGATCAAGGCGGTGAAGCGGCGCTACACACTGATTCCACTGAAACCGGTCCGCGTGTCGAAACCCCGGTTTGTCCCGGCAGAAGTGATCGAGACGTATTCAAGAGAAACCGAAAGGGAAAATTAATGAGGAACCGAGTCAATATCTATGCCGACGGCGCTTGCCGGGGCAATCCCGGGCCGGGCGGATGGGGGGTCTTGTTGCAAATTAAAGACAAGGAAAAGACATTGTGGGGCGGCGAACCGGAAACCACAAACAACAGAATGGAGCTGATGGCGGCCATCAAAGGGCTGGAAGCGTTGAACAGACCTTGCCATGTCGATCTATACACCGACTCGCAATATGTGATGAAAGGGATGACGAAGTGGCTGCTGGCCTGGAAGCGGCGTGGTTGGAAAACGGCTTCAAATACCCCGGTCAAGAATGAAGACCTATGGAAGCGCCTGGATCACGCAGTCAAAAGGCATGATGTCTCGTGGCATTGGGTGAAGGGACATAATGGTCATCCGGGTAACGAGCGGGCTGACCAGCTGGCCAATCGGGGCATCGACGAATGTGCGCAAGAACAGTGCAGTTGTGAAGAGTAACGCGCCAATTACGGCGCTGGAGGAAATCTTAGGATGCGGCAAATTGTACTGGATACGGAGACGACCGGATTGGAACCGGCGGAGGGGCACCGGATTATTGAGATCGGGTGTATCGAAATCGTCAACCGACAGCGAACGGATAACCAGTTTCACGTTTACCTCAACCCTGATCGCGAAATCGAGCAGGGTGCGGTCGATGTGCATGGCATTACCAATGAGTTCCTCGCCGAGCGGCCCCGTTTCCCCGAGGTTGCCGACCGCTTTATCACATTCATTTCCGGCGCGGAACTGATTATTCACAATGCGCCGTTCGATGTCGGATTCATCAATCATGAACTTGAGCGCCTGCAGGAATACGACCAACTTGAGCGGTATTGTTCGGTTCTTGACACGCTGACTGTCGCCAGGAAAAAACATCCCGGACAGCGAAACAGCCTGGATGCGTTGTGCAAGCGATATGGCATCAACAACAGTCATCGGGATCTTCACGGAGCATTGCTCGATGCTGAAATACTGGCGGATGTTTATTTGGCTATGACCGGCGGGCAAACGTCACTGTTGCTCAGCGATGAGGGTGCCCAGAAAGTGAATGCAAAGAAATCGACCGGCATTCTTCATGCTGTAGACCGGCCGAGCATCAAAGTCATTTACTGCTCTCAGGAAGAGCAGCGGGCGCACGAACTGAGGCTTGATATTATCGACAAGGAGAGCGGTGGTCGCTGTCTTTGGAAGAGAGGGTGAGATGTCGAGCTCATTTGGTTTTTGTGCTTTGCGCGACAATGCGCCGACACAGGCGGCTTATTGGTATTTTTGCAACAAATGTCTCGTTTTTTGCAAGCAATGCTATGCAGATAGTCATGGATTTATGTATACTGCGAATTTTTTCGAGAAAATTGCATTATATTTTCCGTAAGCTATTGAAGTTTATATGAGACTATCAACCAAAATCTTACTTGTCGTGCTTATGCTGATTCCCTGTGTGCTTGTTGCCAAAGAAAGGCACAATAAGGAACACGTGACCATTACCGCCTATAACTCGGTGCGGTCACAAACAGACGGGAATCCAACCATCGCCGCTTGGGGAGACCGGCTGAAGCCTGGAATGAAAGTCGTTGCCGTTTCTCATGATTTGATGAAGCGCGGATTGACGCGGGGCAAGAAAATCAAGATCAAGGGCTTGAAAGGGCAATACGTCGTGCTCGATCGGATGTCCAAGCGCTGGAAAAAACGCATCGACATCTATATGGGGAACAATGTCAGAAAAGCCCGGCGATGGGGCAGACAAAGAAGACCCATCTCTTGGGTGAACTGATCTTCGGCGGACTCATGGATTAAGTACGAGTACGAGTGCGGGTGGGCCTAGGAGACTGTCCGAGAACAGACTGATCTACTGCGGCCAAGCCTGATCGGCCAGATTTTCCGATTATTTTTGTTAAATAGGCCCACTAT
>DEII01000172.1:0-9098 GCA_002352385.1 Methylococcaceae bacterium UBA2778 | reverse complement strand
GCTCTCGCTACGATCGCTATTCTCGGACAGCCTCCTAGCCCACCCCTATTTTTACCGGTTGTTCCACCCGCGTAAAAAAACTGGCATCATCGTTTTTAATGCGATATCCTAGCTCCCCTTCTTTAGGAGAGGTGGCTGAGCGGTTGAAAGCGGCGGTCTTGAAAACCGTTGAGGGTTGATCCCCTCCCAGGGTTCGAATCCCTGCCTCTCCGCCACCTTCCCGTTCTCATTTTTCAACGCCCATCTCAATCGTGCCCGAGTGGCGAAATTGGTAGACGCAGCGGACTTAAAATCCGCCGGCCATAACTGGCTGTGCCGGTTCGATTCCGGCCTCGGGCACCATTTGGTAGTCAGCTGGAACTAGAAAAAAGTCGCCGATCCCGATAAACCAAGGGACTGCGGCTTTTTTATTGTCTTGTATAGTCCGGTCACGTCAGTTGACGTCTTGATCTTTTGTTGGTATTTTTGTTGGTACCGCCACGCCGCAACACCGAGGTACCAACAATGCCGCTGACAGACCTTCAGCTGCGCAGACTCAAACCGCGAGAGCGCACGTTCAGAAAGTCCGATGGCCGAGGCTTGTTTATCGAGATCCGTCCAAACGGGAAAAAATACTGGCGATTCGCCTTTCGTCTCGGCGACAAACAGAAATTAATGGGAATCGGGACGTATCCTGATGTTCGGCTTGTGGAGGCGCGGGCAATCCGCGACCGGGCGCGGGCCGATCTGCGCGCCGGCAATGACCCGATCCTGGAGCGCCGGCGAGAGAAACTCAAAGCAGCAGCCGCGGCGTCGAACACATTTGAGGCGCTGGCTCGCGCTTGGTGGGAGACGAAGCGAGGCGAGTGGACCGAGGAACACGCCCGGCTGGTTTGGAGGTGGATCGAGCGCGATTTGCTTCCAAGTCTGGGGGCGCGGCAGCTGCCCGAAATAGAGCCAATGGACGTATTGGCGACGATCAAGGCCATTGAAAAGAGGGGGGCCCTCGACGTTGCACGCCGTCATCGCGCCCGGTGTGCTGCTATTTTCCGTTACGCCATTCAAACCGGCCGCTGCCGGTTCAATCCGGCCGCCGATCTTGCCGGCGTGATCAAGTCTGAGCGGGTCAAACACCGCCCGGCCATGAGTCGGGAGGCCCTCGGGCCGTTTCTGCGCCAGCTGGATGAGTTCGACCGGATCAAGCCGATTACGAAACTTGCGCTTCGGCTGCTGATACAAACATTCGTTCGTCCGGGAGAGCTGCGCGGCGCACGTTGGGATGAATTCGACACGGATGCTTCGCTATGGCGTATTCCTGCCGAGCGCATGAAGATGAACGAGGAACACATCGTGCCGCTGAGCCTCCAGGCTGTCGAGACAGTGCGCGAAGTCAAAAAGTATAGTTGGGCATCTCCATGCCTATTCCCCAGTGACCGAAGTTTTCACCGCCCGATGAGTGAAAACGCACTGCCGTACGCGATGCACCGCATGGGCTACAAAGGCATCGCCACGCCGCACGGCTTCCGTGCCACCGCCAGCACCATCCTGAACGAAACCGGCTTCAACCCGGACGTGATCGAAAAGGCGCTGGCGCACGAGGAACGGAACAAGGTCCGCAAGGCATACAACAGGGCGTTGTACCTGGATGAAAGGCGCAAGATGATGCAATGGTGGGGTGATTATCTCGACAGCGTGCGGGTTGGCGGGGATGTTGTGCCGATTCGCGGGGGTCGCCATGAGTGATTTCGAACAGCTGTTTTTAGAAAGCACGGGCCGCGGGCTATCACTCGCCGAAAAGATCGAGTATGAGATGGCGCCTGACATTATCAGTGTCGGAGAACTCGCGAGTTTGTTTGCGCACAGTCACTATGACCTGGTCAAGAATATCTTGGTGAAGCTTTGCATGACAAGGGAGTTGGAGGCGGAGCTCCATAAATTTGGTCGATCTGTCGTATGGCTTGTGCATCGTGACAACGCGCGGCGCTTTTTCCAGTATTACGGGATGTTCCCGGATAAAGGCACTCCGCTGCATAAATGGTTGACGGGTTGGGATAACCGGAAGGGGAGGCCCCCAACTTTCAGACAACGGGAAAGGCATGACTTCCGGCAGCTTTGTCGTAAGCTGTGGCGTGATCAATCAGCGCTGCCGGTAAAGGGGCCCTACGGAGTGGTTACTATGCTGAGGGGTGGTTACTTCGGCAGGTACGCAGAGACTACACTCGAAAAATGGGCGCGAGAGGCACGGGAAGGGCCAGGTAAGCCGGGGCCGCCCCCGCGCGACATAAGCAGCGAACTAGATGAAAGTGATTCGGATTAAAAAAAAAGACTTTAGACTGACCTTTTTAGACGGACCTTTTCTCAATAATCCATCAAACATGCGGTCTGATGGTTCGGGCGACTCTCAAAACAGCCAATTTGGACGGACCAATTTATACGGACTATTACCACTAAAAACAAGTCTCTAAACTGTCTCCGTACTTTCTGCTTACGGAGACGACAAATGCCAGCAATACCAGAAGCCTGTACGTCTGTGCTTCCAGAGGAGGGCCTACTTCGACTGAGCCAGATAATCGGCGATAAGAAACGCTGCATTCCTCCTATCATTCCGGTGTCGCGCGATAAGTGGTACTCAATGATCCGCGAAGGCCGGGCACCGCCACCTATCAAGCTGGGCTCCAGAACCTCCGTGTGGTCGGTCAAGAGCATCAGGAAATTCATCGATGAAATGATTGAAAACGGGGGGTGTGATGGTCAGTGATGCCGAAATTGAAGCCTACATCGATGCGATGCCCAGCGAGATGAAGCAGGACATCGCCGAGACGTTTGCCATGAACGATAAGTTGCTCGATCTGCTGGAAGGGTTTTGTAAGAGCGAGCTGGGCTTATGTAAGGAGCTGAAGCGGATGGGCGACACAGGGCCGTCCGCGACGATGGCAAGGGAAGCGTGCCGGCAAAACCTGCTTGTCATCGCCCGTTTTATGAAAGCCCATGGCGCGGGGGTACAAGGAGGCGGACACCATGGGCCGCATTGAATTTGACAAGGCCGGCGGGTGGCGGTATGCTGGAATTGTCCCTGAACAATCAGGGACCGGGATTTACAGCCCGACATCGAGGCGCCAGGGTGCGCCATTCGGCAGCACCTTTTTTTTACGTCTTTATTTTCTATGGCGGGTGGATTTCGGGAGGCTTTATGCCTGCCGTATCCTCGATGCGGTCTGTAAACCTGGGATTTCACCCGCCGCCATAAAGTTTACAGTTTGTGGCAGCGGTTCACCCAGTCTTTATCGAGGAACCGTCATGTCCAAATCTACCCGGCGCACACAGCGCCACCAATCCCAAACCGCGCTTATCCAGCGCAACCTTCAATTCATCGCGGCCGCCCTGTGTGACCAGGCGTTGCAGCTTCGCAATGATCCTGATGCATCCGGCCGGCTGTTGACGATTGCCGGCGACCTGGAGCGCGTCACTGACAAGATCGTGGGTGCGTCATGAGAAGGTTTGATGCTTCCGTTTGCGCGCTGGTTGCCTGGTACTCGCTGCTTGAATCTGATTCTATTCATGACAGGAATGAGATGACGGCGGATGACCGGCAGGAACTATTGAGTTCTGTCATTGGACACTTGGACACACTCACGCTATCAGCCGATCTGTCATCCCTGCTGACGATGGTTCGTGTCGGTGCCCTTAATGATGACTCAGGATACAAACAAAAGGATTTGATCGGATCGTTGTCGATCTGTGCCGAGCTGGCGCAGCTCATATTTGAGGTTGAGAGGGCCCGCATCGAAGCGGAACTTTCCCAGGAAACGTTGTAAGCAATAAAAACCCCGCCTGGCCAACACACCCGACGGGGCGATTTCTGTACCAACACTCAAGGAGCACCGCCATGAGTACTGCGAATTATAACACCATCGAGCCAGTCAAGCACGTTCTGGACCGGCTGGAATCTGTCAGATCAACTGGGCAGGGCAAGTGGGTTGCCCGTTGTCCCGCGCACCAAGACAAATCGCCGTCCCTTTCAATCCGCGCCGGAGACAATTGCGGCGTTTTGTTGTTCTGTTTTGCAGGCTGCCCAGTCGCCGATATTGTCGCGGCCGTCGGCCTCGGAATGGCCGATCTGTTCCCGCCGCGAGAACCAGGAGCGCACCGAAGCCGCCCGATGGCTCCCCGCATTGGATCATCAGATGTTGTCGAGGCGTTGAAAGATGACTTGCTGGCGTTGGCGCTCTTTTTTCGGGACGTTGCCAGCGATCGCAACCTATCGGCCGCAGACATGCGCTACGCATCGAAACACGCAATGCACCTGGCAGCCGTGATAAGCGAGGTGCAAACAAGTGGACGATAACGAGCCGTTACAAGAGCATCGAGAGAAGGCCCGCTTATTTTTTGAGCGGGTTGACAAAGTAACAGCGGACGCGGAACAAGCAAGCGACGCCGCCCCGGACATTGCGAAAAATGGCGAGCTGGCCGAGTCCGAGATCAAGCAGGCATTATTTAAAAGGCTCTTGGTGGCCGTATGCAAGGTTGATTTTATAAAAGTATGTAAAGATCTTGGCTGGGTGCAGCCGATGGACAAAGAAGGGAACCCCAAGCCGCCGCTGCCGAAGCATTACGAAGTGGCGATCATTGATCGACTGTTGGATGTCGCGAAGGCCAACACTTGGCACATCGTGAGAGATTCCGGTTGTTTTTATGTGTACAACGGTGCTCGCTGGGTTGCCATTGCTGATGATGAGTTCCAGTCATTTCTGGGGTCCGTCGCTGTGAAGCAGGGATATCCAAAAATCAACGCCCGGCACAGCCTTTTCGTGAAAAGGCTCGTCGACCAAGCGATGTCGGACGGATTTCTAAAGGAGAAGCGGTACCGAAGGCATAGCATGATCAACCTGCAAAACGGTACATTGGTTTTGGGCGATCGAGGGGTGCGCATGAAGAAATTCGATCACCGCGATTTTATGACGCACCAGCTAGAATTCGACTATGACCCGGCCGCAGAGAACGATTTGTTTCTTGATTACCTGGACTATGTGCTGCCCGATCCAGATACGCAGATGACCCTCCAGCAGGTTGCTGGCTATCTTTTCATCAAGGGCTTGAAACTCGAACTGGTCGTTTTTCTTTTGGGTAGTGGCGCAAACGGAAAAAGCGTGTTTGCTGAAATTCTTAGAGGTGTGCTCGGGAGTGAGAACATTTCCCACTATTCGCTGGAAAGCCTCACGGATGAGCATGGGTACTACCGCGCCAGGATAAAGGACAAGATTGTGAATTTTGGAACGGATATCAAGATGCGCCGCGTCGATACAGGGAAATTTAAGTTGCTAGCCAGCGGTGAGCCGGTCGAGGCCAGGCACCCATACGGCCGGCCCTTCATTATGCAGGATTATGCAAAGCTGATTTTCAACCTGAACACTTTCAGTGACGCCAGGGTTGAAAGAACGGATGGGTTTCGGCGCAGGCTCTTAGTGATCCCTTTTGGCGTGCGGATCCCTGACGAAAAGCAGGACAAGAGGCTCCATGAAAAAATCCTTTCGAGCAAGGCGGGGATAATGAACTGGATCATTACTGGAGCCAGAGAAGTCATCCGAAAAGAACGGGTTTTCGTTTCAACCGAGTGCGAAGCGTTCAAAGCACAGATGTTGAAGACGGTTGATTCAGTTGCGATGTTTGTGGATGAGGCCGGATACAAAAAAGCAGAACACGGCGGGTCTGTATCGCTGCTGATTCTCAATGAGGAGTACCGCGCATATTGCGCAGAGGCCGGATACAAGCCGCTGGGCAGAAATAATTTCGCGGAGGCGTTGGACTCACTTGGATACGCGAGGGAAAGCAAACGGTCGTCGCACGCCATTTTTTTCAACGTCTGTCGCAAGAGTTATTGAAAATATTTTATTTTCTTGGGAACAAAACCGCATAACCGCACCAAATCAGCTTTATGCCGCATTCCGCCTAGGGTTTGGTGGTGCGCTTTTGGTGCGGTTGTGGTGCGGTTCCGGTGCGCTTTTGATTTTTGGTGCGGTTTTTGGTGCGGTTTTGTGCGGTTTTAAAAGCGTACTACAGCACCACAAGAACGTAGACGCCATGCGGGCTGCAGGCAATTGGTGCGGTTGTGCGCTTTTAAACCACAAGAAAAGGTTTTTTTTCGGGGGAGAAATAATGAGAGGTACGAAATGATTCAGGCATCAATTTATGGCCGGCTGGGCCGGCAGCCGGAAAACAGGCAAACGAAAACAGGGAACGCGATGACGACATGCAGCATTGCTGTGGACGCTACGCCAAGCAATCACGCTGGCGACCAGGAGACGATCTGGTTTCAGGTTCTTGCGTTCGGGCGGGCCGGTGAAACATTAGATCGCCATTCGAAAGGCGATCTGGTCAGCCTGTCTGGAAGGATCACACAGAGCCGCTGGGCAGGTTCGGATGGTGATGAGCGCGTATCGATGACGATCGTTGCAGATGCCGTTATCAGCGCTCGATCTGTCAGGCCGGGCGGTGGACGGAAGGCCAACAGCACACCACAGCCGAACCACAAACCAGCACAGGCAGCGCCAGAGCACGCCGGCGACTTTAATGATGACATTCCATTCTGAGGTGCAAAAATGCCCATAAAACCACCGAAACCCTGTCCGGTCCCTGGATGCGGCCGGCTGATACCGGCAGGAACATCGAGATGCCGAGAGCACGCCAGCAAGATCCATCAGGCAGTCAATCAAAAGCGGCCATCATACTATCGCGAGTATGGAACGGCTCGATGGAAAAAGTTGAGGGCATGGGTTCTGCTGGACAGTCCGCTTTGTGCAGAATGCAATCGGCGCGGCGAAACTGTGCCGGCAACAGTCGTGGACCACAGGACTCCTGTCGCAGCCGGCGGTGCAATGTACGAGATAGAAAACCTGCAGGCGTTGTGCAAACCGTGCCACGCAAGAAAGACCGGCGAAGAGCGCCGGGGCGGCGCTGCGAAGTGGGAGGAGGCTGAGGCTGAGGATGATTGGGAGCCGTCGTGGTGAGGAGACAGGGAGGGGGTAGTTAAATCCTCCAGAGTTCGCCGGCCTACAGCGATACCCTAGCCTTTCTTGTGCGGATGCGTAATTAAATACAAAAGACCAGTATATCTATATACCCACATGGAATAGCTGATTCACTTTGTGACGCCACTGCGCTGCGAAAGTTCAGCGAGACAAATCCGCGCGGCGGGCGTACAATATACTGACGGTCGGCCGACAAGCAAGACGCTGTCTGGTATGGCGGTGGAGAGGAACCCGTGGCCACGGGGGCGAGCTCCACTGCCTGACTGTACCATAACAGCCTTTTACTATCGACAGGATACTCAAATGTCAGACGAACAAACGATACAGGCGGTTGAGCGCTGGGGCGCAGAGAACCGCGAAGCAATCAAAGAGGTTTCCGTGGCGCTTAACAAGCGTGTGGACGACATCGAGGCCGGCGTGAACCGGGCGGCATTCGGAGGTGGTGGCGCAGGTGTCCTCGGCAAGGGCGGCGCAAACTGGAACGCGGAACGCAAGGCCGTAGCGCAGTTCATCCGTTCTCGGGGCCAGATACAGGCCGGTATGGCTGGTGATTCGGCCCCGGATGGTGGATTCACGATTGGGTCAACGGTCGCTAACGAGATCGGCGACGTTATGCGCGAGCAGTCTCCGATCCGGCGACTGGCCGGGGTGCAGCAAATCGACCAGGGCGACTCCTTCGAGGAGGTGATCTCGGTTGATTCTGCCCAGGCGGAATGGGTTGGCGAGCGCGAAGCGAGGCCAGAGACGACGACGCCCACGCTCAAACAGTTAACCGTTACGCTTCGTGAGCAGTATGCCAACCCATCGATTACGCAGCGGTTGATCGACGATTCCCGTTACGATCTGACTGATTGGTTGGTGCAGACAGTCGGCCGGGCATTTTCCGAGAAAGAGAGCGCCGCGTTTCTGACCGGTGACGGGGTTTTGATGCCGCGCGGGTTGCTGACCTATCCGACTGCAGCGCTCGATGACAGCGCCCGCCCATGGGAAACCTTTGAGCATATCGTCACTGGCGATGCGTCCGGGTTTCCGGCGACTGACCCGGCCGATGTTCTGGTGGACCTGGTTGCGACGCTGCGAGCCGGATACCGACCACAGGCCGCATGGCTCATGAATCGGAAGACGGCTGCACAGGTGCGGAAATTCAAATCCAGCACAGGCGATTATCTATGGCAAGACTCGCTACAGGTGGGGCAGCCTGACCAGCTGCTTGGGTTCCCTGTGACGCTTGATGAGAACATGCCCGATGTAGCCGCCGATGCGTTTCCGGTCATTTTTGGAGATTTCAGGCTTGGTTATCGGATCGTCGAGAAAGAGGCAATGCGCACCCTGCTTGATCCCTATACGGCAAAACCGCTGACGATGGTTTACGTTTATTCGCGCGTTGGCGGCGCCGCCCGAGATTTTCACGCGTTAAAATTTTTGAAGGTCTCGACCTGATTTTCGGTAATACGCTGAAACGCAAGGGCCGGCATTCCGCCGGCCCTTATCCGATTACATTTTATCTTTTAGCCGGGGATTTGATTCAAGGTATTCACTCCACGTAATTCCAAGAGCTGCTGCCATTTGCTCGGCATTTTTACGCCTTAAGTCTGTTCTTTCTTGCTCGTCATCAACACCCAGCTCAAGGATTAAATCGGATGGGTTGATCTTTTTGTTTTCAGCATGTTTTCTAAGTTCATCAACGATCCTTAAATCCTGTAATTTTTCAAGCGAAACTCCATTCATTTCTGCTTCACTAGCTTTTAACGAGCTTATTTCAAAAGCTAACGCTGGGTTGTTTGACAGAAAACGTTCTTTTGCACGCTTTACGATTTCTTCCCTCAACTCTGAATCTCTTTGTGACATATAGCTGTTGATCCCCTCTGAGATGGATTATACGCAAATCACGCGCCCTATTTCTTATTGATAGGAGTTGTTGACCCATGCCGCGAGGTCCGAAATGAGTTTTGCAAGCCCAGGAAAGGTGAGCAGCATGCCATGAACGGCATCGGATTGCACTGGATCTATGCTTTTCGGGTGCCCCGCATCATTCCTGATAGTGCGAATCTGAAAGGTAAAGGCTGACCATTGGTAAGTGTTCACCCCCCTATG
>DEII01000251.1 GCA_002352385.1 Methylococcaceae bacterium UBA2778 | reverse complement strand
GCCAAATAACTTATGCTGTAGCACTTCATCATTGCCTACACCAGTGGTGCTTTTATAGACAACATAGTTGATTGCATCTGTTCCTTTCATATAACTTTCTTCAGTTAAAGGCCTTCCGTTCATTTTTTCATTCTCCTTGTTATTACATAGGCGGCAATTGAACACGCAGTAGCAACATTCATAGATGAATTTTGCCCCATCATTGGAATGTGAACAGTAAAGTCGGAGACATTCAGTAATTCCTGACTTACGCCAGACCTCTCTGAACCCAAAATAAGACAAATTTTTTCTGTTCCAGTCAGAGGAAGCTCGCTGATATCTATGCTGGATGTAGTAATCTCTAAACTTATAATTGTGTATCCTTCGGACTTTAATTTACTTAAAATGTCACGCGGATTTTCCTCATAAGAAAAGGGTACGGATTTTTCGGTGGCTCTTGACGTTTTTCTTATCTTCGCATTGGGTGGCACCAAAGAAGAACCTGACAGGTATATTTTTTCGATACCAAGCGCATCAGCAATCCTGAATAGGCTGCCGATATTCATCGGAACATCAATATCGTGCACCAAAAAACAAACTGGATATTTTTTGTTTTTGGCATGATGGTGGCTGTGATTTAACTGTATATTTTTCATTCTCAAATTCCTGCTTCTTATTACCGCTAACGCGGTGTTGAGCCGCGCGGGGCACAAACGCGACAGGAAACGGTGCGCTGTTTCACCGCGTCGGCCTCGAACACATAGTTAGGATATTCTTTTGATGTAGTCCCGAATTTCATACGCCCCTGGGCCGATATCATGCTCTTCCATAATTGCCATGATGAGGTCTCCTACTTCTTCATTAACTCGGTCGTGTTGAAACGCGCACAGCGCTTGAAAATTTAGCAACTGTTTCGGTGAGATTTGAGGTTCGTTGATTGAAACGGAATAACCGTCTCTTTTTAGAGTTAGGATTACTTCCGAGACAATGTCGTTGCTTACGTTGCCTCCACCGAGATTCGGAGTGTTCTGGTTATCGCGATGCGCATAGACCCAGTGCCGCGCCTCCAGCATCGTATTATGAATTTTCTCGAAAGGGCTGCCTTTTTCAAACTCAGAATATCTTTTTGATAACTGGCCAATTCCGTCATTTCTAACGAACGGCCGGACATAGGAAACAACAATTCCCGCCATCATTGCCGAAGCAATTTCTTCATGAGGCTCTAACTTCAGCCTCTCCATGTGTTGACACAGTGCCCGTGCCTGTCGGAAGGCGGTTTGAGCCAACGTTAAACGTTGCAGAGCTCGTTTTTGATGAAGGAGCTTATCGTTCATGAAATCCTAACGCCTGCGTAACCGGCGAGCGGCGTAGCCGCGAGTCCAGTGAACGCAGTGGGCGCGGTTGACGCGCTTGTGTACGCCCAGCACGGGCATGAACTTATGGGGTGCAAGTCCCCTGTAGGAGAACCGATCCATGATAGTGAGTATACCAAAGTGGATGACAACTACTAGCCGACGGCAAGGGCGTTTCCGTGAGGAATCGTCTGAAGGAAGCCCGAGCGCAAAGCTGCGAGCCGACGAACAGAAATCGCATAGAAGGCCTAGTCTCTGGGGTGAGTGGGCACAAGATCACGAAACCCTGTGGTTCAGGAGACAAGGTAAATGCGGCGGTTGTGCAGTGACAGTTCATGTTCTTATCTGGGGAGATCTGCCTGGCATGCGGTGCATTGGCACAGCGCCTGTATCAGCGATGGTGCGGGTGATCGGGCAGAGGTCAGCAGACGACATAGTAATTGGAGGCCATAGGAATTGACCGAAGATGAAGGTCTGAACGTCAGCCAAGGAGGAGCCTATCCTGTCTCCGAGACCGCGCAGCACGTGCCGAACGTGAAGTTGTCTGCGGGCGGCAGGCATCAGCAGCCAGCCTTGAACGATGATCTACTAAAGCGTGTCCTGCTACCTTCGAACCTTCACGCTGCCTGGAAGCAGGTGAGAAGGAACAAGGGGGCACCCGGTGTCGATGGTGTGTCCATTGAGGATTATCCTCAATGGGCTAAACAGCACTGGGCCGCGACACGCCGAGCACTGGAAGGTGGCTACTATATCCCACAGCCCGTTCGACGGGTGGAGATTCCCAAACCGACGGGCGGTGTCCGTCTGTTGGGGGTACCTACCGTCAACGACCGCGTGATACAGCAAGCCATTGCCCAGGTATTAAACCCCATCATCGATCCCACCTTCTCTGAGGCCAGCCACGGCTTTCGCCCGGGGCGCAATGCTCACGGTGCCGTCAGGCAAATCAAAGGCTTCATCGAAGAAGGTTACCGGATCGCGGTGGACGTAGACCTGTCGAAGTTCTTCGACCGCGTTGACCACGATATGTTGATGAGCCGGCTGAGTCGATTCATCGCCGATAAGGGCTTACTCAAACTTATCGGCCGCTACCTGCGAGCGGGCGTATTGATTGAGGGGAAACTCCATCCAACATCTGAAGGTGTCCCGCAAGGGGGGCCGTTGTCGCCGTTATTGGCGAATGTCATGTTGGACGATCTAGATAAACGTCTGGAATCCCGCCAGCTTCGTTTTGCCCGCTATGCCGACGATTTCACAATCTGTGTAACATCAACCTCGGCGGGGTATCGCGTGATGGCGTGGGTGTCGCGTTTTCTGACCACAAAACTAAAACTGACCGTCAATAAAGAGAAGAGTCGCGTGGTGAAAACCAACGAGCTTCACTTTCTGGGTTTTACGTTTCGGGGCAAGAAAATTCGCTGGTCAGACCAAGCACTAAAAGACTTCAAGCACCACATTCGTCGTCTGACGAAACGTTCTTGGGGAATTTCGATGCATCGACGACTGCGCGAACTGCGGCTTTATATCCAGGGGTGGATCAACTACTTTGGTCTGTCGGAATACTACCGGCCTTTACCCGGCCTGGATGAATGGATACGCAGGCGTCTTCGCATGTGCTACTTGAAACAGTGGCGCAAGCCGCGCACGCGCATCCGCAA
>DEII01000010.1 GCA_002352385.1 Methylococcaceae bacterium UBA2778 | reverse complement strand
TCCATGGCGGTCAGCGGTGGAAAGAGGTGAGAGCCTGGACCGGCGGGTCGAGTTCTTGGGAAGGTACAACACTCGATTCCTGTCTCTTGCACCGTTCATAGTGCCGGCGAACATTGCAGTCGGTTACTGGGAGATCCAGCGCGCAGGTATCGATTTGTGGCTACTATGGATATTCCTTGCTTTGTTTGACGTTATTCTTTTGAGTTATGCGATCGGTATCGTCCGCCTGACATTGGAACGGATTCGGGACGGAAGTCTACGAATGCGTTTCCGAGACAAGATGGTACGGTGCGGCGGTATACTCGAGGCGGCCTTCTATGGTAGTCGCAGGTTTGAAGACAGGATAATGATCCACGCCTATCTTCGATGTATTGAGGAGTGGTTCGTGCGTTCCGGTCAGACGCAGCATCTCGCTTGTTTCGAACGCTTCAAAAGCGAGAAGCAAACTGCACTCGCTAACTCGGAAGGGGTAACCACCTTTCGCTTCGACGTACCGGCGGACGCCCCGGCGAGTAACTTTGCGGGAGTACTACCCACGTACTGGGAGGTAGTGGTCACGTACGAGGCAACTGGCCCGAACTATGAGGGTGCGTTTCTCGCGCCAGTGGAGGCTGTAGAAGAACGGGCCCGCTAAGAGGGATAGGAAGGGGTTTCTAACCCCCAATGCTGTTGACTTAGCCGATGTAGCCCGGATGGAGCTTGCGGAATCCGGGGTGATCAAGCTCGCCAATCGCGGATGACGCCATCGCTTCATCCCGGCTACGTGCCGCCGTGGAGTTAAGTCAACAGTATTGTACTCAAGGAGCCCCCCCTCCCTCAGCAGCTTGGCCTTGAGACTTTGGCTGGCGTGGGCGAAAACGCCGTTCGATGGCTCTCCTGGACGCTCACCGTCAATTCCCCGCCACCGTCATCGCTTCGATCAAGATCGAGCCGGTGCGAATCGTCCCCCGGCTGTCGACATCGCTGCCGATCGCCACGATGCCGCCAAACATATCCTTCAGATTCCCTGCGATGGTAATCTCTTCGACCGGATACTGGATTTCGCCGCCGACCACCCAAAAGCCGGCTGCGCCCCGGGAGTAATCCCCGGTCACGTTGTTGACGCCCTGCCCCATCAACTCGGTCACGAGAAGGCCCGTGTTCATCTGCTTGAGCAGGCCCGCAAGATCCATATCTCCCGGGTCGAGCGTCAGGTTATGGACGCCGCCGGCATTGCCTGTGCTCTCAAGGCCCAGTTTGCGTGCGGAGTAGCTGCTCAATATGTAGGATTGGATCACCCCGTCCCGAACGATATCATGCGCCCGGGTCGCCACCCCTTCGGCATCGAACGGTGCACTGCCCAGCGCCTGTTTGATATGGGGCTGTTCATGAATATGGACGAACGGGGGAAAAACGGACTGCCCCAAGCTCTCCAGCAGGAACGAGGTCTTGCGATACAGATTGCTGCCGCGGATGGCGCCGACCAGATGACCGAGCAGGCCCCTTGCAACTTCCGCGGAATAGATGACGGGGCATTGACGGGGCGTCAACGATCTGGCCTCCAGCCTTCGAAGCGTTCGTTGGGCCGCTTTTTCTCCCACGGCTCGAGGCGGTTCCAGTGCGTCACAATCCCGCGCCACGGTGTACCAGTAATCACGCTGCATGCTCTCGCCGCGCTGTCCCAATACCGAGCAGCTCAGACTATGCTCACTGCTGGGGTAGCCTTGAAGAAAGCCGAGGCTGTTGCCCAATACTTTCACGCCGTTTTGGGTGGTCAGAGTGGCTCCCTCGGAATTGCTGATCTCCGGGTGATAGCTGCGCGCAGCCTCTTCACATTCGATCGCCAGTTCGACTGCCCGGTCGGCGTTCAACCGCCAGGGATGGGAGAGGTCGAGATCGACCACATCGGTCGTCAAAAGCGCCGGATCGGGCAGACCGGCATACTCGTCGTCGCTGGCATAGCGGGCAATGCCGCAGGCGGCGCTGACCGTCTCCTTGACGGCGCGGGCGCTGAGGTCGGTAGTACTTGCCGACCCCTTGCGGTGACCAAAATAGACCGTCACCCCAAGGCCCTGATCCCGGTGATGTTCGATGGTTTCCACATCACCTAAGCGAGCGGTGACGGACAACCCCTGATCGATGCTGATGCCCGCTTCCGCCGTCGTCGCCCCCTGCCGCTCGGCTTCGCGAAGCAGATCCTCGACAATGCTTTTCAGCCGGGGCAATTCATCATCTTTTTGGTTGGTTTCTGTCAAGTCGGTCATAAAACGCTCACATTGCATCTGTCATATACGGGTACCGCCGACCGTCAGCCCATCCACCCTCAGCGTCGGCTGCCCGACACCCACCGGCACACTCTGCCCGTCCTTGCCGCAGGTACCGACGCCGGTATCGAGTTCCAGGTCGGTGCCGACCATGCTGACACGCGTCAGAACGTCGGGCCCGTTGCCGATCAGGGTCGCACCTTTGACAGGCCGGCCGATCTTGCCGTTTTCTATCAGATAGGCTTCACTCGCCGAAAAAACGAATTTTCCGGAAGTGATATCCACCTGTCCACCACCGAAATTTTTCGCATAAAGACCGTGCTTGACCGAGGAGATGATCTCCTTCGGATCATGAGGTCCGGCCAGCATATAGGTGTTGGTCATGCGTGGCATCGGCAGATGCGCATAGGACTCGCGCCGCCCGTTGCCGGTGAGCGGTACACCCATCAGGCGCGCATTCAGCTTGTCCTGCAAATACCCTTTCAGTACGCCGTTCTCGATCAGCACGGTGTTTTGGGTGGGCGTGCCTTCGTCATCGATGTTGAGTGAACCACGCCGTCCCGGCAATGTGCCATTGTCCACGACGGTGCATAGATCCGAGGCGACGCGTTCGCCGATGCGGCCGCTGAAAGCCGACGTTTCCTTGCGGTTGAAATCGCCTTCGAGCCCGTGGCCGATCGCCTCGTGCAGCAGGATGCCGGGCCAACCCGACCCCAGAACGACAGTCATATTGCCGGCCGGCGCATCGACCGCTTCCAGGTTGACGAGGGCCTGCCTGACCGCTTCCCGCGCATAATCCATGGCGCGATCCTGCTCCAGAAAGTAGTGATAGTCCATTCGGGCGCCGCCGCCTGAGCTGCCTTGTTCCCTGCGCCCCCCCTGCTCGACGACCACGCTGACGTTCAAACGCACCAGCGGCCGCACATCGCCATGCATGGCGCCGTCCTGGTCAGCCACCAGAACGACATCATGCTCACCGGACAGACTCACGATCACCTGCTCGACCCGGGGGTCCAGCGCCCTGGTCTGTTGATCGATCCGGTGCAATAATTGAATTTTTTGATCTTCGGAAAGAGACTGCAGCGGGTCGACCGGCCGATAGAGCTGCAGCGCCGGGCCTGACGCTGCCAGCCGGGTTTTTACCTGCTTCCCGCTGCGGCCGATGGCGCGCACGCTGCGGGCAGCCTCCAGCAGTGCACGGACATCGAGTTCGTCGCTATAGGCGAAGCCCGTTTTCTCACCGCACACGGCACGAACTCCCGCCCCTTGTTCGATATGGTGGCTGCCCTCCTTGATGATGCCATCTTCCAGCAGCCAGGATTCATAGCGGCTGGACTGAAAATAGATATCCGCCGTGTCGACCGGTGCGCTGAGCACGTGGGCCATGACCCGATCGATATCGTTTGCGCCAAGGCCGGCCGGCGTCAGTATCGATTGTTGTGCAAGCGTTAGAATGTCATTCATCGTCTGTATCCGTTCCCGGTTGTCGGTTTTCGAAAAATCAGGACCCAACTCCATCGACTGTTAGCCGGCAACCGCAAACGGTTGTCATCGTTTTTCCTATTGGCAAACCAAACGACGGTGCTGCAGAACCGGAAACGTTTGACGAACCTTGTACAACCGGCTCAGATCGATCTCCGCACAGGCATGGCCGGTACCGTTCGCCAGCCTGCTGAGCACCTCGCCCCAGGGGTCGACGATCATACTGCCGCCGAACGTATGGCGGTTGTTCAAGTGGAAACCGCCCTGATCGGCCGCAATGACGTAGCACAGGTTTTCGACCGCCCGGGCCCGCACCAATAACTCCCAGTGGGCCGCGCCGGTTTCCGCGGTAAATGCTGCCGGAACGGCGAGAATCTCCATGCCATCATCGAGCATGCTTCTAAACAGTTCCGGAAAGCGCAGATCGTAGCAGATCGCAACCCCCAGATTGCCGAACGGCGTCTCCAATACGACCGGCCGGTCGCCTGCTTCTATGGTGTTGGATTCACGGTGCCGCTCATCCGTCCCCGGCACATCCACATCGAACAGATGGATCTTATCATAGCGCGCCACCCTGCGCCCTCGATCGTCATAAACCAGGCAGCTGGCGCGCACCTTATCCGGCGACCGCGCCGCCATCGGTGCAGTGCCGCCGACAACCCAGGCCGAATGCTGCTGCGCCATTCGGGCGAGGAACTCCTGAATCGGGCCGGAGTGATCATCCTCCCGAATGCCGAGTTTGTCGAACTCGCTCATCCCCATGCAGGCAAAATTCTCGGGCAATACGATCAGCTTGGCGCCCGCATCGGCCGCTGCCGCGATCAGCCGTTCAGCTTCGATCAGGTTTGCCTCCACATTCGGGCTGGAAGCCATTTGAACCGCAGCACCCATCATCGTTCTTTCCCGCTCATAGTCACGCGATTGTGTCATCAAGTTTCAAAACGCCATCGCTTGATCGGCATCCAGCCGATCCAGCCTAATCCGCTTCGGAAGAGTTCGTCATCCCCGACCAGGCTTTCTGCAGCCAGCCACTTTCGACCGGCAACCGCGTGATCACCGGGTCGTCCCAACTGCCGGTGACCGAATATTTTCGGCGAGCCACTCCTTTGACCGCGTTGGCCGTCAGTTGTTGCGCCAGTAGAGCAGCTACACCCAACGGCGCACCTGTCTTGGATGTCACGGTGACGACATTGTCCAGCTTTTCGTCCTCCAAGCCGATACGCCCATCGATTTCAATGCGTACCGGCACGCCCTCGATCACGAATCGTTCGATTTTGGCGCTGCCATCCGTCAGTTTGATTGCTCCTTTGACTTGATCGTAGGCCAATCCCTCCCCGAACAGATGGCTCAGATCGAACAGCAGCATGCGTTTCAATGCATCGAGGTTGAACATCCCCAAGGCCCGCCCCACGCCCGGCTCCACGGTCAATAACCGGCCCGCTCCAAAAAGCATATTGACATCGCCCTCCAAATGGCTGGCAGTCAAGCGATAGGGTGCCGCACTCCAGCTGAGTGAAAAATCGAAATGCCCCTTCGTCTCATTGATTACATTGGATTGCCCCAGCCCTTTCAGAAACAATCCGACATCCTCGACGACCATCTCGCCGGTGATCTGGGTGGAGTCGTAGAAGTCGGTATATTTCCAATGGCCTGAAAGCGTGAACCGATGGTTATCCGAAAACAGTTTCAGATGATCGATCTGCTGACCATAGGAGCGTCGCTTCGTTATCAGTTCGAGTCGACCATAATCGACCCCCCTCCACACCAGATGCTGGCTCGTTAAGTTCAGATCCGGCAAGCGGCGCGGGTCGATCGACGCCTTTTTCTCATCTGTGCCCCCAATCCTGTCGGGGAATTTCGGGATGGAGAGGGAATCGAGGTCAAGCGTCAATACCGAATCATTCTGCTGCGACGCCGGCCAGTGCAAGCGGCCTTTGGCATAGGTGTTGTTCAACGTCCCCGACCAGCCGGATTCAGACCGTTGCAGTTGCAATGATACCATTCCCAGATCCTGCTCATACAGATAAACACGGGGGCTTTGCAAATCGAGCCGGCGCACACGCTCGAGCCATTCAGGCTTGTTTTCGCCGCCCGGGTTCAGCAACCCGTACCAATGCTCGAGATGGAGGTTTTTCATATGGGCGATAATGCTTAATCCGTCTCGCTGATCGAGCCTCGGATAGTCTTCACCCAACACCACCGTTCCTTTCTCTAATGCCAGCCTGTTCGCACGCTCGGAAAAAAGCAGTTGTGCGCGGAGGTGCTCTCCGTAGCTGAGGCTGACCGGTATTTCGCCCGCATCGCTCAAGCGGAACGAGAGAGAAAACGGACGGGCGATCGAGGCCTCTTTGCCAATGGGAGACGGCAGCAGAATTTCGACACCGGTCAAGTCCGAGTACAGCGCCAGCCGAAGTGACGCTCCTTTATTCGATGTCTGTTTCGCCATCCTGGCGTCGATCCGATAGTTCGTGCCACCTTTGAGATAACGCCAAAAAGCACCCGGCGCCATCGCCTGCAGATCATCGATCTCCACACGGCTGCTGAGTCGAACCGCGACCGAATCACTTTCATCGACAATATCGATCTCGGCCGGAGCACCCGCTATAGACGCTTTGATTCCCCTGGCGTCAAGGCCATTGTGAGTGAAATGAATGGCGCCATCGATGCGATCGATGCTCAGTTCCCGACTCAAAAAACGCAGCTGCGCCTGTTTGACCTGCACCGTTCCATCGATCCGCACCTCCTCCTCTTTGCTCCTGATGGGCAGCTCCATGTTCAGGTCGATGCGATGCTTCCCGCTCAACGCAACAAACGGCAGAAAACGATCGAGCCGCGCCCGCAACGGCGACTGTCGAAGAAGGTCGACGCCATCCTTCAAATCACCCTGCAGCGATCCGGTCACATGCACGACCTGGGCGCCGGTCAGGCTTGGCACCTCGATTTCGGCCCTCAGCAATGAAGCACCCAACAACCGCCCACCTTTTGAGGTAATAGTCAGATGGTCGTTATCGAAAACAAATTCGGCTTTCACATCCTTCAGAGAAGGCCAGTCCCTATGACATACCGCCTCGAGCTTTTGGACGTCGAACAAAACCAGGAACACACCATCGTTGTCGACAAAGGGAAAACGATCGAGCGGGCCGTAGATGAGCGCCCTGCCCCGGTCCACCTTCCCGGAAACAACAAGACGATCCAGCCAGCCGGTCAGTTTTTTCGGCAGGAGCGGAGTGGGAACATATTGTCGGATCGTCGCAACGCGTTCGCTTTCGAATTCCGTTTGCAAATCCAGAAAAGGAGCTGCGCCGCTGTTCGGCAACACCAGCTGAAAACGGCTGTCAGCGGTAATATCCGGCGCCACAAGATGCAGCCGATCCGAACTGAACCGCCACCCATCCGCTTGCCGCCGCCAGTGAAGTCGCCCTTCCAACAGATCGATCGAGAGCGGACGACGAAATACGGAAGGCACGGTCAATCCCGCATTGGATGTCGTCAGCGTCACCCGTCCCTCCGTCTCATTGCCGCATATCCGGCCGGAGAGATTGTTCACGCCGGGCACCCGACGCCAAGCGTTGACGTGAATATTCGTGAAATCACTGCATGCGGCAAAGTGATCGATTCCCGAGCCGGATGAATCGGCGATCATCCGAAAATCAAACAGATCACCTCGCGGCGACACTTTTTTCAAGTCTCTCCTTTGTGAGCGCGACAACAGATTGAAAGAGAGCAGCAGCTCTTCGACGTCGCCCAACCGGAGATAGGAGGCCGCAATCCGGGTTCTGCCCCCTTCCGATCCCGCGCCGGTCTGCACCGCGACATTGAAGCGGCTTTTCGGCCACGGCTCACCATTGACCGTGAGAGCAAAACGATCCGCTGCCAATTGCCAGTGATCCTCCTCCTGATGCCAGCGGAACCAGCCACCCAAGCGCTTCAATGCAAACACATTCGCCGTTTCCGGCGCACCATCCGTATGGCGAGCGAATTCCGGCCGGGTCAACTGAATTTCGCCGAACAGTTTTGTCAGGCGCGCCTGCCGCCAATGGCCCCACAGGCGAAAATGGCTTGTGCCTTGCCGGATCGCATAGCCGTATGCGCTTTCACCTTTGAACAATTGACCCAGCCGAACAGCCTTGCCTTCGACATACAGGGCACCCGACCCATCCCGGGGCCGAAAGAGATCGCCTCGATAATCCAGCCGCACATCGATCGATTGCCCCAATGCCGCCGGCAGATCCAGCGTGATCCTGACCTGATGACGTCCGTCATCGTTGACGATCCAAACATCGACATCCGAAAAGTCACGCCTCGGACCATTGCGCTTGAGATCCTGCCATTGAATATGGCTGTCGAGCAGTTCCCAACGACCGTCATCGGACAACCAGCGCGGCGGCTCATCCTCGTCCTCTAATCCGCCGATCGTAATGGAGCCGTCCATTTCCACTGTGACCGACAGCTCTGCGCCAACCACGGATACGCTGCGGGGCTGAAACTCTCCGGTAGAGATGAGCCGCATCATGTTCAGGCGCAGCCGCATCTCACGGAACTTCAGCATCGACCCGCCCTCCCCGGGATCGCGAACAGAAACGTCTCTCAACACCAATTCCGGACGCAAACCCTGCATGCGTGCGCCCAACCGACCGATCGAGACCGGCCGGCCCAGGTACGAGCCGAGCTCGGTTTCGAAATAGCTCCGATACTCTTGGGCCATGGGCAGCAGCACCCGTGCGGCGCTCAGGAGAAGCGCCGCGACGATCACTCCGGCAAGCACCGCATACCACGTCGTGCGGGTAAAATGGACGATCAGGCGCACGAAATCCGCAGTGGCTGTTTCAGAAGCCGCTCGTCACTACAGCAGCACGACATCGAATTGCTCCTGATTGTACTGAGCTTCGGCGCGAAACCGTATGCGCACGCCAAGAAACCGCTCGAGTTCCGCGAGGTTATCGGCCTCTTCATCGAGCAGCATTTCAACGACTTCGTTCGAAGCCAACACCAGCATATACTGTAGATTATATTGCTTGGCTTCACGGATGATTTCCCGGAAGATTTCAAAGCAGGTCGTTTCAGGTGTTTTCAATACGCCGCGGCCGCCACACGCGCCGCACGGCTCACACAGAATATGTTCGAGGCTTTCGCGGGTCCTTTTACGCGTCATTTCAACCAGGCCGAGCGCGGACACTTCGCTGATCGATGTTTTCGCGTGATCTTTTTGCAAATGTTTCTCCAGCGCCTGCAATACCTTCCTTTTATGCTCCGGATCCTGCATATCGATAAAATCGATGATAATAATCCCACCCAGGTTTCTCAACCGCAGCTGCCGTGCAATCGCCCGTGCCGCTTCCAGATTGGTTTTGAATATGGTCTCCTCGAGGCTCTTTCCCCCGACATAGGCTCCTGTATTGACATCGACGGTGGTCATCGCCTCGGTCTGATCGAAGACCAGGCGTCCGCCCGATTTTAATGGCACTTTGCGCGCCAGCGCCTTTTGAATCTCGTCTTCGATGCCATAAATATCAAAAACCGGGCGCTCCCCGGTATACAGTTCGATGAGGGGCGTGATTTCAGGAACGAACTCTTCGGCAAAACGAATCAAACGCTGATAGGTCTCGCGTGAATCCACGCGGATCTTTTCGATTTCTTCCCGATACAGGTCGCGCAATGTGCGAACAGTCAGAGGCAAGTCTTTATGAGCCAGCGTTTTGACCTCCGCCGATTGGATCCGTTCACTGATCGAATGCCACAGTTTCAGCAAAAACGCCATATCCGAGCGGAGCACACGCTCCTCCACACATTCCGCCGCCGTGCGCGCAATAAAACCGCCTGTTTGAAATTCCTGCTGAAACGCTTCCATACAGGATTTCAGACGTTCCCGCTCATCTTCACACTCGATCCGCTGTGAAACACCGTTGGTACTCGAAAAGGGCATGTACACCTGGTAGCGTGAGGGAATGGACAATTCCGTCGTCAATCGCGCCCCTTTCGTCCCCAGCGGATCCTTGGTGACTTGAACCACCACCTCCTGATCTTCGTGCAGCAGCTGTTCAATATTATCGCAACCGAACTGCTCGGCATCGCGGATGTTGATGTCCGAAATATGCAGGAAGGCGGCGCGATCCAGGCCGATATCCACGAAAGCCGCCTGCATCCCGGGCAAAACACGGCAGACCCGCCCTTTGTAGATGTTTCCGACAAGCCCCCGCTTGCGCGTGCGTTCGATGATCAACTCCTGCAGAACGCCGTTTTCCACAACAGCGACCCGCGTTTCGGGTGGGGTCACATTGATCAATATTTCATCGCTCATGATTTAGTTCGATTCACTCCTCAACAGGGAAACACCGGCTTTTCTCAGCAGGTGCGCTGTTTCATATAGGGGCAGGCCGACCACACCGGAAAAACTGCCCTCGATATGTTTGACAAACAGAGCCCCCAAGCCCTGAATCGCATAGGCACCCGCTTTATCGACAGGCTCGCCGGTTGCCCAATAAGCGAGCATCTCTTCCCGGCCGATCGACCGAAAAAGGACCATGCTGACATTCAACGCCTGCCAATGCTGTTGCGGGGAACGAACGGAGACTGCGCTCATGACCTGATGCCGCCGTCCCGACAGTCGACCGAGCATTGCCAGTGCATGATCGCGCCCCTGCGGCTTGCCCATGATCTCACCCGCCAGGACCACAGCGGTATCGGCGCCAAGCGCCGGCAGGCGGGTTTTCTCTGCTTGTCGAGCCGACTGCGATTTCGTCGCGGCAAGACGCACTACATACTGCTCGGGCGACTCTCCTCGACGCGGCGTTTCATCGACCTCGACCGGCGAGCAGACATAATGCACGCCGATCTGATCGAGCAATTCCCTGCGTCGCGGCGACGACGAGGCCAAAATGATGTCATACGTGTCATTCATTCCCGATGCCCCCAGTTGTTTCGGGCCAGGCAGTTCCTGGCGCCTACTCATGCACAGCGATGGTAGGGATGGTTCCGCAGAATACTCCATGCCCGATAGAGCTGCTCAGCCACGATGATGCGCACCAGCGGGTACGGGAAAGTCAAGCGGGAGAGGCACCATGTCTCCGCCGTACTGGTTTTGCACTCTTCCGAAAGTCCCTCCGGTCCACCGCTCAACAATGACAGATCCGTTCCTGTGTTCTGCCAGCGCGACAGCGCTTCCGCTACTTGAGCCGTACTCCAGTTTGGTCCCGCCAAATCGAGCGCCACGATGTGTGAAGAAGGCGGAATCACCGCCAACATGCATCTTCCCTCATCCCTGATGATACGCCGCACATCGCTGTTTTTGCTCCGCTTTCCCGGGACGATTTCTTTCAGTACCAGTTCGCATTCGCGCGGCATCCGTCTGGCGTATTCGTCATAGCCCAATTGTACCCACCTCGGCATGCGGATACCGATCGCGATCAGATGAATGCGCATCCTACCTCGGTTGCCATTAAATTTACGTGTATTATGCCAGAGGATTCAAGAATCGAGCCGATTCTTTTCCAATTTAGGCGCCGCGCTGCTGAATCGAGCACAAAGTACAAGTATAATCTTAGCAGGGGAAAGACCCGTCCAATTTGGTACGGCCTGAGATGAGTCACATCCGGGGCATGACAGGTTGTGGGTGGATGAATCGGTCGACCTGCAACTGACATGGAATAAGGGAATGGAACGAAATAAGTGTTGCAGATTGCGCCGGATTTTTGTTCGTCTTCAAGGCGCGGCAATGGGCGCATAGCCTAGGAGGCTGTCCGAGAATAGACTGATCTACTGCGGCCAATCAGTCTCGCCCTCGCGACGATCGCTATTCTCGGACAGCCTCCTAGTTATGTAACCGTTGCCGCAACGCAGAAGACGGACAAAAAGACAAGTAAGATGCGATACTTATTTCGTGACATGCCCTTAATCTGACGACCGGCCTTTACGATTTCGAAAAACACTGGAGCACACACGATGAGAACAAAAATTTTAAAGAGGCTTTCTTTTGTTGCAGGAACCGTCGCCCTCCTCGCGGGCGCAGGGGTTCATGCGGAAGGCGATGGGGTGGCGGGCCGGGTAAAATTCGAGACCTGCGCCGGATGCCATGCCCGTCCGGGCTATGCCAATGCCTACCCGAGATACCACGTCCCCAAGCTGGCCGGCCAGCATACGAACTATATAATCGCCTCAATCAAATCCTATGCCGACAATGAGCGCAAACACGGCGCTATGGACGGCAATGCGGATAGCCTCACTCCGCAGGACGTCGAGGATATTGCGGTGTATCTTGCTCAATTCGAGCTGGTCGCAAACGACGCTACGATTACCGGTGACGCCGAAGCCGGCAAAGAAAAAGCGGCAACCTGTGCAGCGTGTCATGGTGAGACCGGGGACAACAGTGATCCGAATTTCCCACGTCTTGCCGGACAGTATGAAAGCTACCTGGTCAAGGCTTTGCAGGACTATAAGAGCGGGGCACGCAGCAATCCGATGATGAACGGTTTGGCGAGCGGTCTCAGCGAGGAGGATATTCTCGACATTTCGGCCTATTACGCCAGTCAGGAAAAGGGACTGGGTACGGTCGAGCGGTAACCGCCTAGCATGCGTACAACGGCCATCATCGGCGGGCCAGCCGGCGGTGACTGCGTCTCGCCGCTCCCCCGGCAGGAAACGATCGTACTTCTTCGTAAGCGGGGGGAACAAATCTGGCGTCAATGCCTGTGCGTTGTCATACTGGCCGTCTCCTTGGCGGCTTCCGAAGCATTTGGGCAGAATGGCGGGAGCGACCGAATGACGACGTTGAGCATCGCCGAGCAGCTTGAGCGCCTTGCGGCCGATCACGGTATCACAATCGAAGGTATTCACCTGATAGAAAATGAGTTCTTGCGACCTGTTCGCGGTAGGCCGGTCAAGCAGTTGCAGCAGTTGCTTTCGGGTTACAACTACATTTTGACCCAGGATTTCGACGGTACGATCGAACGGGTCGTTATCCTGGAAAAGAAATCCGGCGGTCCGCCGCCGATTGTTCTCGAGACGACCCGGCGGGGCAATCACCATGTGGTCGAGGCCACCATTGGGGGATATGGATCCGAGCGGCTGAATGTCTCACTGCTGGTCGATACCGGCGCCGATTATGTTGTGCTGCCCGAATCGATGATGGATGAACTGAACCTCGACCGAGAGACCTATGAATTACGCACGATTCAAACGGCCAACGGCAAGGTCGATGCACTGTTTGGCCCGTTACCGCTTCTGCAGTTGGGCCCCGAAAGGCTGATCGATGTCGATGTCGCCTTTATCGAAGACGAGCGCCTGGACGGTACCAAACTACTCGGCATGAGCGTGTTGAATCGCTATCGAATGACCATTGACGATAAACTGCACCGCATTACCCTGATCAAATCCCAGTGACCGTTTCCGGTTAACCGCGAAGGAACAGCGGGCTTTTTTGAAAAACCATAAACAAAAACGGGCATCCTTCATTTCTCGGTTTACATTGTCCGGGTTAGCTAACCCGGACAGAGTTCTTCTGCCCCCATGGTCCTCCGTAGGAACGCGAAAATATCAGCCACGGATTGACACAGATGAACACGGATGAGCACTCCGTCTTTACTGGCGTTGGTTTATCCCCGGGCACTGCCAACGAGTCGGTTTCAATCGTTCGGGAAGGATCGCTTCTCCGACATCCGTTGCGGCGGCACCGGGTCATACCCATGCCCCCCCCACGGGTGACAACGCAGAATTCGTTTCATAGCCAACCAGCTGCCCTTCAAAAGCCCATGAACCCGGATGGCCTCGATCGCATAATAGGAACAGCTCGGTCGATAGCGGCAGGTAGGCGTCAGACAGGGCGAAATCAATAGTTGATAACAGCGTATCAATTGAATCAAGGAGGCTTTAAGGAATCGAACGATCATCGGTTTTGCGCTTCAGATTTAAGCTGAATCATCCATTATAATGGGAACTAAATTTCACTTCTCGATCTGTAAACAGGAACCAACATGAAACAGAAATTGACTGAAACACTCGATGCACTTCGCGCAGAAATCGACCAATTGCACACAGACGATGCCGAATCCAAGCAAAGGCTCGAAAAGCTCGTGGAAAACCTTGAAAAAAAACTGGAACATCCGGACGATGACGATCACCATCTGAACGAAGGAATAAAAGATTCCATCACCCATTTTGAAGTCACCCACCCACGGATAACCGCCATGCTGAATGATATCATGATGACCCTCAGCAATATGGGTATTTGATCGCCCGCAAAGGGCGATTACACCTGAAACGAAAAATTCCGGGTCTTCATGAACACGCATGGAACTCGATTACTGATTATGGTATGGTTCAAGCAATTCATTACTCAACTCTTTGAGCAGCAAGCACAGTTCAAACAGTGAATCGATTACGTGACAGCGGTTTCAACCCGGCCCATGACGAAAAACTTCCGGAGGCGCAACGCCGCCTTCTCGAGGATCGCTTGCGGCAATTTTCGCAGGCGGTCGAATTAAGCCCTGTGTCAGTGATCATCACTGACAACGAGGGATGCGTTGAATATGTCAACCCCCACTTTCTCGAAATCGCCGGCTATCGCATGGATGAGGTGATTGGGCGCAATCCGCGGTTTCTGAAATCCGATGAAACTTCGCAGGCAACCTATGAAACAATTTGGAGGACACTTGCCGCGGGCGGAGTGTGGACCGGTGAATTAGCGAGCAGGAAGAAAAATGGCGATTTGTTCTGGGAGCAGTGTTTTTTTTCCCCGATAAAAGCAACCGATGGTGCGATCACCCATTTTCTGGCCGTAAAAGAAGACATTACTCACCGCAAGGAACAGGAACAGCGATTATTACATCAGGCGCACTATGATGCGCTGACCGGTCTGCCGAACCGCTTGCTGGCCCTCGACCGTCTGTCTCAAGCGCTGGTTATGGCCAACTGCTACCCGAGACGATTTGTCGCGCTGCTATATGTCGGCCTGGACCGTTTCAAAAATGTCAACGATACACTGGGCCATGAGTTCGGCGATAAGCTTCTGATCGAATCCGCGCGGCGCCTGAAATTATCCGTACGCAAAGAAGCTACCGTGGCCCGTTTGGGCGACGATGAATTTCTGGTGATTCTGCCTGATCTCAAGCGGCCGGACCAGTCGGAGGCCATTGCTGAAAAAGCTCTGCACTGCTTTGCACAGCCTTTCCATGTCGATAATACCGAACTGTTCGTATCCGCCGGTATCGGCATCACGGTTTCCCCGGAAGATGGAGAAGACGCATCGGTTTTGCTGCGCAATGCCAGTGCAGCCATGTATCAGGCCAAACTGCAAGGGCCCAACGCATCTCATTACTTTACCCGGGAAATGAATGAGCACGCGATGGAACGGATGAAGATCGAGAACCATCTGCGGCACGCCCTGGAACGCAACGAGTTGTTTCTGCACTACCAGTCGCTGGTGGATGCCGACAACAGCAATCTGATCGGAGCGGAAGCACTGTTGCGCTGGGATGACGCTCAATTCGGGATGATCACCCCTGACAGGTTCATTCCCATCGCAGAGGAGACCGGTTTGATCATCGACATCGGTGAGTGGGTCTTGAATACGGCATGCCGGCAGATCAAAAAGTGGCGCAGCCAAGGGCACCCGAACCTGCAGATCTCGGTCAACGTGTCGTCCCGCCAGCTGCACACCGGTCAATTTGTCAGCACTGTTTCTGAGGCACTGAAGCGCAACGATCTGACGGCGGACGCACTGGAGTTGGAGCTGACCGAAAACATATTGATGGACGATAATCCGGATACCGGCTCATTGCTCAACGACCTGGCTAAGATCGGCGTGAGCCTGAGCATCGATGATTTCGGCACCGGCTATTCATCATTGAGCTATTTGCGGCGCTTCTCATTCAAAACACTGAAGATCGACAGAATATTCATAAACGAAATCGGCACCAACCCGCAGGATGCGTCATTGACAAGAGCAATCATCGCCATGGCTCAAGCCCTGAACCTCACGGTGATCGCCGAAGGGGTCGAGAATGAAAAACAGATCCAGTTGCTGCGTTCGGAACACTGTGACCTGTTGCAGGGCTTCTACTACCATAAGCCATGTTCAGCAGGGGAATTTACGGACTATCTCGCTCAACAGCCCGCCAGTTTGCATAGGCGGCCTCACGGCAATCGCGCAGCCCGCTCTTAAGGCAAGGCTAACCGGAGCGAGTCGATAAGTTTTCCCGCCCTTTCGGCGGATGAACGATTCGACTGAAAACCGACATCTCCGAATTGAAGATAAAGTTGCAGAGCACCCATGTCCACGACTTGTATGAATGCAGGTTATCATAATATTCTGGCGCCAGCTGCTTTACTTTTGGGAGATTATTCCATGGAATACTCATGAAGTCGTGATGTTCGTTATGGAATCCCATGTTGAAGCATGTCTTGTTGAGGATGCCATAGTAAGAATAGGTCTCCTGCCCCTCTTTTGTAACATAGTGTTCCTGAATCCACCGCCCCCCTACCGGGTGCAAACCCAGCGCAAAAAATGTGGACGCCAACAGGTAAAACAGCGCCGTGAAGCCAAGAAAATAGAGCGTCAGCGAAATCACGACCGCTTGAGAGATAAAATTTGCGGCAATCCACCTGTCCATCATGTCCACCTGCTGAATCTTCATCGGGCGAAGCCCCTGCGATACCGAAAAGAAAGCCAGCCAAAGCGCCTTCATCAAGGCACTGTTGCCGATTAATCCGGCTTCTCGTTCGGAAGCAATATCCGGGTCCATAATATACTCACCCAGGTATTTATGATGCATCAGATGATATTTTCTGAAGGCCAGGGCAGACGGTGTCACCAGCGCAAAGTCGCATATCAGCCCCATCACTTTATTCTTCCAGCTTTTCTTGAATACGACGTTATGGCAACACTCATGAGTTTGTACGAAAAGAGCATGGTTGACAAAGGCCCCAAATAGAAACGCGACAAGGATCACAAGCCACCACGGTTGCCCCGTGAGGCTGAATCCGACCGCGAACTGCACGGCAACCAGAGCAACGATCCACACGGCTGACCAAGGGTTTGGACCAATCAATTCCCTCACTTCAGGATATTTTTTGAGAATTTCCCGCCTTCGTTGTAAATGAACGTTGGGGCCTTCGACTAAGGTATATTCCATTGGTGCCGCCATTCATAATGCCTCAAAAATCGTCTGGGGACGATGGGTTACTACCCGCCTGATGGGCTGGCAGAATCGTTCTGCCCCCTTCATTGCCCACGCCTTTCTAAAGTTCAGAAACCAGCAAAACAGCCCACAGGCTCGACCGACGATAGTGTAGCAAGGAGCTCAGCGCAAGTCGATTCGGGTGCACGGCGTCGACCGCGGCTTAGAAAAGACAGGATTAACAAGATTTTTCAGGATTGACAGGATTACGGAATGGGTCTGTCGGGCAAGGAGACGAACAATGCGGCATATCACGTACACGAACGAGTACGAGTGCGTGATATGCCGCATTTTTCAAATGTGATCATCCATTCGAAAACGAAAACCGTTATCATTCCCGTTATTCTTTTCGTGGCATGCTATCTGCTTCATTGAACCGGATGTGCAAGCGGGACTCTGCTTTTCACCAAAAGCTCCCGGCCCATAATTTGGCTGAATTAATGCAACAATCGACAACAACAAGAAAGGCATTGTGTAAGCTTATGAATAAGATCAGAAACAGCACTCTCTGGCTGGCATTGCTGCTCAGCGGCCCCGCTTGGGCGACTCATACCGGCAGTGGCGGCATTGGCGGCGCACCGACCGCCGGGCCGATCAATACCGAATCGGCGATCACGTTGCCAAAAGGTATATGGTCGGTTGGCCTGCGGACCGAATTCGTGAAATTCGACCGCCTCACCGACGCCGAAATGAAGTTTTTACGCGAAAATGATCCGGAAGCCGATCTGCACAGCGTCACATCGCTTAGCGTGACATCGGCCAGCGCCGCCTATGGCCTGACCGATAATTTCACGATCGGCCCTGCGAATCCCATACGTGATTCGCAATGATTTAAAAGAACCCGAACATGATGATGGACACGGCGCTCTGGAGATCGGCCCGGAAGAAACGGACCACGACGCCGATCGTGATGCTGATCACGACGAAGGGGAATCCGACCACGATGACGGCGATTCTGTCGCCGAGAACGATCACGACGCAGAGGAGCCGGCTGAGGTCGTCGTCCTGGACCTTGGAAACGCAGACGGCCTGGGGGATATGATCTTTTTCGGACAATACCGATTCTTCCATAACGAAACCAGAACGATGAACGCCTCGGCCCTGTTCGGCCTTAAAGCACCGACCGGGAACACCCATGAAGCGTCCAATCAAGGGGTCCGCCTGGAGACCGAACTGCAGCCGGGCTCCGGCTCCTGGGACGGCATCCTCGGGCTTTCTTACACCCAGATCATTGCACGGCTTTCGCTGAACGTCAGCACCGTCTATACGATCGTCTCGGAAGGCTCGCAAAGCACCGACTTGGGTGATCTCTTCAACTACAACGCAGCAATCGCCTACCGCATCGGCTCCGGCGAGCCGGGCTTGATGGATATCACAAAGGGCGAGGTTGCCTGGGACCTGGTGCTGGAGTTGAACGGCCAATGGCGCGACAAGCAGACGGTCAACGGCATCGTCGATGGCAATTCCGGCGGCAATCAGTTATATTTTTCACCCGGCGTGCGATTTATCGGCAGCTCGCTCTGGAACCTCGGGGTTTCATTCGGCGTTCCGTTGATCTCCGATTTCAACGGCAATCAGGACGAGCTCGATTACCGGGTGATCGGAGCCTTGAACTTTAACTTTTGACCCCCCCGTTGAACATCGCAATGCGGACGCGATCTTAGCGCAGCCGTTGTCATTTGCCCGTCACTTCTCGCTCATTTGACCCATGAAACGATTCAGACATTCACTGCTGCTGTTCATACTGGCCTGGTCAGGCTGCAGCATCGCTCCGCCGGCGCAAAAGCCGGCGGGAGACCGGTCCGCTCCTGTGGGAGAGGTTGTTACGACCGCTTTTGGTCCGGATGGCCGACTGTGGCGCCTGACCCCAACGGCCGAGTACGTCTATGTCGATTTTTCCAACGACCGGGGAGCGACCTTCAGCGACCCGGTCGCGGTCAATTCCACACCGCAGCGAATCAAAGCGCAACCCGAAGACCGCCCCGCCCTAGCCATCGATCCGACCGGCAGAGTGTTTGTGATTTACTTCGCCGATGGGCCGCAACCGTGGACCACCTATTTCACCGTCTCTTCGGACGGCGGCAAACAGTTCAGCCCGCCGGCACCGGTGAGCGATCACGCTGACACAGCCAAACACTATCAGGATCTGTTGGCTGTCGGCCCCAGAGGGCAAATTTATATTTTCTGGCATGACGAGCGCGACAAGGCTGCCACCGGAGAAGTGTCGCTTTTTTACACGCTGTCGAATGAACCGATCAGCGGACAAATCCCCAATCACAAAGCGGTCGACTCGGTGTGCGACTGCTGCCGCACCGCGCTGGACTTCGATGCATCCGGGGCGCCGGTCTTGTTCAAGCGGATGGTTTATCCCGGCAGCGTTCGTGATCATGGCCTGTTGACATTGACGGAGGGAGGAACGTGGACATCGCGGCGTGTGACCGACGATGACTGGCAGATCGACGCCTGTCCCGAGCATGGGCCCGCGCTTTCGATCGCCGATGACGGTCGTTATCATATCGCCTGGTTCACCCAGGGACGCCGACGAAAAGGACTGTTCTATGCCTATTCGGACGACCGCGGACAGAACTTTTCTCAACCCATGCCGTTCGGCGAAATGAACGCGCTGGCCGGTCACCCCGACCTCCTCAGTTTCGACGAGCAGGTACTGCTGGTATGGAAAGAGTTCGACGGCAAGAAAACGCGTATCCGGATGCTGCAGTCTCCGGACCGCGGCAACAGCTGGGTGCCCCCGCGAACGCTTGCCGAATCGGCAAGCGCCTCGGGCCACCCGTTTCTGCTCGACGACGGCGAAACCGTCTTCTTGTCCTGGAACAGCAAGGATCACGGCTACCAACTGCTGCCGATTCCGCATCAATAGCGAACCGGACTGGTCAAATTGGATGGGCTAAAGCGATTTCGTTGCTGTTCCTTATTGCACTATGAAAACACACTTCGCAGACTTATCAAAACGCACCGCCAGAGTTCTGGCGGGCATCATCCTGTGCCTGCTATTCCTGAGCGATTCGGTTCACGCCTCTTCCGCGACCCCGAAACCGTTTGTCTCAGGAAGTCTGAAGGAGATTCTGGCGGCAAGAAAGGGAAAGCCGTTGATGCTGATGTTGTGGTCGATGGACTGTTCGACCTGTCTGAAAGAGTTGGGGCTGTTGTCCGAAACGGTGCGCAATCACCCGAACCTGGATGTCGTGATGATTTCGACAGATGATGCCGCGGTCGGTGATCAGGCGCAGGCGCTTTTGAAAAAGCATCGACTGAACACGATCGAATCATGGATTTTTGCTCAGGCCAACGATCCGGGCTTGCGGTTTGAAATCGACTCCTCCTGGTTCGGCGAGCTGCCGCGCACCTATTTTTATACGGCCGACCATAAACGCATGGCCTTAAGCGGCGCACTTCAGCCAAAACATTTCGAGGCATGGTTGGTGACAATCCGGCCGTGAGGCGCCCGAGTGGCTGTCCGAGACAAGGACCGTTGCAGAATTCAACCGAAAAAAACTCACCAGCGCCCGGTGGTGGGTAGGCTGCAAAGCGTTGCGTTTATCGGCAGTGATACAAAAATGCCCTGTGGATGACAACGGTGAGTTTGTACCCATCTGCCGCAACGCATGCACAACCGGACGCTGGTGACCAAGTAGAAGAGGTTATGCAATGATCTATTAAGCAGACTTCGTGCCAGCATTGCAACCCTGCTAAAAACAAGGTGCTGACAATACAACCAACGCACCCGCCATGCCACCGACCGGTGATATGGCGCAAGACCTGAGGGAATTGCCGCAATCAAAGCAAATGCCTGATTGCAGGATAATCGGACAGCAGCTTGTGGCGGAAGGTTTCAACGGCTTGCTCATCGCTGCGCAGCTTCCTGGTCAAAGGCACTTTCATCTGATGTATGACGGAGGTCGGCGACGGTGCGAGAAAAAGCAGTCGATCGGCCAGCACGATCGCTTCGCGCAGGTCGTGGGTGACGAAAAGCACCGTATGCGGCCGCTCACGCCACACATCGATCAGCAGCCGGCGTGCACGCCGCGCCGCCGGTGCATCCAGGGATACGAACGGCTCGTCCATCAGCAGCAGATCAGGCTGAATGGCAAAGGCACGCGCCAAGGCGACCCGGCGCCGCATGCCCAAGGACAACCGTTCAGGATATTTCTCCTCGACCTGACACAGACCGAGGGCCTCCAACAACAGCGTCACTGCCTCATGATCCGGCGCCGCCGGCAACGCCAGTTCGATATTCTCACGCACGGTCCGCCACGGCAGCAGCCGCGGCTCCTGAAACACGTATCCGACCAGCGGCTTCGGCTTGCCGCCGTGAAGCAGCCTGATCTCTCCGTGAAAATCCTTATCCAGCCCGGCGACGATATTCAGCAGAGTGGTCTTGCCGCAGCCGGAGGGGCCGACCAGGCAGACGAATTCGCCGCTGTGCAGTGAAATACGAAGGTCTTTGATGGCTAGGTGCGGCTGGGCGCCACCCGCCCCCGGGTATACTTTCTCTTCGATGTCGATGTGAATTTCAGTCATCGACGCCACCTGCGGGCCCGGCGGTCGAGTGGTTTGAGAAGAGCGCTCTCGATCAGCTGAATCACGATGATAAAGGCGACCGTATAAGCCAGTATGCCGGCCACGTCGAACATCTGAAAGAACAGATGCAGCTGATACCCCATGCCGTTGCTGCGGCCCAGCAGCTCCACCACCAGAATAATTTTCCAGATCAATGCGAGTCCGGTGCGCGCCGCCGCCATTATGAAAGGAAACAGCTGCGGCCAGATGACATGACGCAGGGTTTTCCATTGTCCGAACCGGTAGCTTTGCGCCATGTCGAGCAGGTTGCGATCCAATGCACGGGTTCCTTCCCGCAGCGTCACAACCACATTCGGCACTTTATTGAACACAACGGCAAGGATGGCGGCAGCTTCGACCAACCCGAACCAGACATAGCAGAGGATGATCGTCACCAACGCCGGAATGTTCAGAAAAATAATGAGCCAGCCATCGAAAAAACGGTCCAGCCGGGAATGTCTTCCCAAGGCAATGCCGATTGCCGTTCCCAGCAGCATCGCCAGCATAAAACTGACCGCCAGCCGTGCCAATGTCACCCCGAGATTATAGGGCAATTGCCCGGATTCGATCTCCGCAATGAGCACCCGCGCAACCGTCAGCGGCGTCGGCAGTAGATTGGTGTCGAACAGAACTGCCGCCCCCTGCCAGAGAAGCAACAGCGCAATCAGCGAGACGGCATGGTAAAAGAGGTCTGAACGCATGTCACTCAGCCGTATCGATTGCCGCCCGGAAACCGCCGGTTGGCTTCACCGAATTCCGGCCACACGGCCTCGACCTGCATCGAACCATCGACCTTGACTGTTTTCAACGGTCAGGGCTGATCGACTTCATAGGACCAGAAGGTGCCAGGCTGAAGGTGTTTGGATTGCCCCGTGAGCTGTGCGCCGCCCGCTCGATAGATCAGGTCATAGACCCGTTGCGCCGCCTTTTTCTCGGTGCCGCCCCAGCTGCGGATTCGCCCCTGACAATAGCGGCGCCTCAACATCGCCTGAACCGCTTCGTCATCGGTCCCGGTCAGTTCGACGATACCGCCCCAAGCGGCGTCGGATCGACACAACAGATCCTTGGCCGCACGCGAGGCGCCTAAAAAGCCGTTGACCGCCGCCCTGTTGTTATCGGCCCACTCTTCTTTGAAGACATAGCCCAGGGTGGGTACGGCTTCGGATACGCCGAGCCCGATCAGGATATCACGCCCATCGAGCAGCTTCCGGTAGCCTTGCGCTTCCAGGCGCGCCGCATAATGCCAGTAGTTGATCAGTGCATCCAGATTGTTTTGAAGCATCTGCTGATTCAACAGCGGCGGCGCTCCGAACACCTTTTCCACCGACGCCTCGAGATCGATCCGTGCCTTTTTTTCGGCCAGTGCACGCAGCAGCAGCCAGTTCTTGTCCAACGCTCCACCGGCGATGCCGATGCGCTTGTGAACGAGCTCCTCTATTCCGGTTATGGTCGAAGCCGCTGGTACGATCAGCGCTCCGGCCGTCGTAGAATATGGGGCAAAGGCAAAATCGGCACCGTCTGCGCGCCGCCGGGAGACCCAAAGCCAGTCGGTGACGATCATATCGACCGCACCCGCCTGCAAGGCGATTTTAGCCGCTTGCGGATTGGTGACGGACCGTTTTATCAACTTGATCCGGTGCTTTTTGTCCAACCCTTCCCGTTCGATGGTGTTCAACTCCCAGTTTACCGTGCCAAAAGCGAGTACTCCGAGGCGAATCCAGGTGTCAGGCTCGGCGGCGGAATGCAATGGGCTCAGCCCGGTGATCAAAAAAAGCAATGCAATGAGTCGTCTGTTCATCATGATCGATTCGATAAGGCCATCGGTGTGTTCAGCTAAACTTCCTCATTTTATCCGGGAGCATCCGCTGACGCGAGACGAAATTGACGCTGCGAATAAAATTGCGACTCATTCGCGGCGTCCCCGCCCGTTTTGAAATCGGTCGCAGCCACAGGACCTGAACGACGACCGATTCGGCGGGTCAAAAAGATGATTCTAAATTTTGCGCTGTCGCGGTTCGACGTGAGAGAATACATCACAACTGCTTGTCACGTTTTCCGACTGAAACCCATGAATCCAGCAACCCACTCCAAGTTAATCGATCGTTTCGGCCGACACATCGATTACATCCGCATATCGATCACCGACCGGTGTGATTTTCGCTGCATCTATTGCATGAGCGAAGAGATGACCTTTCTGCCACGGGCGCAGATCCTGACACTGGAAGAGATTTTTGCCCTCGCGCAAGTCTTTGTCGAGCTGGGCGTGAAAAAAATCCGCATCACCGGCGGCGAGCCATTGGTACGCCGAGGCGCGCTGGGGTTGATCCATCAACTGGGCAAACTGCAGGGACTGAAAGAGCTGGTCATGACCACGAACGGCTCACAGCTCGATAAAACAGCGACATCTTTGAAATCGGCCGGGGTCAAGCGGCTCAATATCAGCCTGGATACGCTGGATCCGGACAAGTTCAAGCAGATCACCCGGATCGGTGATCTGACGCAGGTATTAAAGGGAATCCAGGCAGCGCGGGAGGCCGGTTTCAAGCGCCTGAAAATCAACGCCGTGATTTTGAAGAACCAAAATCATGAGGAGGTGGCCGATCTGGTTGCCTTCGCCGTCGAGCAGGGGCTGGATATCAGCTTCATCGAGGAGATGCCGCTCGGCGCGGTGGGCGATCACGACCGGGCGGAAGCCTACTATTCCAGTGATGCGATCAAAGCGGACCTGGCGGGCCTCTTCAACCTGTTGCCGACGACCGAATCGACCGGCGGACCCTCGAAATATTTTCGGGTTGCAGGAACGGAAACGCGCGTCGGTCTTATCTCCCCGCACAGCCATAATTTCTGCTCCACCTGCAACCGGGTCAGGCTGACCGTGGAAGGACGGCTGCTGTTGTGCTTGGGAAACGAGCACTCCGTGGATCTGAAGCGGGTGCTGCGCGCCAACCCGGGCGACAGCGAACCGTTGAAAAAAGCCATCGTCGCAGGCATGGCGATCAAACCCGAACGACACGAATTCGACCTCACGGACAAGCCATTGATCTTCAGGCATATGAGCGTCACCGGAGGATAAGGAGCTGTATGCCGCAAGGCTCGTTGGCGGCACCATATCGGCCAAACCAACCTTCCCCCGATGAAGACCAAATGACTGCACCGCCGAGCCGTTGCACGGCTTGCGGAATGCATGTGCGTTCAGTCGAGCAGACGAAGATAGCAGGCATTTCTCATGAACACGTTCAAAGCATTTCGAATCAATTCGAAAGATGGTCGGATACATGCCGGTTTTGAAAATATAACGCTCGATGATCTCACGCCGGGCGACGTGGTCATCCAGTCCGTTTATTCAGGGATCAACTACAAAGATGCGCTGGCCGCGACGGGCAAAGGCACCATTTTGATAAAATTCCCGCTGGTGGGCGGTATCGATGTGGCCGGTATTGTCGACCGCTCCGACGATGAGCGATTCAACATCGGCGATGAAGTCCTGGTTTGCGGTTCGGAACTGTCCGAAACCCGTGATGGAGGATATTCCGAGTATGTTAGAGTGCCAGGGGACTGTATCATTCCTCTGCCCGACGGGCTGTCGCTGTTCGAAGTGATGGCAATCGGTTCCGCCGGTTTTGCCGCGGCACTGGCCGTCGATAAATTGCAGCTCAACGGCCAGTCGCCGGAATTGGGTTCGATGCTGGTCACCGGCGCCACGGGCGGTGTCGGCAGTTTTGCGATCGATCTGTTGTCAGGATTGGGTTATGAAGTGATCGCGGTCAGCGGCAAGCAGGAACGTACGGCCTATCTTGAGTCGCTGGGCGCGGCAAAAGTGTTGCCCCGTCAGGAGCTGAGCCTGGGAGAACGCCCGCTGGAAAAAGGCTTATGGGGCGGAGCGGTGGATTGCGTCGGCGGCAAACTGTTGTCCTGGTTGACGCGCACGGTCAAACCGATGGGCAGCATCGCCGCGATCGGGCTGACAGGAGGAATTGAAATCAATACGACGGTGATGCCTTTCATTCTTCGGGGCGTCAGCCTGCTCGGCATCAATTCGGTCATCTGTCCAGGAGCGCTCAAGGCCCGTATCTGGCAGCGTCTGGCAACCGATCTTAGACCGCGCCATATTGAGACGATCGTCAGCGCCGAAATTCCTTTCGACCGCCTGCCCGATATGTTCGAGGCCTATATCCAGGGCCGAGTCACCGGGCGAACGGTGGTGAGGATTGCGGACTGATCATTGGTGGTTGGTGATGGATTGCCGGTTTCGGCCGGATGTACAACGGTCACTCCAGCCTCAGCGCTTGCTTCCTTGATTGGACACCTGTCATTTCTTGGGTACGGCCGACGACTTGCACTCTGACCAGACCGCTTTCTCGAGCGCTTCAATCGCAAACATCAGGCTCGACAAAACACCATTCGACTTCCGGAACCTGCTCTTTGATCCGGCGCTCCAGCGCATTGATGCGCGCCACTGCCTGGTCGATTGTGATACCGCGCACCATGCGGATCTTGACTGCAAGCATGATGCCCGGACCCAGCTGCATGGTAATCGAATTCAACAGGGTGTCGATCGAATCATCCTCGCGGATGACAGCGTCGATGGCCCGGCGCAACTCCGGGTCGGCCGAGCGACCGACGATCAGGCCTTTGATGCGCCAGGCGATGAATGCCGAAATAACCAACAGGACGGTGCCGATGCAAATCGAACCCATTGCGTCATACGTCGGGTCGCTGGTCACAAGCGCCATGAGAACAAACACAAAGGCCAGAGCCAAACCGATCAGGGCCGCACTGTCCTCGCCCAGTACCACCACCAGTTCTGCGTTGCGCGTGTTTTTCAGCCAATGCACAAGCGGCTTGTCGCCGCGCAAACGCGTGATCTCGGCGAGACACCCCTTCAGGCTCAAATATTCCAACCCGAATGAAGCCGCCAGGACCAGCAAACCAACCCAGGCATGGTTGAGCGGTTCCGGGGCCTCCAGTTTGTGCAGCCCTTCATAAATCGAAAACAGCCCGCCCATGGTAAACAGCAGGATGGCAACGATAAAACTCCAGAAATAACTGGCCTTGCCATAGCCCAGCGGATGTTCTTCATCTGCTGGCCTGGTCGACTGGCGCAGTCCAAAATAGAGCAGCACCTGATTGCCGCAATCAGCGAAGGAATGAATCGCCTCGGCCAGCATGCTGCCGGAGGAGGTAAACAGCGCCGCCAGCGATTTAGCGATGGCAATGCCGAGATTGGCCGAAAACGCATAAAAAATCGCCTTGGCCGACGAACCATGGGTTGACGATGACATGGAGCCTCCGTTCAAGTGATGATATTCCCGAAAACGCTCACGCTCGAATGAGCGGGAGTTATGCGTAATAGGCTTTCAGACCATTCATGATCGCATCCTTGTCGAACTCGGCCCCCATCTTCAACATCGCATCGGCGAAGCGGCTGACGATGTCGGTGATGGCGTCGGTCGTCAGCTGGTTGAGAATGCCGATGCGAATCTGGACCGGTTCGGACAGGGTCGTCCAGATGCCGAAGCCTTCGGCGCGACAGCCCATCACCAGCTCTTTCTCGGAACCGGCCAATTTGCCCGGCAAATTGAGTACAATCAGGCTGGTCATGTTCGATGTGACTGTGCAGCCCATCGCTTCCACCGCCTGCCTGAGTGCTTTTTCGTGATAGGTGTAATCGGCTACTTTCTGCGCCCGGCCGTGTGTCAGCAGGATGCGCAGTGCTTCATGAAAGGCCGCGACCGCATAACCGGAATGGGTACGATGGTAGCCGGCAGGACCGTCTGCGCCATCGACGATCCCCCAGTGGCGCGCTTCCAGGATCGGGTGATGGACATAGGTGTGGCAGCCACGTCTGGCCACCAGGTCGATCGCCTGGTCGGTGAAGCTGACCGGCGCATAGGTCAAAGGCAGACTGAGGATGCCCTTTTGCGGACAGGAGGCCCAGGCGACGACCGCCTGGTAGTCGTCGATATTGAAATCGGCAACGCCGAGGCTGGATACGACGTCGACAATGCCCATTACACCATGTCTGCTGCATGCGTCGTTGAAGCCCTGCAGGTCGTTGACACGACCGCTGCCGGTTTCCCAATGCGCCATGAATGCCCACATCGGTTTATGTTTCGCCAGCGCGTCGTCGACGATATCGCCGGTGACCGACTGCCCATGCGGAACATCGACAATCGTGACCCCTGCCGGTTTCGGGTTCAGCGAATCGGCGGCCAGTTCGTCTCCGGTGGCGGCTTTCATGCGGATGGCGAGGCCGTCGAGGCCGCTGAATGTGCCGTTGACAAAGGCAACGACCCGATCGCCCGGAAGAATCGGGCTGAACATACAGTCGAGGCCGCTGAATCCGGTGCCGCCAACGCCGAAGGTGTGGATATTCTTCGTGCCGAACACCTCGCGCAGCATCTCTTTTGCTTCGGCCATGCCTCGCAGCACATCTTTCTGCATGTGATCGGCGACGCCGGTTTTGCAAAATCGCTCGAGCACTCTCGGATCGGTGTTGCCGGGACCAGGCCCGGCAGCCAGAGTATCGGGGATTTCCAAAGGCGGATAAATGGTCATGTGAACCTCCTGCTACCAGTTGGACAACATTGCTCGACACAGACGCTTCGATTATACCAATAAAGCCGAATAGATAAATCAACAACACATCCACGCCCCAAGCACGGGCGGCTACGACAGGCCAAGCACCCCATCGAACAGGCGACAAAAGGCTTCGCAGATCCGTTCCGGCCTGTACCTGCTCAGGTCGGAGGCAGCCGCTCGGATCAACCGCTTTCGTTTTGTTTCGTCGTCGAACAGCTCCAGTATCGCCACAGCGATGGCATGCGGATTGTCCGCTGCAATGATACCGTTCCTGTCGTGGACGATGATATCGCCCGGCCCACCGGAATCGGTCGATATCACGGGGCAGCCGCCGGCCATGGCTTCTACCAGAACGTTGCCGAAGCCTTCGGTTTTAGATGTCAGCACGAATACTCTTGCGTGCTGCATGTAGGCCCAGGGATTCGATACGAAGCCAGGCAGGGTCACATCGCGAGCAATGCCCAGCCGCTCCGCAAGCCGTTGCAGCATCCGTTTTTCCGGCCCCTCGCCAAGAATGACAAGATTCATCGCCCGCTGTTTCCTCACTTCCGCAAAGGCCCTCAGCAGCAAATCGAACCGTTTCACCTTGACCAGGCGCCCGACAGCTAGAACAAATGGGACATTCGCATCGGAAAGTCTTGTCTTCTCTGCTGATCGCCGGATTCTGTCGCTGTCGACGGGATTGGCGATAACCGTGATCGCGCCATCCGGAATCCGATAATGTGTGCGCAATGCCTTGCCGACAGCGGTGGAGACGGCGGTGACGGCATCCGCTTTTCGGTAGGCGCCGCGCAACAATGCGAGTATAGGTGAAGCCAGCCATCTGTTTTTACACCAGTGAAGCGTGGCCTCGGATGTATTGCTGTCCTCCGAGATCACCCAGCGGACGTTTCTTTCTTTCAGCGTTCCACTGATCAGCGACAACGGCAGGGTGGTTTCCAGGGTAAAGGTGACGACGATATCAGGCTGTACGCGCGCCACGATCCGCCGCTGCTGACAAACCGCCGCGAGGAAATTAATAGCGGTCGGTATACAAGGGGGCAGGGACAGCAGCCGATTGAGCCGGGCGTGCGGCGGTTCGACATGATGAATCCGGACATTTCCAACCTCGTTTAGAAATTCACCTTCCAGCCTCAACAACCCGAGGCTCACGGCATAGCGGTCGGAATCGAAATGGTTGAGCAAAGTGCAGACCCGACGTTCGACACCGGCCCCCACCAGCGAAGGACACAAGAACAGCACCTCGTATCTCGCCTTCCTTTTCGAGCTCCGGTCCATCGAGCGCTTTCGAATTGAAGGATCAGATCGTATGGGGATCTTCCTTGAGATGGATGGTCGAATTGATCAGCATCACCACGCCGGAAATGATCGTTATGACACCGATCACTTTCCACGGCGAATAATGCTCGCCGAAAATAAAGTAGCCGCTGGAAAAGGTAACGCAGCTTTGAATGACCGCAAACATCGGAACAGTGATCGACACGTTGCCATGCGAGTAAGTGATCTGCATACAGACCCAGCCGACGATGGCGAACGCAATCAGAAAAAAAAACGGCCACAGCGTCATAAACTCGACGACACTGTCCAGCGAAAAGATCGTAAAATAACCAATTTTATCGGTCACCAGATTGGTATTGGCTTTAATGTAGGTTTCGACGTTGCCGAAGGAAATTCCGGTGCACACCGCGTAGAACAACTCATAGTTGATCACTTTTTTGATGCGCACGGCGAGGATCAATGCGCCGATCACGACGACCGACAACGCTGTCAAGACAAGCAGCCTGGCGGTATTCGTCCCTTCCCCCGTTTGCAGGTTCTCGATGAATATGATGAGCGACGTACCCAGCACGATGGTCATCACACCCAGCCACTGATGCTTCGTCAATACCTCGTTCAGGAACAGGCCGCCCAATACCAATGCAAAGATATAGGAAAAATTCAATATCGGGTAGACGACCGATACATCGATAAAAGACTGCAGTTCCACGATCGCTATGTTGGTCGCAAAACTGAGCAGCACGCCAACCACCCATATCCTGTTTTTCCCAAGAAACATCAGCAGCTTCTTCAAGGAATAAGTGCGCAGGTCCACATTGTGCTGCAGGCCGTACTTGCACAAAACGGCGCTGACGCCGTACAAGAAGCTGCAAAAAAGTACCAGTAGTATATAGATCATAACTGTTTCAGAATGAATGTTTTCATCTCACGCCCGTGAAGCAGAAATGACCTCGACCGAATTCGAGCGCACCGACGCGAAGGTGATCACAAAGACCCCCAGCAGGATCACCATGATGCCGATCACCTTTTCCAGCGGAAACGACTCACCGAACACAAAATAGCCGCTGGAAGTGGAAATCGCCCGGGATATCACGGCGATCAAAGCGACCGTGATCGAGACCTTGCCATGGGAGAATGAGATCTGCATGCAGATGAACCCAATCACCGAAAACAGAGCCACCGCCAGCGACGGCCACACATGGATCAACTCAGAAATGCTTTGTATCGAAAGTACGGAAAAACCACCGGTTTCATCACTGATGAAATTGGTCGTGACTTTCACATAGATCTGGGAGTTCCCAAACGCCATCCCCGCAGCAATGGCGTAGAAGATTTCATAATTGCTCCGCAAACGGCTGTTGGCGATAACGATCAATATCGATATCACGACGCCGGAGACCAAAGAGATGTCGAGCAAACGGTGCTTGTTGGTCATCTGACCCGTGACCGGATTGTCGATGAACAGAATAATGGCTGTGCCGATGATCACTGTCAGCGTTCCAATCCACTGGCTTTTGCTCAGCACTTCACCCAAAAACAGATAGCCCAGCAACAGAGTAAAGATGTAGGAAGTGTTCAAGATGGAATGAACGACCGACACGTCCAGGACCGACTGGATCTGCAAGACGGTCAAATTGGTCGAAAGGGTTATGATGATACCGAAGATCCAGACCTTGTTCCGGATCAGAAAGAACGTTAATTCCGTTATGCTCAAGCGGGCCCGGGACTGCAGATCGTGCATGGAGTACTTGCAGATGATCGCACCCACGGCATAAAAGAAACTGCATGCCAGCGTAGAGGCGGTAAGGATATTCATACTGTGGTCGGCTCATCGAGATCGATCGTGGAAAAGATCAAAATGAACACGCCCAACATGATCGTCAAAATACCCAACCCCCTCATGAAGGTAAAATATTCCGAGAAAATAAAATAGCCGCTGGACATGGAGACGATGCGCTGCGTCACAGCAACAACCGGAATCGTCACCGACACATTGCCATGCGAATAGGTGATCTGCAGGAACACCCAGCCGATGGCGCCGAAGGCAAACATCACAAAAAACGGCCATATAGTAAGAAAGCAGGAGATGCTGTCGAGGGAAAAAATGGAGAAGTCCCCAATTTCGGACGCGACGAGATTCGTGCTTGCCTTAAGATAGGCTTCGACGCAGCCGAAGCAGATACCGGTACAGATGGCGTAAAGAATCTCATAATTCAGTTTTTTATACTGATAGGCGATGCTGATCAGAGCGCCGACCGCGATGACCGCGCCGGCAGTCAGCACCATAAGATTGCCAAAATTGGTATCCTGCCCGGTAACCGGATTCTCGATCCCCAGAATCATCAGCGTTCCCAGCACGACAGTGCCGACGCCGAGCCACTGATCCCGACTCAAATGTTCATTCAAAAAGTAGTGCCCCAGTACCAGGACGAAAATGTAGGAAAAATTCAGCAGAGAATAGACGATGGAAACGTCCAGTTGCGCCTGAATTTCAATCATGGCGACGTTGGCGATCCCGCTCAGCAAAACGCCGATAATCCACCACTTATTATGAATCAGAAACTGAGCCAGCCTGCTCATTGACAGCGATCGGATGTCGATGTTGTGCTGCAACCCGTATTTGCACAATACGGCGCTGACGCTGTACAACAGGCTGCATGCCAGTGCCAAAAAAGAGTAGATGATCATCTTGCTTAGCCTCGAGAATGGATTGGGCGACCTATATCAAAGGCGGGCTAATTGTTGTTATGTTAGTCAGTGATCGAAAACCCGGGGCATTACGATAACCGAGCACTTGCCCGTTTTCAGCCCTATAGCATAAAGGATAAAAACAGGGTAGTACAATCAGCCTCAGGGATCCCTGCGTATGGGAGCGGTCCAACAGCGATCATTTCTCGGCTTACCTACCCATGCTTCGTCGATGCGCTAAAAACAGGCGCGTTCATTACACCGATGGGCTGGCCCATCCTGATTGCGGCGCCAGACGATAGATGATCGCCCCATTCGATACGCTGCTCACCGAACAGCACAATTATGGTCGACCCCATATTGAAACGGCCCAACTCTTCGCCGCGCTGTAGCAGGGGTGCACCGTCCTGATAACGCCAGGTTCGAATGCGCTGCCCCTTCGGCGGCGTCACCACACCATGCCAGACCGTTTCGATGCTGGCGACAAACAGAGCGCCGATCAGTACCAGCGCCATTGGTCCGGCTTCGGTCTCAAAAAAGGCGATCACACGCTCGTTGCGGGCAAACAGATTCGGGATCACTGCAGTCGTCGCTGCGTTGACGCTGAACAGACGACCCGGCACGTGAACCATCGCCTCGAGCCTGCCAGCAATGGGCATGTGCAAACGGTGATAATCACGCGGCGACAAATAAATCGTCGCGAACCGCCCGCCGCGAAACGCCTCGGCCTGCCGAACATTGCCGCCGAGCAGCTCGGCAACTCCGTAGGTCTTACCTTTGGCCTGTATTATTTCACCGTCAGTGATCGCTCCAAATTGGCTGACCACGCCGTCGGCCGGGCTCACGATGACTGCCGGATCTTCCGGCATGGGCCGAACGCCGCTTTTCAACGCGCGGGTAAAAAAGCGGTTGAAACTCGGATAAGCGCCGGGGTCGAGCTGCTCGGCCTCGCTCAGGTCGACCCGGTAATGCCACACGAACCACTTGATAAAGAGGTTTTTCCAAAAGCGATTCTGCGAGCGCGTCAACAACCCCATGAACCGGGAGAGCAGGTGATGAGGCAGCAGATACTGCGGCAGGGCAAACAGAGCGTCTGTCAGACGAATTTTCATGCTGGATTCCTGGGAAGAGCGGATGGGCGCTGTGGGCAAGTCAGTGCCGTTCTCAGTCGCTTCGACACGGCATGACTTTGCCTGTCCGTTATCGGATTTGCGGCGTTGAACAGCGATCAGACCACTTTGTCCCGCGGGGTTTTGCCGGCAAAAAAGGCTTCGAGATTGTCGATGACCCGATTTCCCATGGCCTCGCGGGTTTCCACCGTAGCACTGCCCAGGTGAGGAAGCAGTACCACATTATCGAGCTCCAGAAAACCGGGATCCAGATCAGGTTCGCCTTCATACACATCGAGACCCGCTCCGGCGATCGTACCGTTCTTCAACGCCAGGATCAGCGCCCGGTTGTCCACGACATCGCCGCGCGCCGTATTGATCAGGTAGGCCCCGGGCCTCATCATCCGAAACTTTTCAGCATCCAGCAAGTGATAGGTCTCCTTCCCTCCCGGACAATGCAGCGAGACGAAATCGGAATCGTTCAGCAGCTCCTCGAGGCTTTCACACCGTCGGGCCTGCAGATCATCGACCACATTCTGCGCCGGCGGATAGGGATCGACAAAAAGAATCTTCATGCCGAAGCCATGATGCGCCTTTCTCGCCACAGCCTGCGCTATGCGCCCCATGCCGATGAGCCCGAGAATCTTGCCGGTCACTTTGGTTCCCAGCATATGGGTCGGCCGCCAGCCGGTCCACTCCTTGCGACGAACATGCTCATGCCCTTCCATGCCGCGGCGCGCGACCGCGAGCAGCAGGAGCATGGCAATGTCGGCGGTGCAATCGGTCAGAACCTCCGGCGTATTGGTGACCGTCAGCCCGCGCGCCTTGGCGGCATCGACATCGATATGATTGAAACCGACACCGAAGTTCCCCAGAATTTTTGCCCGCAGCGGCTGCACGTTCAGCACTTCGGCCGTCATCGGATCGGTGACGGTGGGGCAGACTGCATCGGCACTTCTCATGGCGTCCTGCAGCTCGGCGACGGTCAGCGGATGATCGTCCTCATTCAGCTGCGCGTCGTAGAGTTCCACGAGCCGCTTCTCGACCGCCTTGGGCCACCGGCGCGTCACGATGACTTTGGGTTTGCTCATCTTATGTTCTCCTTACTCAATCATCGATGGGAATGGACGGCGGAACCGCTTCGCGTTCCGCCCTACGGATGTCGGCCGAATTCGCGTAGTGTAGCCCAATGAGCCAGGCGTCGGATTACGGCGCGCATTCAGATTCGGTGTCGACTTCAGGCTCATCGGCAGCGCGCCCAATCCGACCTACGGGACTGTGCGATAATGCTCGAGCGCCGCGCCGACGCCGCTACCCGGCTCTATGGTGATTCCGCTGTCCAGCAGTGCCATCTCGGTACCGGCAATCGCACCCAGCAGCGACACCTCGTTCAGGTCGCCCATATGGCCGATGCGGAAGACTTTACCAGCCACTTCTGTCAACCCGGCGCCCAGCGACAGATTGTACTTGTGGTAAGCGGTGCTGATGACATCGACCGCATCGAACCCTTCCGGCACGACGATCGCCGAAACGGAGTTGGAATACCATTTCGGTTCTTTGGCACACAATGTCAGTCCCCACGCATCCACTGCCTTGCGAACGCCTTGCGCCAGACAGCGATGACGGGCGAACACATTGTCTAGCCCCTCTTCCAGCAGCAGATCGATCGACTTCCTGAGCCCGTGCAACATCGGCGTCGAGGGAGTGTATGGGAAATAGCCCTGCTCGTTGTTGCTGATTTGGTCCGCGATATCCAGGAAGGAGCGCTTGCATCGCGCGGTATAACGAGCTTCCAACGCTTTCTGGCTGAACGCCAGCATGGCGCCGCCCGCCGGCAGCATCAATCCTTTCTGGGAGCCGGTGACAGCGACATCCACGCCCCATTCGTCCATCCTGAAATCGATGCTGCCGATCGAGCTGACCCCATCCACATAGAGCAGCGCCGGGTGATCGGCAGCATGCAGAGCGGCACGGATGCCGCCGATATCGCTGGTCACGCCGGTCGCCGTCTCATTATGGCAGGCCAGAATGGCTTTGATTTCATGTTTGGTGTCAGCCGCCAGCGCTGCCTGCAGCCTGTCCAACGGATACCCCTCGCCCCAAGGCACTTCTTCATATTGAACGTCGAGACCAAGGCGCTTGCCCGCTTCGATCCACAAATGACTGAACTGCCCGAAACGATAGGAGAGGACCTTGTCACCGGGCGACAGCGTATTGGTCAAAGCAATCTCCCAGCCAGCCGTTCCGGTTGCCGGAAAAATAAAAGTTTGGCCCCATTCCGTTTTGAAGATCTTTTTCAGGTCTTCCAGCAACGGCTTGACCAAATCCGGGAATGTCGGCGAGCGATGGTCCTCCATCGGGACATGCATTGCGTTGAGAATCGAATCCGGCACATTGGTTGGACCGGGGACAAATAAGTGATTGCGACCTGCCATTCGGTTTATCCTTTTGATAGTTCCGTAGTTGATGCTGAGGAAGATGATGCTGGGCGGTGAAACAGGCGCGGCGGTAATGACCGCCATTCTCACGCACGCCGCGTGGGTGACACCTAGGAGGTTGTCCAAGAGCCAGATCAGAATAAAATGTGTTAAATTATCATAGTTTTCCTACACCATCAACACCAATTTCGGGGCGTGTTACGAGTTAATATTTTG